>NZ_JAKJSJ010000046.1:0-55719 GCF_050336715.1 Photobacterium makurazakiensis
GTATTATATCATAAGCTAATCTATGTATATCAATAAGATTTTTATTTCCATTAATCGATTTCGATTTAAAGTAGCCTTGATATTGTTCTAACCTATTATAAAAATTTTTCCATAATGAATAATATTCAGAATTAGACTGTACAAGTTTAATATCTTCATTGCTACCTTTTACTTGAGTTGCCATTTTAAGGTATGTAGCCCAATCAACCAAAAAACCTTTTATAGTTCTCTCTGATTTAACAGGGTTATTAACTTCAAAAAAAACTTCAATTGTACTAATTGCATCAAAGTAATTCTCCACCTTACCCTGTAATTGATACTTACCTTGATATGCTGTTGCTAATGTCGGATCTAATTTTATTGCTGCATCAAAGGCTTCTATTGAATAATTCAAGTACGTCCTATAGTTATCGGCTAAATTTTCTAAATCTTTTGCCCTCGAAAAACCATGTCCTATTTTCAAAAGAAATTCATATTTCATAGCCTTAGGCATACTTTGAAAAAATTCAGTTTCAGGAGCAAGTTTTGAAAAATTTGTAATATATGAAGGTAATTTATTATGATCATTGTTATTGTATAAATATCTACCTATATTATCAGCTTGAAATAATATATACCTTGACTGTGGAGATAACTCAATTGCGGTTTTAGTTCTCAGCAAAGCTTTCTCAATATCATTGGGTGATGATGAAGAAAGCATGAGATCACTAGCTTCACTATAGTATTCTTCCGCGAGAGCAGGTTTATATTTCAATCTGATATTTTTTGTTTCTCTAAACTCTTCAGTCTCGAACTTTATTTCTTGCGGTAATATGAAATCTGGATGTGTCGCATGGATATAAACATCCATAGGCTCATTTCGGTTATATGATAATGCATTATATTTCCCATTTTCCTCTGAATAATTTAATTCATCCGGCTCTTTACCTGAGACTGAAATGATAAGGTCTGCATCGATTATTGATGTTCTCGAATTATCTCGGTCATAGACTCTACCTACTAGTTGTAGATCTGCGGCTTTCGCCCCCAAAGACTCCAACATTATAAACACTGTGAACGGTGCCATTAACACTTTATATCTCATTGTCTATATCCTTGATCCAACTAAGCTTCAAGAATTATAGAACATATGCTGATATTTTAGATATTAGTGACCATAAAACCAGTCTAAGAGAATAGTTCAGAAGCACTTAGAGTCATTGAAATATACCAACACTATTTATAACAATAAAAAATGATTATTAACAATAACTTAAAATAAATTCACTCTGTTAATACGTACCAAAATAAGCACCCATAATACTTAACATGGCAAACGATAAAATATTACTATTTCTTTTTCCAAATATCATTTAACCACCTCTCTGAACGACCAGGGCGGCAACCCTCAGTAAACCAAAGCTGCTTACACTTAAACTGTGAGAGATGTCGAAGTAAATTTTCATAAAGCTCTTCATTGAGATCGGTAAACAGGCGACCATCTTTTTCACGCTGGTAATCACCATACTTTAACGACAGATACCATACCCCTCCTGACTTTAATGATTTACCAAGTACATTTAGAGTATCGAATAACTCTACTTCTGGGACATGAAGCAAAGAGGCACAAGTCCAAATACCATCGTACTTTTCAACTACTTCAACCTCATCAAAACGAGCCCGTTGAACGTCAATACCTGTATGAGCAGTGGCTCGTTCAACCATCTCACTCGAAGCATCAATCGCATCAACTTTAAATCCCATATCAAGGAAAGCTTTGGTATCTCTTCCTGAACCACACCCAGCATCAAGAATTGTTGCCCCAGCAGGAAGGCTCTCAATAAACTTTTGGTAGATATGGGTCATATCTACATTCACTGTTCCGTCAAAAAAGGTATCAGCATTATTTTGGTAAAACTCAATAGTCATATTAAAAGGTGATTATTCCGCGAATTTCTGGCTGCCACTCATGGATTAGCCTACTTTTGGCTATTTATACTGATCTTGAAGGAACTACTTACGTTTAAGTTCGCTGCTACCTGTTTGCTGTAACAACGTTTCACGTAAGGGCAAATGGCTGTTTATGAAATATTCGTTTCGTTGGTGCAGCCGCTTTAAGAGTTCAATGGTAGGCACTTTTGCAAATTTACCTGTTGATTCCCCTCTAACCACTTAAACCAAGCTTCAATCCTTGATTTATCAAATACAAACTCAAACATGCTAGATATCCTAAAACTTTATAGAAAGCCATAACATCTTATTCTACGAACTCGATTCATATACCTTCCTGTTTCGGCGAATATACAAATCAACTTCGCTTCTCTCGCGTTTATCGATGGAGTTCGCTCTATTAATAGAACCATCAAACCACGTGAACGGCATTCTGGAAAGTATTAACCGTCATTATTGTCTAGATAATCAAACAATTTCTTCGCATATAGCTCATACCCTTCAAACTGCTCATCTAACCAATCATGCTGTTGTATACAGCCAGTACCCCACCCAGCTCATGGCCTAACATCTTCTCTACTACGTGTGGCATCACACCAAGTTCTGAGGCGCCTGTAGAAAGCGACCGCCTAAAATCGTGAGTACGCCACTCTTCTAGTGGCAGGTTGGCTCGTATGCGGCGTATATAGCAATTAGCGGCTGATATAGTTATTGGTGTATTGTGGTTTTGCCCTGGGAACAACACGTCATCCTTCTTCTGTATAAATCTGCTTTCCATTACACGTTCTAATATGGCTCGGGCTTTTGTTGGAATTGGGCGACGAATTGGCTTGTTGGTTTTGCTCAGCTCTTTTGGAACAGTCCAAATGCCAGCTTTCATGTCGAAGTGGGAACGGCGAGCGAGGCGGAGTTCAGAAAGGCGACTGCCCAATAGCATGGTGAGTTGATGAAGGGTTTTGTTGGCAGTGCTTGCGCGGCTACGTTCCATCGCTAGCCATATTTGTTCTAATTCAGACCAAGTAGGCACACGAGTACCATTCTCTGACTTCATGCCAACGTTTTGCTTTTTAATCCGATCTACATCTGTTCTTTCAATAATGAATTTACTTTTACAGAAGTTCAGGCAGGAACGAAGTTGGGTAAAAACTGAGTTGGCTGTTTTGGGCTTTTCAGCACTTATTGTATCTAACCATTCTTCTAGAGGTGTGCATCCACCCCTAGCGGGTATGGTTTCGACGTTTCTGTCTGGGAAGGTACCAAGGAAGTAATTTTTAGCGAAGGGGGGTAATAGAGTGCTTGAGTACCTTCTTTTAAGCTTGGTATATAGTATTTTAGCCAGTAGTTAACACAGTCGTCTAAAGTGATGAAATCTTGCTCACCGCTACCTCCAAACCCGTTAGCAATTTATGGATTTCGGCCAGATTCTCTCAATTCAAGCATGATTTTATGTTTCCGCCTTGCCTCTTTAAGGGAAGTTGCGGGATACTTACTAACATAAGTTCTAACACTAACAGCTATCCTTGGTGCATTAATGAGCCTTTGTAAAATAACAACAAATGACTCACCGATAGCTTCTGGAAACGACTATGAATGATACAAATCAGCCAACACTGTTTTGGCTAGATTATGAAACCTTCGGCGCTAGTCCGTCGATTGACCGTCCTTGCCAGTTTGCTGGTGTACGTACGGATATGGACCTTAACGTTATTGGCGAGCCACTGGTTATTTACTGTAAGCCGCCTCTTGACTACCTTCCTTCGCCAGAAGCTTGCCTAATCACGGGGATTACACCGCAAGAAGCTCATGAAAAAGGGTTGCCAGAGCCTGAGTTCATTGCTCGCATTCACGCTGAATTATCTAAGCCCAATACCTGTGTAATTGGCTACAACAATATTCGCTTCGATGATGAGGTAACGCGTTATACGCTTTATCGCAACTTCTTCGACCCTTACGCATGGAGTTGGCAAAACAACAATTCTCGCTGGGATCTTCTGGATATTATGCGTACTTGTTTTGCCTTACGCCCTGAAGGCGTTAATTGGCCGACAAATGAAGATGATTTACCAAGCTTTAAGTTAGAGCACCTTTCGGTTGCCAATGGTATTGAGCACGCCAATGCGCATGATGCGATGGCTGATGTATACGCCACCATTGAACTTGCCAAAATATTGAAGACAAACCAACCAAAGCTATTTAACTACCTGTTCGACCTACGACACAAACGTAAGTTACAGGAGTTGGTTGATATTGCTGAAATGACACCACTTGTGCACATCTCAGGCATGTTTGGCGTTGGCTGTGGCAACACAAGTTGGATTGTGCCAATGGCATGGCACCCAGATAACAAGAATGCAGTGATTACTGTTAACTTGGCGATGGATCCAACCCCATTACTTGAACTAAGCGCAGACGAAATTCTTGAGCGACTTTATACTAAGCGTTCTGATTTAGGCCCTGATGAATTACCTATTCCATTAAAGTTGGTTCACCTTAATAAGTGCCCTGTACTCGCGCCAGCAAAAACCTTGAAAGCAGAAGATGCCGCTCGTCTTGGTATTAATCGTGAACAGTGCTTAAAGCACCTTCAAGTGCTGAAGTCTCACCCAGAGGTTCGTGAAAAGCTGCTGAAAATCTATAGCCAAGAACGTGACTATGGTGAAAACACGAATGTAGATAGCATGCTATACGATGGCTTTTTCTCAACGGCTGATCGCTCTACAATGGATATCATACGAGATACTCAACCAGAGGCCTTAAGTAGTTTAGATCTCAATGTTGGCGACCAACGTATTAAACCATTGCTTTTCCGCTATAGAGCAAGGCACTACCCGATGACATTAGATTACAAAGAACAGCAACAGTGGAAACACCACTGCCAGGACTTTTTTGAATCTAACTTACCTGCATACATGGAAAATTTAGAAGCGGTTGCTCTGGAACATCAATCCGACGAAAAAAAGATGAAAATTTTAAAGTCTTTGTATGATTATGTAGCGTCTCTCGTATAGATAAACAGCCTACGACTCAATATTTTTTAAAATAAAATATTGTCAGTAAGCAATAGAAAATATTGATGTTTTACTTAGCCTCTTGCGCATCGACTGCCAAGAGGCTTTTTATTAAGACAAAATACTCAAAGGTGCGATTGCGATTCTTATCAACACCATCAACACTCAATGGATAAAGGACTCATCGTTTGTCATTCATGGATTTGAGTTGTTGAATTTAAAGTGGTTGATATGACAACAAAAACATTAACTCGCTGTTATCGTTTTGAAACAGTCGATTTTGAGCCTGATTTACACTTGTTAGTTTGGAAAGATAGCAGTGAAACATCGTTAACTGTGCATGAGTCGCGCTTGCTGGAAGCACTATGTTTTAGTGCTGGGGAAGTGATCAGCGCAGAACCACTTTATGATAAGACCTTTTCACAACTAGACCCTTATGAAGATACAAACACAAACCATTATGACCTTAATACCCTTTTTAAATCGTTAAACCAAAAGCTGGAACGTGACGGCCAAACAGCTATCCCTATCGAGGTTATTGCTCACTATGGTTTTAGAGTGCCATTACCTGAAAAGTCATGCCGCTTAGTACATGAAAGTAAAGAAATAAAACAACCAACACCACCAGAAGACGATGAGTTCGTCGAAACGGCAACTGAGCATATTGTTAAACACAGCTTACTGCATAAAATCTCTGTTTTCCTTTTGGCAGCCGCTGGGTTAGCCATCATTTTAGTTTCTAATTATTAATCATCTCACTATTCAAATAAACGTGGCTTAGATCACGTTTATTTTGTATGATGAATGGGTCGTTTGCTAATATTGAAGGACCCTATGGCGTATCTACGTTCATTTTTCATCATCTTCGTTTGCTTAATAATTGGTAAAGGCATTCAACACCTCACACAGCTTGCCATACCCGGTAGCATTATCGGTATGTTATTGCTCTTCGCCTTGCTATCGATAGGTTTAATTCCTGCACATTGGACGATGAAGGGCTGTCACTTCCTTATTCGTCATATGGCACTTCTTTTTGTACCGGTGGGTGTTGGGCTAATCAATTACCTCGATCTCTTACAAACCAACGCATTAACTATTTTACTAAGTACGCTTGGCAGTAGCATTATCGTCTTTGTTGTGATTGGTCTTACTGTGCAGTACAAGGAAAAGCAATGATCTGGCTACTCACCACGTTAGTGGTCTTTTACACTGCTCGCTATATCTCAAAGCACCTTCAACACCCTATCGTTAATCCGTTGCTAATATGCCTTGTGATTATCATTCCATTGCTCATGTGGCTAGAGGTACCTTATGAAACCTATTTTGAGCAAAATAAGTGGTTAAACGCCCTATTAGAGCCCGCTGTTGTGGCCCTTGCTTTTCCGCTTTATGAGCAACTTTCACAAATTAGGCAAAAATGGAAAGTCATTCTTTCAGCCTGTTTCGTCGGCAGTGTTTTGTCTATGCTTACAGGAGCAGGGATTGCATTATTACTTGGTGCTGATTTAGAACTAACAGCCAGTATTTTACCCAAATCGGTTACGACCCCTATTGCAATGGCAGTCGCTGATCAAGTCGGCGGTGTCCCATCGGTTGCAGCCATTATGGTGATTATTGCAGGCTTATTTGGAGCTGTTTTAGGCTACCCACTATTTCGACTACTCGGTATTAAAGCGCCAATCGCAAAAGGGTTAACCATGGGCACCGTTTCTCATGCACTTGGAACAGCGAAAGCCGCAGAAGAAAACTACCAAGATGGAGCATTTAGCTCATTAGCTTTAGTGATTTGTGGCGTTATTACATCAATTTTGGCACCCATTGTTTTTCCTACCATTGTTTATCTTTTTGCATAACTGTGTAGGTAATCGAATACAAAGGTAAGGTATTGATTAATAAAGACTCAGAAATTTAAAACCGTGTGAGCCGACTCCCAATAGTGTAACAAGTGCAAACAATGAATCACAAATGAGATGCAGATCACACTATTATTTTATTGCTAAGTCTACAATATTTCTCCATACACAAGACGGAGTGAAAACTCATGCACACTAAAGTAATGGATGCTTTAGGCGCTCTACCCGCTGATCTAGCTTCTGCGATTAAGCCCGTATTAGAATCAGAGACATTTGATGCCACCCTGAGCTCTGAAGTATTTACTCAACTCCTGTCACAAACGCAAATGACTGACAGCGAATTACGTGTCGCTTTACTCCCTCTCGCCGCTGCTTATTCCGTCGCACCAATTTCTAATTTCTATGTTGGTGCCATTGTTCGTGGCCTTTCTGGTACGCTATATTTCGGCGCAAACATGGAGTTTGTTGGCGCATGTTTATCTCAAACTATTCATGCCGAACAATCAGCCATTAGCCACGCTTGGGTGAAAGGTGAAACGGGCATTAAAGACATCACCATCAACTACAGTCCTTGTGGTCACTGTCGCCAGTTCATGAATGAGTTAACAACGGCAAACGAACTTATTGTTCAATTACCAGAACGAGCAGAAAAAACGCTTCAAGAATATCTGCCTGAATCATTTGGCCCTGCTGACTTGAACATTACTGATGCGCTACTTTCTACGGTAAACCACGGTATGACAACCGAAGCAGATGAAGCGCTGGTTAAATTAGCCTGCCAAGCAGCAAACCGTGCACATGCGCCTTATACCAAAAACTTTAGCGGTGTAGCGCTGAAAGCAAGCGACGGTCAAACCTTTATTGGTATGTATGCCGAAAATGCGGCTTTCAACCCTAGCCTACCACCGCTTCAAGTCGCATTGGTTAATATGAACATGGCGGGTTATCCGCTATCTGAAATTACAGAAGTTGCTTTGGTTGAAAAAGCTGATAGTACAATTAGCCACCTATCTGACACGCAAACAACTCTTGAAGCACTAAACCCGGATGTACCGCTGACTTACGTTGCAATTTAAACATTGCGTTTAAAACAGCATGACGATTTTAAACCGCCATTTCGGCGGTTTTTTATTATCAATAAAAGAAATATCTTGTATCTTCATCTAGTAAGCAGGTGTATGATTTTTCGAAAGTTAACTAATTATTTTAAAGCATGTCACATCAACATAACCCGATCCAAGGCGCTAGCTGGATGCTTATTGCAGGTTTGGCCTTCGCCTTAGTCAACAGCATGGCGCAATACGTCAGCATGATTCTGCACATTCCATCTACCACTGTTGCTTTCTTTCAGTATTTTATTGCGCTCGTTGCTATCTTCCCTTGGCTCACAAAACTGGGGCTGCGAAACGCACTAAAAACAGAATACTTTGGTATGCACTGTTTTAGGGTCTTTCTTTCAGTTATAGGCATCCAGTTATGGCTATGGGCGTTAGCTTACCCTGTACCAATTTGGCAAGGTATTGCGTTATTAATGACATCACCACTGTTTGCAACCATTGGATCGGGTATCTTCCTAAAAGAAACTGTTGGCAAAGCACGCTGGGTGGCGACGTTAAGCGGCTTCATTGGTGCCATGATTATTCTAGAACCATGGGGAGATGGTTTTAATTGGGCAACATTACTACCCGTCGGTGCTGCTTTTTTCTGGGCTGCCTATTCACTGATGGTCAAAAAGATGTCAGCGCATGATTCTCCGACCACCATAGTGGTTTACTTACTGATCTTAATCACACCGTTTAATGTCTTCCTTGCTGTTCCGAGCTTTACCATGCCAAGCACTGGGCTTACTTGGGTTTTATTATTTGGTGCAGGTCTGCTCACCGCCCTTGCACAATGGGCGATTGCAAAAGCCTATGCGGTTGCAGATGCTTCTTTTGTGCAACCCTTTGACCATGCAAAACTACCGCTCAATGTACTTGCTGGCTGGGTAGTATTCAGCTGGGTGCCACCAGGGCGTTTATGGCTTGGCGCAGCAATTATTATTGCTTCTGTCGCATTCATTACCCAATGGGAAAACAAGAAAATCTCTCGGTAAGTGTTCTGTATTACAGTGCACCAAAGTAAAGCCTCGCACTCTACTCTTCGATGAAGTACTGAGTGCGAGGCTTTACACCATGATGAAGCCGAGCGTCCCCCCTAACACTTTCATTTCAACTGTGAGCCTTTCCATTAATTCCTAACGAGTTGAGCCGTTTTTTTTCTCATGTTAGACTTGCCAGTCGAAACGTTTCTACAGCGAGGGCACTATGACAAAACTAACAGAAAAGCAAAAATTACTTGCCGGCATTCCTTATATTTCTTGGGATGAGGAGCTAACGGAAGATAGAAACAAAGCCAAAAAGTTATGCTTTCAAATATCTCAAACATGCCCGACAGATAGAACGTCACAGCAAGAATTGCTATCCCAAATTATCGGGTATTCAACCGATGCATGGGTAGAGCCGCCATTTTATTGTGATTACGGCTACAACATAAAACTGGGCTCAAACTTCTACAGTAATCATGGCTGCGTGATCTTAGATGGCGCAGCAGTATCAATTGGTGATAATTGTTTATTCGGCCCAAATGTTGTTATAGCGACCCCTGGCCACCCTTTGGATCCCATTGCTCGAGCTAGGGGCGATGAATACGCAAAAGCAATCACAATTGGTCATGACGTTTGGCTTGGTGCTAATGTGTCGGTATGCCCTGGGGTCACCATTGGCGATAACGTTGTTGTGGGCGCTGGTAGCGTTGTGGTTAAAGATTTGCCGTCGAACTCAGTGTGTGTCGGTTCTCCTGCTGTGGCTATTAGGGCTATCACAGAAAGCGATAAAGCCTGTCATCAGTAATTTTCTTATATGCATGACAAAGAGCAAGCGGATAAGCAACTAAAATACAAGGTCATAATATTTGTTTAGACGGAAACATAATGATGACTATACGCACTTGGGTAACCTCTTTAATTAGTGCTAGCGTATTTTTATTTGCACCGGCTGCTTTGTCAGAGTCATTCATTACCATAGGTACTGGTGGTGTAACAGGTGTTTACTACCCAACTGGCGGCGCCATATGTCGCTTAGTTAACAAAGACCGAAAAGACCATGGTATAAGATGCTCGGTTGAGTCAACGGGTGGATCAATTTACAACATCAATACGATTCGGGCTGGCGAGTTAGATTTGGGGATTGCTCAATCCGATTGGCAATATCACGCCTATAACGGAACCAGTAAATTTGAATCTAAAGGCCCGTTTAAATCGCTTCGCTCGGTATTCTCTATTCACCCAGAACCTTTTACGGTTGTAGCTCGGGCTGATTCCGGCATTAAAACATTTGCTGATCTTAAAGGTAAACGCGTCAATATTGGTAATCCGGGCTCAGGTCAGCGTGGCACCATGGAAGTGCTTATGGCGGCACTAGGCTGGACTGAAAAAGATTTTACTTTGGTTGCTGAACTCAAAGCTTCTGAACAATCGAAGGCACTTTGCGACAATAAAATCGACGCCATGGTTTATACCGTAGGCCACCCTAGCGGTGCAATTAAAGAAGCGACAACATCTTGCGATAGCGTAATAGTGGAAGTCGCTGGTCCTGTTGTTGACAAGCTGGTCAATGAAAATGATTTCTATCGGGTCGCAACTGTACCAGGGGGCATGTACAAAGGATCAGAAAACGATGTGAAAACATTTGGCGTAGGGGCAACATTTGTGTCTTCAGCAGCCGTGGATAAACAGCTTATTTATCAAGTCGTCAAATCTGTATTTACCGACYTTGATACATTTAAAAAATTACACCCTGCCTTTGCCCATTTAAACAAAGCTGAAATGACGACAGATGGGCTCTCTGCACCTTTGCATGACGGTGCTAGGCAATATTATGAAGAAGCAGGGTTAATCAAAGAAAAATAATACCAATCTGGATAATATTTTAGTCTATCAGGCGATTGCAGCCTGATAGACACTATAATGATTGCCATTAAATATCGGCGCCTCTATTACCTATAACAGCATCCTATAACAACGATTGGCATCACTAGAAGCGAAACCTAAAGCCTAATTGGCCTTCCAACTCTAAATTGACATCTTCAACAACATATAACGTTGGGCCCACTTCGCCATAAAACTCAAAACTGTTAACTGGTACTTCAAAGCCAACACCGCCACGTACACCTAACTTATTATGCTTCTTATCGACATACTGAGCACCGACGAATGTATACAAGTTATTCATACCTGGGTCATTAGTAAGTGATCCTAAATTAAATGTCTTATCGAAAGCCAAACCAAAATCATCAATACCCAATGAGAAGCGTAAATCATGGTGCTTATACTGAATACCGGACATTGGACTACCAAAAAACATACCCAAAGCTTGTGAAGCCTGTGCCTGGATTGGTAATGCACATAATAAACCTAAGCCAATTAACGCTTTTTTCATGACGATACTACTGCTCTATTCAGACGAAATTGGTAGTAACTTAACGAGAAAGTTCCCAAATTTCGAGCCTGACTAGGCAGATATGACATAACTTTGACAAATTATGAACGGTGTTTAATAGAAGTGCCAGTGATGAGTGCGAATGGTTTTTACGCAAAAAAGCGTAAAGTGCCGCTTAATTATTCGCTAATCATGATTGAGGTTAACCAATGAAAAAATGGGGAAAAAGATTGCTCCCCCCATAAATAGCAAACGTTTGCGCGAGTGTAAAAATACTGTATGATTCTAGGTAATTTGACTACACCCAGTAAGGAAATTCGATGTTAGGGTCTGCAACAAGTCTAAATGCTACACGTGTGCTGCTTCTTGGTTCTGGTGAGTTAGGTAAAGAAGTCGCGATTGAATGCCAACGCCTTGGTCTAGAAGTTATTGCCATAGATCGTTACGCTAACGCACCAGCTATGCAAGTTGCACATCGTAGCCATGTCATTGATATGCTTGACAGCGAAGCATTAAAACATGTTATTGAACTTGAAAAGCCACATTATGTGGTGCCTGAGATCGAAGCAATTGCAACAGAGACATTAGTAGAGCTTGAACGAGATGGCCTAAATGTCGTACCAACAGCAAATGCCACTAAACTGACCATGAATCGTGAAGGTATTCGTCGCTTAGCCGCTGAAGACCTATCTATTCCAACCTCACCTTACGAGTTCTCTGATCAGTTTGACGACTTTGCGGCTTCTGTGGAACGTATTGGCACACCTTGTGTTGTTAAGCCAATCATGAGTTCATCGGGCAAAGGTCAAAGTGTAATCAAAACACCAGCAGACATTGAAACTGCATGGCAATATGCACAAGAAGGGGGCCGCGCGGGCGCTGGACGTGTCATTGTTGAAGGTTTTGTCGAGTTCGACTATGAAATTACCCTTCTAACAGTACGAGCGGTAGATGGCATTCATTTCTGTGCGCCAATTGGTCACCGACAAGAAGATGGTGATTATCGCGAGTCATGGCAGCCACAACAAATGTCTGAAGCCGCTTTAAAGGCTGCACAAGATGTTGCCGAGAAGGTTGTTAACGCGTTAGGCGGCTATGGCCTATTTGGTGTTGAGCTATTCGTGAAAGGCGATGAGGTTCTGTTCAGTGAAGTATCCCCTCGCCCACATGACACAGGTATGGTAACGCTTATTTCTCAAGAGCTATCTGAGTTTGCTCTTCACGTACGCGCTTTCCTTGGCTTACCTATTCACTCGATCAATCAATTCGGCCCATCAGCATCTGCGGTTGTTCTTGCAGAAGGTGTATCAAGCAATATTCGTTTTGATAATTTAACCGCTGCGCTTGCACGTCCTAATACGCAAGTACGCTTGTTTGCAAAACCTGAAATCAATGGCCGACGTCGCTTAGGTGTTGCTTTAACCCGACGTGACAGTGTGGAACAAGCAATTGAAGATTCAGTCGCTACAGCAGCAGACATTAACGTTATCTTCTAGTTCATTACAACGTCATATTAAGTTCAACACGAATTAAAAAAGGAGCTTAAGCTCCTTTTTTATTACTTTAAAGAGGCCGCCCAGAAGCCATGTCGGGCATTAGTTAACTTCAATCAACCATACTTCTTCTGCAAAACGTGTAAGACCACGCTGACGGCGTGGGTGCGTCTCACCAGCATCGTAACGTCCCAAATGGGTGATCTTACAGTTGGTAAACAACGCATCAACGTCCATGCTTGGTACAGAGAATGGAGGGCCATCCATTTCATTTTGTGGGTAATCGAGAGTAACCAATAAAATACGCCCACCAGGCTTAACCAACGACAGAAGCTTTTCTACATACAATTTACGCATTGACTCAGGCATTGCAATCAACGCTGCACGGTCATAAACCACATCGGCTGGATCTATTTGCGTTGAAAAGAAGTCGCCACAGTAAATACTGATTTCATCAAATTCATACAAGGTTTGGTGGTTACCAAGCGTTGTTACCATTGGGGTATAAAAATGCTCAGTAAAAAAGGTGCGTACAGCAATATCACTCAGCTCAACACCAATCACTTTGTTATGCTTTTCAGCCAACCATGTAAGATCGACCGATTTGCCACACATAGGGACAAATACAACGTCATCTCGGTTCGCATTCACCTGTGACCAATATTTCGTTAAAGCAGGGTTGATGTCATCAAGGTGGAAACCTATTCGGTTTTCTGCCCAGCGGCTATGCCAAAATTCTGCATCCATTTATTCTTATCTCTTTATGTGACTGACTGTCTTATGCCTGAGTTATACCAAAGCACCCTACTTCAGACAAGTTTGAAGGCCTATTAAAGCGCCCAGAGCCTCATCTAAGGTGTTTTTTCATCACACTCCACCCCAAGTTCGCATTTCAGCCAAAACGTTCAAATAACGAGCTTGGAGAGCTTTGGATACAAAAAAAGATGCCTAAGCATCCTTTTTTGCTAATTGGTTTTTATTGCTAAAAACCAATTAAAATCTGTTCTTCAACTTTTCTTTCTATGAGAGTCATTGAATAAACGATATTGGGTCATCGGAATTATGAAATTCGGAATAACTTAATCGAGTCTCGACGTACCGTCACACCACGGAAAGTCACAGGCTCTAACAACGTCATAAGTTGCTTAGAAACAAAAAACTTACCGCCGTAGCTACGATCGCCACCACGATTCACCCAATCTGCAAATTCATCTGCCAAGTTGAACATAGAGTTTCCAACAAGCAGAACCAACACTTTAGCGACTTCACTGTCATTCTGTTTATTAAACTCCGCGTCACGAACTTTCTTACGGTATTCGTCGACAATTCTTTCTAGGCATTCAAATCTGCTCATAGTACACCACCACAAAAAAAGAGGTGCGGATACTACTGCTACACACCAATGAAATCAACCCATACAGGGCTGATTATTGGCATATTTGTATGTTTTTTTCGTTCTATTAACAATATCTACCATTTTAACCATGCAAATAACGATATATGTCATGTTTTAATGCACCAAAAGAAGTTACATTACAAATATACCTTTATGGTTTTTCCTACATTTTCAGCCATTCATTGAGAAGGTGAACCAATGAAAAAACAAGTAAATTGCGACCTTCTTTACTCCAATTTAAACGTGGAGTTTAAGACCATAAAAGCCATGGTAAACATTTACTGTAAAGCTCACCATGATCAAACTACGTCTTGTAGCGAATGTGACGACTTTTTAGACTATGCCTATACTCGACTAGATCGCTGTCCATATGGCAACAACAAGCCGACTTGTAAACTGTGCCCAATTCATTGCTATAAACCTGACTATAAAGCACGTTCTAAAGCCATCATGCTTTACGCTGGGCCAAAAATGATATTCAAACACCCGGTTTTGGCGATTAAGCACTTACTGGCTGGCAAGAAAGTCGTTGATCCCAAACCACCAGCAAATGCGTCTAATCGGCATAAACGTACTGCTCAGGCGCGCTCTAAATAGAGTATTTTAAAGCACCAGCCACTGATATCAATTTCGGTAATAATCGACAACTTGAATTTTAGAAATGGCATCACTACCCGCTAATGCCATTTCAAATGTGTTTTCATCGACAACCTTAACTGTCGAACCCATTTTTCCAGTCACACTCACGCCCTCAATTTTTTCGAAGGTTTTTGTGTCACTGTAGTGCATATTGACTGTTATTTGAGTTTCCATATTGGCTGATAATTCAAATTTACAAATGCCCGTTACGCAATAAACATCAAGAGTATTGGCAGTAACCTGTATTTTCTCGACGTTTTGTATTGGCGTCGTTACCAATTGCAGTTCTTCACTACAGCCCGTAACGAAGGCTAACAGTAGAAATACTATCCCAGCTTTCATTCCTTGCTTCACACTATTCTCCTTAATTCTTATTTTTACTGATTATAAAGTGAAAGAAAACAGAGCTGCAACGCTGTTCTCTATATCGCTCGCTATCTCGTGGATCGCGGCACATAACCAGACTTTTTATGCGCTTATTTTTTGTTTTCGTGACACCGTCTCAAAGTTGCCTTCTCTATACTCTTATCGCTAGGTTATTAGACATAGGTATGGATAAAATCATGACATCAAATGGTAGCCAATACACCCTAACTACAGAGCTAGTCAGTAGGAAAATTCATGTTTTACTATTTTTGTTATCTTTTTTACTGACACCCTTTGGTTATTCCCAAGACGTCCATCATGATACAAAATGGATAAAGCCATATAAAATTCTATCTCCCGATGAAATAGCTGAAACACTGCCCTACTTTCCATCTAGAGCCACTACAGGTGGGAAAACACTCACGCCAGATATGTTTGAGAAACCTGAGGTTTGCCAAGGTTGCCATAGTGAAATTTACCAACAGTGGAAACGGTCTGCTATGGCTAATTCATGGGACGATCCCATTTACCAAGCCTTATTTAAGCGAGCCAGTAAAGCAACCGACCAGCAGATAGATAATTTCTGTATCGCTTGCCATAGCCCTATCGGCATGACGAGTATGAATGGCAGTGCAAAAATGATTGATACGAAAGAACACTTGCCAGGTGTGAATTGTGAAGTTTGCCATAATATCACTGGAATTACGGGGCAGGATAATGGTGCTTATGTACTTAGCCCGAATAAACAAAAGCACGTTAAATTAGGTCCTCGCCGTGATGCTTCATCACCTTATCATCAAACTGAATACTCTGACTTGCATACTCGTTCAGAGTTTTGTTCTACCTGCCATAATGTCTCTCATCCATTCAACAGTACCCCCATCGAGCGCACCTACGATGAATGGCAAGAGAGTGTTTACAACGAACAAGGGATACATTGCCAAGATTGTCATATGACGCCTGGCCCAGGGATCAGTAGTAACCCAGGTAAGTCGGCCATTATGGGTAAAGAACGTGAACATATTTATTCCCATGAATTCACCGGCGGTAATTCAACCTTACATAACTACTTTAATGAACCTGAAAGTGCCGAGTTAGCTCGTTCTATGTTGAGATCTGCTGCGAAAATAGAATTTGTCGATTTACCCAATAAAATTCAAGCGGGTGAACTTGTAACGGTAAAAGTTAAAGTGACAAATATTGGGGCTGGCCATAAATTACCGACTGGCTTTCCTGAAGGGCGTGAAGTTTGGATAGATTTCACTGCATCCACGCCTGACGATAACTTAATATATCGCTCAGGGGCTATCGAAGATGGGCATACTGAAAAAAATACGCGTAATTTTAAAGTTACCCTCGGTGATGTTGACGGAAATATCGTAGAACTTAATGTTTGGGAAGTCGACAGAATATTATCTGACACCAGAATACCGCCTAAAGGCTATTCTATCGTTGAATATACTTTCTTAATGCCCGATAACCTTAACCAAGACATTACGTTAAGTGCTACTTTAAAATATTGGCCATTTTCACAAAAATTAGTCGATGAATTATTAGGTGAAGGAAAACTAAAAGTGGATGTTGTTGAGATGACATCTACCTCAACTGAGGTATCGCTTGATACCAGCAAGATTATCGTAAGTAATCAATAACATTTAGAACCCATAATTGAAAAACAAGCGCCGGTATTATCCGGCGCTTGTTTATATTCAAGTAATAATTAGTGCTGAACAGTTAATGATTGCTCATCATCTTTATTCTGTTGCTCTAATTCCTCACCTTTACGGACCAAATTAGTGATCACTTTTGATAATGCCAGCGTCACAAACACCATGACTACAGCCATAATTGCAAGATTAAAGAAGTAGCTTGCATACACATTCTCTATAATATCTTGCGTAAGAACTTGGTCTTTCGGTAACGCGATGCGTGTCGAAATAACCGCAGCTAGAATCCCACTAAGTGAAAGTGCAACAGAGCGCAAACCAATCGCGAACGCCGACAAATAACGCGGCACCATTTCAAAAATAAAGCCAGCGCCCAAAGCACCCACAATCAACTCAGCAAGTGACTGGAAGAAATGAACCCATAAGATCCAATCAGCAGAGATTTTTCCTGATTCACCAACAAAGTTGGTTGATAAGCCTAATAAAGAAAACGATATAGCACTAAACAAGAATGCAGCAGAGAACTTAGTTGGAATCGATGGATTGAAACCTTTCTTCTCTAGCCAGCCATAAATGAAAATAACCGGACCACCTAGTACAAAACACCATAGTGGGTTAAACGCTGCGTTTGATTCAGGGCGAATAGGAATAAAGCCAAGTAAGCTGTCTCCCATTAGGTTTATCGCATAGATGTTCATCGATGTTAGCATTTGACCGTAGTAAAAATAGAATACGATCATAATGAAAATCATGATAAGTACAGCCAGCATCTTATATTGAAACGCTTTGGTTGCACGAGTTATCTCAAAAATGAAATAGCCAATTGCGCTGAATCCCAAGGCGTATAATAAATATTTACCAGCATCTAAATTCGAAAACACCCAGAAAACCAATCCCAACATAACCACAGAACCGGCAAAAAATGCAGTCCATACCTTCAAACTTACTGCACGACGGTCAATGTCATTACCCACTGCAATAAAGCGGTCACGGAATAGTACAAAAAGTACTAACGTAATAGACATCAAACCTGAAGCAATATAAAAATTACCGCGGTATGCAAGAAACGCTACAAGAAAAGGGAAAAGGTATTTTGAAGCAAACGACCCTAAATTATTAATAGAATAGTTTACAGTCAAACCTTGCTGGAAAGCATCACGATTCGTGCTTGAATATGAATTGCCTAATAATACCGTTGGGCTTGTTGCCGAAAGCCCCCTAGCATAACCAATCAAGGCGATAGCAAAAATACTTAATGGAATGTTTAGGCTACTTGCCCCTATCCCAAGTATAAAAAAGCCAACTGTATAGGTTGTATAGCCTATATATACCGCTCGAAACGAACCTATATATCGATCAGCAACAAAGCCACCAACAGCTGAAAATACTGGTCCTACAGCGCCAAATGCCCCCATCATCATAATGGTATCGGCTTCGCTATAATTTAGTTCAACAAGAAAATACTTAGTTAGTAGTACATATGTACCGTAAAAAGCAGCTCCCCACAGGAACTGCCTTAAGATTAACACTCTAGCTATAAAAGGGAATCTA
Organism: Photobacterium makurazakiensis; assembly: GCF_050336715.1. NCBI lineage: Bacteria > Pseudomonadati > Pseudomonadota > Gammaproteobacteria > Vibrionales > Vibrionaceae > Photobacterium > Photobacterium makurazakiensis. The sequence goes on from NZ_JAKJSJ010000046.1 coordinate 18,381, forward strand.
GTGTTTGCATCTTGCATGATATACTCCTTCAATACAATGCACTGCAAAAACTAGCATTGAGCAACCGTTAATACTGAGATCAAGTGCAACAAACCGCATAGAAACACATTGATTAACGTGAAAAATTGCTTTTATGTGAGGTTGAGGCAGAAAAGTAAGTGACTGTCGTGATTTTCCATATCTAGCACAATCTACTTCGTTAAGTGATTGTGATATAAGAAAAGTCCCATTATTATCAGAACCAATATCACCATACCCAATAGGAATCTACACATGAAAGGCATACTGTCTATTCAATCACACGTTGTATACGGCCACGCAGGCAATAGTTCTGCCGTGTTCCCACTACAAAGAATGGGGTATGAAGTCTGGCCTATTCACACCGTACAATTTTCAAACCATACGCAATATAAAGAGGGCTGGACGGGTCGTGCTTTCCATGCAGATGACATCACCGACCTTGTTTCAGGTATGGCAGCTATTGGACAACTTGAGAATTGCGAAGCAATTCTGAGTGGTTATCAAGGCAGTGCTGAGCAATGCCTTGCAATAAAAGATACGGTAGAAAAAGTAAAAGCTGCAAACCCGAGTGCACTTTATGTTTGTGACCCTGTAATGGGAGCACCAGACAAAGGCTGTATCGTTGCACCAGGTATAGCTGAACATTTGATCAACACCTTAATGCCAATGGCTGACATTATCGTGCCTAATCAGTTTGAGTTAAGTCAGTTTGCTGAGATGGAAATACACTCATTGGAAGATGCAATGACAGCCTGTAAGCGTGCTTTAGCCAAGGGGCCGAAAGTCGTGCTAGTCAAGCATTTACACAGCGTTTCTGATGAGAAGTTCTCAATGATGCTCGCAACTCAAGATGGTTGCTGGCTGGCGCAACGTCCACACCTTAAGTTCGATAAACAACCTGTCGGTGTTGGCGATTTAATTTCTTCGTTATTTACTGGCCAGTTACTCGCGCGTAACAACCCAGAAGCAGCTTTTGCGCACTGTAACGATGCTTGCTATGCCATTTTAAAAGCGACTTCTGATAGAGGTGAATGGGAATTACAAACGATTGCAGCACAAAACGAAATTGTAGAGCCTACAATTAATTTCACTGTCACAGCCTTGTAACTCCAGCACTATCTCGTCAAATAGCGAACAACTAATCAAATTGTTCGCTATTAATATTACTTTAGGCTCTTGTTTTTGACGGGTGTACCAAAGAATGCTTACTACGGCGAGTAACTACGACCGTAAGTAGTCCCGCGGCGAAAAAAGTAATAGGTAGTGGCTCTGGCACGCTACTGGCCGTCACACCGTACCAATTAACACCAGAAGTATTCATATCAATAAAATCTTTTGCCGCAGACACAGAAATAAAACCCGATATTGTTGAGCCTCCACCACCATTAGCAACAAAAGAGTTAATACCAGCGAGTACACGCCCTTGGGGAGTATCTACAAACAATCCCCCTCCACTATCACCAGGTGCTAACGCCGGAATCCCAATGGTTAACAATGTGTCAGTTGCACTGACTACATTGCTAACACCTGTACGACGTGTTCCTAATCCAGTTGTATGGCCAACATTGTTAAAGCCATATCCAGCCATTGTGCCAGCTATCCCTAATAGCTCTGCCGAAGGCTTCGCCCAGAGTAATGTAGAACTTGGCAGTACAATTGGCGAATCTAGAAATAGTAGCCCTATATCATGAAATAATGTTATCGGTGAATACAGAGGGTCAATTAGGCCACTGCCTGAAATTGAAATGGTTTGATCAGGACTACTGAAAGCATCAACCCCAGTACGAAAGAAACTATTCGGGTTAAGGTTATGCTGTTCTACCACGTGAGCTGCGGTAAGTATGACGTTCGGGGCTATCAGGACCCCACTAGCTAAAGTGCCATTTCCTGTCGCAATAAACCCAACATTTGAATACTGATTACTGTTATCAGTTACCCCTAAAACCACCGCAAAAATTCGAAATGGAGCTATACAGAGTATTACAGCAGCAGCAATGCGTACTAAAGCTTTCATATAAGGTCCTTTTGATAATAACAATGAAAACGAGTTCCATAAGTCAGCGATTATCAAAATTATTAAGCAATATTTATGCCTATCTATTAACTACCTAATAACAAAGCATTTTAAAATTTCAGCGCATTATTTATGAATATTTATAATGGTAAAGTGTTAAATTTATTGACACTAATTATGCCTTTTTCATAATTTAAATATCAACCTGCGACATAAATACATCAGTAGTTACCATCATCGGTAATGATCGGCTCACTATATTACGAGTATCGGCATTCACATATGATTAAAAACTCACCACTTACGTGAATTTAAACGTTATAGACAGGCTCTCTATAATTACCACTACAGTTCACAGAACTGATTACGTATACTGAAAGATTCAATGTTTAGCGATTTGGTTATAGAAAATATGATTACCTTCACTACAAATTTCGGCGATATCGATATAGAGCTGAATATGGACACTGCACCCGTAAGTTCGAAGAACTTCTTACAATATTGCCAAGATGGCTTCTATACTGGCACTATTTTTCACCGTGTTATCAAAGGGTTTATGATCCAAGGTGGTGGCTTTACCAAAAACATGCAAGAAAAGCCAACTCGCGCGCCTATCGTTAATGAAGCAAACCGTGGGCTAAAAAACACTATTGGCACAATCGCCATGGCAAGAACCGATGCCCCCCACTCAGCGACAGCGCAATTCTTCATTAATTTAGAAAATAATGATTTCCTTGATTATACAGCGACCACAAACCAAGGCTGGGGCTACGCCGTTTTTGGTAAGGTAACTGCGGGTATGGATGTTGTAAATAACATAGCAAATACCTACACAACATCGAAAAATGGCCACGATGATGTACCACTTGACTCAATTATCATCGAAGCCGTAACAATCAAATAATATCAATCAGTGCCGCTCTTTGCTGTGGCACTGATTTTGCGATTATAACTTTCGACCAAGCCGCTTTTCTATTTGACGCTTTTCCCATTCTGCCCCAAAAAAATTGAATACTTCGAAAGCACTCAGGCCATGAGAAACAATACCAATTCCCCACCCCATTGCTGGCCACCATGCCCATATATAGCTAGGGTCTGTCATAAAGTTAATCACAAATAACATCGTAATAACTAAACCATATGTGATTAGGTGGGAGTAAAATCCTTTAATCTCCCTGACTTGTTCAATTACTTTTTTCTCTTCACTAGAAACCGTTAATTCATCGTTCATGCTTGACTCCATTTTAAGGTCAGTTACGTTAACTTCAAAAACAGCAGCCAAAGCATTTAACGATTCAAGGCCAGCATTCTGCCCTCTTTCTATTCTCTGAATTGTCCTAACACTTAGTCCACTTAGTTGAGATAGATGCTCTTGAGACCAACCTCGTTGTAACCTCATTTTTCTAATAATCACCGTAGAATCCTTCCTGCTGTTTTGATGAATACTATCCTTTAGCCCAACCTACCGGAACGACACAAGCACGACAAGAACATGACAGTTCTTTAAAATCAATATGATAAGAATGAAAAGATGCATAATGTAACGTCAACATTAGTAAAGCACCTTGCGAAAATAAATGTTATCACTCTTATCACAATAAAAAGAATTATGGCAATAACAGTGATGTAATTAAATGTCTATTAGGAGGGATATTTGATTTTGCGACCAATAATACTTAAAGGGGTATACTCAAGCTACTTCAAGGTACAGGTTTCAGTGGGATTCCAGCTCATTGCTATTTTATTAAAATTAACTCATTCAACATTTGTAGTCGATACCGTTAAGATGGGCTCTACCTGTATCACATTTCCTGATTCAGAATTCTCTATACTTTCTTCTTCAAAATTTAATGCGGCGATTGCCTGCTGCTCTAGCAAATTTAGCGTTTTTAAATCTGATTGGTTATGTGACAGTGACAAGCCAATTAAAATACCTGCAATTAGGCAAACAGGCGCAGCTAAGCTTCTTATCGTCACGATACACCCCATCGCTGCGACCGATATTAATGTCGCGATGTAAATATTCCCCTCAACATCAGAGTAAAAAGCCACAAATAACGCAATAAATTGTAGTAGTACACCCGTTGTTAATAGAGCTAGTTTCATCACACGCCTCCACCCCACTATCATGCTTYAATCAAGTATAGGCACATAAATTTCGAGTCTAAATATTTAATTCCATGAAATGATTAAGTATATATTTACAGTATGGAAACCAGTTAAAGTGCTGCAAATGTTAATACAATGACTAAATGACAGTTTTATGAATGGATTTATGCAGAGAATACAAAAAACGACGCAGATCACAGTTTTATATTCACAATTATGAGAAATTTGATCTAGGCTTTATTTACAAGAAAAAAACGCAACACTCTTACATTTGTCATAAAAAGGAAATATATGCAGCATAATGAAATGATCAACCCAACCCATACTGGATTAATTACTCGCACCGCTCTGACTGGTTTAGCTTTTATGGTCGTCGGTTTGTTCTTGATGTAATAACTAACTTGGTATCTCCGTGTGAAAAACCAACTGATGTATTTGCACTGTAGACAGTAATAAAGGCATGAATTTAATTTTCATGCCTTTTTATTTTCACCTCGACACCAGCTCACCCAATGTTTTCAAATGCTAATACCTGCTTCTCATCAGATATTGCCTTTTGTGGTAAGTACACTGAAAAAGTTGTTCCTTTGCCAAGGGATGATTGCACTATTATCTCTCCCCCTATACCACTAATAATTCCATGGCTAACCGATAGCCCTAAGCCTGTACCACTTCGTCTTGTCGTGAAAAATGGGTCAAATATACGTTGTAAGTTCTTCTCTGAAATACCGCAGCCATAGTCAGTAATATTCACGATTGCGCCTGTAATATCACCTTGTTCGTTAACCCAGTCTTCTGTCGTTACACGCAATATTCCTTCATCGTTCATGGCATGAACACCATTCATTTGCAGATTAACCAAAACTTGTAATAACTGATGACGATTCACTTCCACCGAGCATTTTGCATCTAAAACGGATTCGATTTGAATATCAAGCTGCTTTGTACCCGTTCTTACTAACGTTAGGCTTTCTTCAACAATTGGGTTCAAATGCTGCCATGTCACTTCATCTTGCACACCACCTTGGCGACTATATTGAAGTAGGCTTCGAGTTATATTGCTTATTCGGTCAATTTGCTGATGGATAGCTTCTAATTCTTCTTGAACTTTTTCTGCGTCATCACCTAGTTCAAACTGAAGTAACTCAACATTGCCAAGGATCACCGCCGTCGGGTTATTAATTTCATGGGCAATGCCGGCAGTTAACTCACCGAGTGCCGCTAGTTTTTCGGTGCTCACTAGCTTACTCCGCGCCTGATTTAATAATTTAATATGCTGCTCAAGTTCTTCCGTTTTTTCTCGAAGGCTTTGGGTACGTTCTTTTACTTTATCTTCTAATTCTAATGATGCTTGTTTAATCACGTCATTACGCAGTTGTAGTTGATCAAGTACAGTATCGAACTGTCTCCCCAAGATCTCTAATTCATGGCCTGATGTTAGGTTTAAGGGGCCAATACGGCGGTCTAAACCAATCTTAATGGCTGATACTACCTGATGCATTTTTTCAATCGGTAAGAAGAGATCCCTTGCTCCACGGTAAACAATTATTCCCGAGAGCAATAACACGGCAAGAATGCCTGAACCGAGTTCAACAATATTCATTAAATATATTTTTATTATGGGCCATTCAAGATAGCCCGTGTAGAGCATACCTATTATATTGCCATCATGATCCTTGAGTGGTTCATAACCCGAAACGTACCAGTCATCATAGACAAAAGCACGATCAACCCAAGTTTCACCGCGCTGAAGCACCGACTTGGAAACATCATCAGATACCCGAGTGCCTACTGCCCTCCCATTTAACTGGCTGCTATCAAGCGGCACATTGGTACTGACTCGAATGTCATTCATAAATAACGTTACTGTGCCAATACTTCCCTTTGGCAAGGTATCTGATGCATAAACAAGATCACGCATTCGATCTACCAACAACGTACTGTTATTAAGCAGCATTCCACCATCAACAATCCATTGGAGTTTACCTTGTGAGTTGAAGATAGGAATTAAGCTACGGCTTACCAAGCCACGGGTAACAATTCCACTTTCATTTAACAATGGTATTTGCGCTCGTGCAGGTAAATCGGGGTTGAGCGAATCTAACTCATAATCTTTTAAAGTCTGAAAGAATGTTTGCTCTTCACCACGCATAAGTAAACGGCGGTTCACTTTAGAAAACCCACCTAATGCCGAAGCTGGATGTATAACAACAAAATCTAAATCGTAATGACTTGGCTGCAGCTTCACCCAATCAATGAGTTTGGCTTCATCATTGCGCAGTAAGTGTTGAAAATCATAAGATTCGGTTAACGCTGTCAATTGCATCCGCTGCTCTTTTTGCAACAACACCATACTATGGTGGGCAACGGCGAGATCAGCTCTTACATTCATAAGCGCACTTTGCCATGTATACATCACAGTCCAATACATGGTTAATGCAACTAAGGCCAATAACGTAATAATGATTGGTACAGAAGTCAGTAACAATAAGCGATAACGAACCATGGTACGAAAGCGACGTACCCACATTAAAATATACTGTTTCATTAATGCCTATTCCCTGTTAATTATGAGGGGTAAAAACAGACTCTTCAGCCCAATCTTTGTATTTTCTTTCCAATGTTTTACGCGCTACCCCAAGCTGCCTTGCTGCAGCCGATTTATTCCCCTGATGCGAATCGACAACCTGCATAATGTGCGCTTTTTCGACTTCTTTCAGCGTCCAATCAGATGGGTAACAAAATGCCTCACCATCTACACCCTGACACTGGCACAGCTCTTGAGCATCGACGGGAGATACTATCGTCACATTGTCAGTCATGCTGCTGTCTGCTGTCATCGGTATTGTTTCAACGTCTTTATCAGTACTGACAGGAAGACCAGATAACTCACGCCAATAATCTGCTGGCGGTTTTCCTAGCAATAAGCAACGCTCCATCATATTACGCAACTCTCGAATATTACCCGGCCAATCATACGACTGCATCGCCTGAATATCCTCATGCGTCCAACTGACAGGCTTAGAGCCAATATCTTTCGCTAATTGCTGGGTAAAGTGATGGGCTAAAACAGGTATATCATCCAATCGCTCACGTAGTGAGGGTAATTCAATCGTCAGTACATTTAGTCGGTAGTAAAGATCTCGGCGAAAACGCCCTTCTTCGACTTCAATCTTTAAATTTCGATTTGTTGCCGCAACAATTCGTACATCAACACTCACTTCACGCTCTGCGCCCACTGGGCGAATTGCTTTTTGTTCTAGTGCTCGTAGCAATGACGATTGCATAGACATTGGCATTTCACCAATTTCATCAAGAAAAAGTGTGCCGTTATTGGCAACTCTAAATAGCCCTTCCCGTCCTTTTTTAGCCCCGGTGAATGCCCCTGATACATGGCCAAACAATTCACTTTCCAATAAATCGGATGCAATAGCGCCACAGTTTAACGGCACAAAAGGACCGCTACGTTTGCTGATTTGATGAAGAGCCCTTGCCACCAGTTCTTTACCCGTGCCCGACTCACCTTCAACCAATACAGCTGCTTGTGATGGTGCAACTTGAGCAATTAACTTTTTCATCGCCAATGTACGTGGTGCATCACCAATAATATCAACAGGATAGCTACGCGAAACATCACGTTGCAACGCGAAATTTTGCCGTTCAACCAGCCGACGCTCAATACAACGACTGACTGATTGCATCATCTGATTTAAGTTAAATGGTTTTAAAATGAAATCGGAAGCACCAGCACGAAGCGCTTGAATTGCCGTATCGAGATTTGCATAGCCTGTCATAAAAATCACGTCACTGCGTCGAGTTGACGGGTCAAATGCTTCATGCCACTCGATACCAGAACGACCAGGTAAGTTGATATCAACAATGAGTAAATCAAAATGACAGCGTTTACGAATTTCTTCAGCTTCCTCAATGCTACCCGCAACATCAACTTGGGCGAACTGTTTGCTCAACGCTTTTTTTAGAATAGCGCGCATCCCCGGTTCGTCATCAACAACAAGTACCGAAACGGCTGACCATGAAATCGTGGTGTTCTCAGACATAAATACATAATTTAGCTATGGTTATTGATGAGACATTTTGTCTTATCAACATAATGTCTGTCAAAGTTGTTTCTAATTGTTTCTTGTTTTTTCGTAGGTATTTAACCTATTTTTGTTTTAAATCATTACGTTAAATAAATTTTCACATATAAAATGTTAGCGCTCATCAAGTTGGCACTTGAATTGCTTATACAGGCGATAACAGCTTGTGCATTCTATAACCACGTTAGTTGGTGGTTAGTTTGGTACTAGAACTCTATGTATTCTCAAATGACTAAACTGTCAGGAAGACCTATGAAATTATTAAAATCAACGCTTGTTGTCTTAACTCTTTTCTCTGCGACTGCACTTCAAGCAGCTGAAGACATGACTATCCGCCTTGCAACAACAACCAGTACTTACCATTCAGGGCTATTAGATTACCTATTACCAGCATTTAAAAAAGATACCGGTTATAGCGTAGAAGTGCTGGCGGCTGGTACCGGCAAATCACTTCGGATGGGACAAAATGGTGACGTTGATGTCGTTATGACACATGCGCCTGAAGCAGAAGCTAATTTTGTTGAAAAAGGCTACGGCGTTTTACCTCGTAAACTGATGTACAATGACTTTGTTATTGTGGGACCAAAATCTGACCCAGCAAAACTGWCAGGCATGACCGATGTAGCGGCAGCCCTAACCAAACTTGCTAATGAAAACGAAACATTTGTCTCTCGTGGTGACGACTCAGGTACGCATAAAAAAGAACTGACACTATGGTCTCAAACAAAAATCGAACCTAATTTTGGTGGCTATAAAGCAGTAGGACAAGGTATGGGTCCCACGCTGAATATGGCATCAGAACTACAAGGCTATACCATGACAGACCGTGGTACTTGGTTGGCATATCAAAACAAATTAGATTTAGAGATCGTGCTTCAGGGTGATGATCGTTTGTTTAATCCGTACCAAGTCATTATTGTCAATCCAAGCCGCTACCCTGATACGAATTATCAAGGTGCTAAGTCATTCAGTGACTGGTTAGTCAATCAAAAAGCACAGTCTCTGATTAACAACTACAAGCGACATGGCGAGCAACTTTTTGTCGCGAGCGCGATTACTCAATAAATGGATATATGGCAAACCACACAACAAGCGATCCAACTATTACTGAGCGGTGACGGCGCTCTGTGGGGAATCGTGGGGGTTTCTTTTTCCGTGTCTTTGCTGGCAATAGGCATTGTGCTATTGCCAGCATTGTTGATTGGCTTCGCCCTCGCCTATGGAAAGTTTCCTGGCCGATGGCTGATTTTATCGTTATTTAATACTTTTCAATCGATTCCAACAGTCGTGATTGGGCTATTGCTTTATATGCTTTTATCTCGCTCGGGCCCTATGGGTGATTGGAAAATGTTGTTTACGCAACAAGCGATGATTCTTGGCCAAATCCTCATTTGTTTTCCGATCTTGGTTTCAATGATGCACGCAGCCTTTCAAAACAGCGATCGCCGAGCTTGGGAAACATCCCTTACGCTAGGTGCAAGCCTCCCACGGGCGCTAATGAGCCTGATGTGGGAAAGTCGATTCCCGCTGTTAGCCGCTGTCATTGCTGCATTTAGCCGAATCATTACCGAGGTTGGTTGCTCGATGATGGTTGGTGGTAATATATTAAATTCAACACGAAATATTCCTACGGCGATTGCATTAGAAAGCTCTAAAGGTGCATTCGCCCAAGGTGTTGCCTTAGGAATGGTGCTGCTGATTTTGGCACTCGTACTAAACTTTCTTTTATCTGTTGCTCGTGGTAAAGCCCACTTGCGCACAAATTAAGTCGGGGAACAGGTAATGACTCAACTATCTATTCAGGCTAAAGACCTTTCCATACGTTTCAAAGATCGCCTGTTGTTTCACATTCCTCAACTTTCTATTGGCCCTAAAGATGCTATCTACCTTACTGGTGATAATGGTGTCGGTAAAACGACGCTATTAAAAATACTGAGTGGGTTACAAAAGCCAACGACAGGTGTTGTTAGCCTTGAAAAACAATCACTACTGCGCCGCCTTTTTAGCACACAGAGCAATGGCGGTGTTATCTATATGCATCAAACACCTTACATGTTTGATGGCAGTGTGATGGATAATGTCTCTTATGGCCTTAAATTCACCATTCGAGACCGACAACAACGCCGAACTGAAGCTATTAATGCCCTTCGTATGGTAGGGTTAGAAACCTTGGCAGACGAACATATTTCTGTTTTATCTGGTGGTGAACGCCAACGAGTTGCAATGGCACGCGCTTGGGTATTAAAACCCGGCGTATTGTTAATGGATGAATCAAGTGCAAGCTTGGATCCTGAGTCTATCGACAGGCTCGTTGTGCTATCTAAAGATTTACTCTCACGAGGAACAAGTTTAGTGATCACAAGTCACCAGAAAAATGCACTTACGGCATTGTGTCGTCGCCAATGGACAATTACTGATACAAACTTAATTGAACGTGCTGAACTACATCTTGTAGACGAGGATAACGATAGCTATGCCTACGCCTGAAAACACTAGCTGGGTCATTTTAGCAGGTGGACAAGCAAGCCGCATGGGCGGTAATGATAAAGGGCTAGTTAAATTAGCCGGCCGAGCCATGATTGAACATGTGATGGATACTCTTAAATCACAAACAAATGCCATCACAATAAACGCTAATAGAAACGCATCAACTTACCAACAATATGGTCCTGTTTTTGGTGACCACATTCAAGATTACCCTGGCCCTCTGGGTGGTATGCATGCGGCACTTCATCACTTAAACGATGACTGGGTGGGTTTTGTTCCTTGTGACTGCCCACAACTACCTCATGATCTCGTTAGCCGCATGGCGGATGCTTGCGACGAAACAACCGATATCGCTGTTGCCCATGATGGTGAACATATTCAACCAGTAGTGACGCTACTGCATCGACGCATACTGCCAAAGTTGGAAGCATTTCTCGCAAATGGTGACCGTAAAATCATCTTACTCTATAAGCAATGCAATATGATCACCGTTGATTTTAGCGACCAGCCTAACGCATTTGTGAACTTAAACACCCCAGAAGAACTAGCACATTTCGGACAAAATTTATGAGTCAAATTACTGCAAGCCTTCCTCTTTTAGGCTTTGCCGCATGGAGCGGAACAGGTAAAACAACGTTACTTGAAGCCATACTACCAAAGCTTGTTGAACGTGGCGTTCGTGTTGCCGTAATAAAACATGCTCATCATAACTTTGATATTGATAAGGAAGGTAAAGACAGTTACCGACTGCGTAAAGCAGGCGCGGGTCAGATGCTCATTTCTTCTCGTTACCGCCGCGCAATGGTGACAGAAACACCGGAAGAAGAAGCGAACTTGCCGCAACTGATTGCCCAGCTTGATCAAACCAAACTCGATTTGATTTTGGTTGAAGGCTTTAAAAAGCTCGATTTCCCGAAAATTGAACTTCACAGAGAAGAAATCGGTAAACCTTGGCTTCATCCAGAAGACAATAACATTATCGCTGTTGCTGCCGACATCACAGCCGAAACATCACTACCACAACTTAATATTAATGATTTGGATAAAATCACTGATTACGTGGTTAACTTTGCCAAGCAAGGTATAACAGCCCCACTCAGCTGTAGCGATCTTGACCCTTCAGGCATGCTATCTGTCGAGCAGGGGCGCGAAAAGATATTGAGCCAAATCGTCGCACCTTCCCTTGCTGAAAACGTTGCGCTTAAACAAGCGCTGGGACAAATTGTCGCAGAAGACATTTTATCTCCAGTGAATGTCCCTCAGCACACCAACTCGGCAATGGATGGCTACGCGATTCGCGGCGATGATATTGAACGAAATAGCTATAACGTTGTAGCTCAAGTAATGGCTGGACATCACTATGATATACCGCTGGAACAAGGTGAAGCTGTCCGCATCATGACAGGAGCACCCGTACCTGAAAATGCTGATACGGTTATCATGCGTGAACAATCCCAACAAGATGGTGACACCGTTACCTTTGACCTTTCCATGGGTACAATCCGCCAAGGGCAGAATGTGCGTCAAGCAGGTGAGGATCTCGCGCGAGGACAAGCTGCAGTACGTGCTGGTACACAAATCACTGCCCCAGAACTCGGAATGATTGCTTCACTAGGCTTAAACTCGGTAAATATTCGCCCAAAAGTTAAGGTCGCTATATTCTCGACCGGTGATGAAGTACAACACCCTGGCGAAGACCAAAAACAAAATTGTATTTACGACTCTAATCGCTACACACTCCATGCCATGTTGACCAAAATCGGCTGTGAAGTGATTGACCTTGGTATCATCGAAGACAATGAAGCATCACTTGAAGCAACGCTTACAGCGGCGAGCGAACAAGCAGACTTAATTTTGTCATCGGGAGGAGTATCAGTTGGTGATGCTGATTACATCAAAACTGTGCTGGACAAGTTAGGCCAGATTAATTTCTGGCGTATTAACATGCGCCCAGGCCGACCGCTAGCCTTTGGTCAAATCCAAGCGAAACCCTTCTTCGGTTTACCCGGTAACCCTGTCGCCGTCATGGTCGTCTTTTTACAATTTGTAGAGCCTGCTATCCGTAAACTTCAGGGGATGACTCATTGGGAAGCGACAACATTCAATGCCATCGCGGAAGAAAAATTACGCTCTCGCCTAGGCCGTACAGAATATAGCCGTGGTTGTTATGGCATAGATGCAAATGGCCGTCTAACCGTAAAATCAACAGGCCAGCAAGGTTCGGGGATTTTACGTTCGATGAGTGAAGCAAATTGCTTAATTGAAATTGTGCCTGAACAGCCTAGTATCGAGGTTGGAGAAACAGTGCGTGTGATACCGCTAGTCAATCGTATATAACGCGTATCAAACTAAAAAACCCAGCTTCAATGCTGGGTTATTGCTGCACTTCCGATCAATGTTTCTTTCCTGTTACTGCAAAATATTATAGCACTCAGCAAGCTGCATTTTCATGCTGCTTACTGAGTGCTTATTTTTTGCAGCTTCCGTGCTACTTTATTTTCCTGAGCTTCTACACGTTTAGAAGAAGAGTACTCTTTGGTACTTCATGTTTACTCAGATAAAGCAACCCTAGCCAAAGCGCTGATGGCAACCTGTCTGTATAGCAGTAATGGTTTCATTTTTATGATTTAATCAATATTCATTACTGATAAGAATTTTACCGAATTATCGAATAATTTGCATCAATAAATTCAGGGTTTATCAATAATTTACATAAATTAACTGTAAAACATGAAGGACTTCACATGAAACCAAGGTTATCGATTCGTGCTGTTATCTATACTGACAATGCCATCTTGCTTTGCAAGCACCATGATGAGCGGGGTTTTTGGTATATCACACCCGGTGGCGGTGTCGAACACGGTGAAACCTTAGAAGAAGCATTTCATCGAGAACTCAAAGAAGAGCTTGGTGCGAAAGCAACAATGGGGGATGTTATTTGTATTCGAGATTTGATTTCAGATAGAGCCCCTACCCCATATTTACCTGACAACTTCCATCAAGTTGAAATCTTTGTATCTGCATCCAATATCGAGTTTCATTCTACCGCAACAAACCTCGACCCCAATCAAGTTGGCTACGAATGGGTTGATATAGACAAACTGGATGATATTCTCTTTTTTCCACAGGAGCTTGCTGAGCACTTTCGCCAACAACTATTCGTCAAAATCTATCAGGGTCATAAGCTTTAGCGTCGAATAAAACGAGAATGTTCGCATAATCTCGAGTAAAATCATGTTTTTCACTGGCTAGACCATTCAGTGAGTACTTATCATGTAGAATGGCCTCAGTTTGATTATCAAGGTATCAATAAGTTAGGCATGTTTTTAGAATCTTATTACTCTGAACAGAATGGTGAATTCACATTTACCCGAGAGCAAGCGAGCCATTTTGCAAAAAAGATCGCTGGCGATTTTAACCCCATTCATGATGAAGACAACAAGCGATTCTGTGTTCCTGGAGATCTTCTTTTTTCTGTTGTTCTTGCTAAAGCTGGCTTAAGCCATAAAATGCGCTTTGAATTTGCAGGCATGATCAGTGATGGTGTCGCATTAAAAGGCGCCCACAGAACATTCGATGATTTTTCTGTTGTTGATAACAATGCTAAAGAGTACCTACACATTACTCGTGAAGGTGAGATCAATACAGATCCCGCTTTAATAGAGCAAGTTACCAAAAGCTATGTACAGTTTTCTGGGATGAACTTCCCACACATCATGGTGCCTTTGATGAAATCAAAAGACATTATGATTAACCCAACCCGTCCCCTTGTGATCTATGAAAGCATGGAATTAGACTTCAGCAGATTAGACATAACAGCCCCGACTGTTGAGCTAATGGACTCTGAAATTGATGTTCAAGGCAAACGTGGCAGTGTGACGCTTAAGTTTTGCTTCAAAGAGAACGGTGAAATTGTTGGTACTGGTAAAAAGCGTATGGTAATGAGTGGCTTAAAACCTTATTGCCAAGACGATATTGATGATTTAGTTAGCCGTTTTAACCAACGCAAAGTAGACTTTTCATCATTATTAGCGGCTTAATCTCATTTGTACCGCTCAATGAAGGCTAGCAACTGCTGGCCTTTTTTATTTCCATCTACTGCTTAGTTATTAATCCTCCTTACACCCATATCTCCTATACTTTACTTTGTCTTTATCCTCCGATATTGGCACCCCATGATGTTACTTTCAAATAATGTGGAGAAATAATCATGGTTAAAAAAACACTCTCGACACTATGTGTCACGGCTTTACTATGCTCCCCGTTTTTAACTTCAGCAGTATTCGCCGAAGACGATGTAATGACAGATAAAATTGGTAGAGCTAAATCTGCAGCACCAGCTTCTATTAGCGATCATGCAACCATCATTGTTGATGGCAAAGAAGTCGTTACAGGAACGAATGGCTGGACCTGTCTACCGGATACATTTCCCGGTGATGGTATGCCAATGTGTAACGATCAAGTATGGATGGATATGTTAGGGGCTATGGTAAATAAGGAAGAATATACGGCGACCCAAATTGGTATTTCATACATGCTGCAAGGTGATCGCGGGGCTGGTGTCAGTAATTCAGACCCTTACCACCCAGAACCTAAAAAAGCGGAAGACTATACAGAAACGGGCCCTCATTTAATGATCATCGTACCGAAAGAAATGCTAGTAGGCATTACGGATGATCCTAGCTCTGGTGGGCCTTATGTTATGTGGAAAGATACACCTTATGTCCACATCATGGTGCCAGTTGCTGATAAATAACATTTCCCCCCGATATGGCTCATACTCAATAACTCCTGAACATATCGGGGTTTTTAAACCCTAGTATTCTGCCACCACTTGATTTAAAGCCAACGAATCAATATATGACTGACTTTTATTCACTTCTGGTTGGAGCTCAAGTCGTCTCACAACATAGTTGCTGCGATTTAAGCGCTTGATAATAGTCTTTGTATATTGCTTTGACCCTTTTTCATTATCGACCAGTATCGTCAGTAATAGACAATTCAAATCAAATGAGAAAGGATAACGATCCATAACCGTTGGTATTTTGGCTAATTGATCACGTTGATGCTTTTGTCTTGTCAGCCAATGATAGGTCTTCTGCAGTTGGCTATAAGGTGAAGCTGCCCACTGAAATTGTTCCGGATACCGCTTAGACACATCTGGTACATTCATTGTGTTAATGATTTGTACGCAGAGTTTTGCCTCTCCGCAAATGGCTAAACATCGAAGCGCCGTTAACACGAGTAGCACTGACGGCTTACGTTTACGTCTAACGACATTATGAAAGATATCTAATGCGATAGCCCTCGCTTTTAGTTGCTTACCCTCTTTATGAAAGTGCATCGCCACTAGCAGTTTAACGGTTGCTGTATACTCCTCTCGTTTATCTAATGGTATACGCTTATTTATCACCCTATTGATTGGCTGAATATACTGCTTGTATTGCGTTGCACGTATTCCAACACGCATACACATTAAAGAGTTAAACATTGAAATAACCAAAGACTGGTAGCTATCGAGGCTTTTAGATAAGTAAAGTGTTCGTTTTGATACAACCGAAGCTAATGATTCTAACTTTCCCTGCTTTATTTCACAATCAATCAACTGATTATAAGCGTCGTCATCAACAGGGTGGCACTCAAACGCACTATGACGATGATGGCTCATCGCTTCATAATTTTTTAATACTCGATACTCTTCGGCTAAACGACAATGCGCCATAAATAAGCAATCATTCTTTTTTAAGACCCATTTTAACGATGCAATACTACGCTTGCTATCATCACAAAATTCACTAAATCGAATAACATTTACCGTGGATATCTCAGCTCTTTCATATTTATTATAAATAGAAAAAAACTCTTCTTTATTGTGACTTTTATATAAAGATTCCAATGCTAAATTGATAAGAGGCTTACTTTTAATTTTACTATTATATTGAGTGACACTTTGTGAAAATAATTTATGATTCTTTTTTGCGCCAACGTATACTTTATCGTAAAACTGCTTTAGTGAAATAAGTCGATTTAGTAATTCTCTAAATTGCTCGTAGTTAATTAACCCTGTAATAACATGATCAGAATTGAGCATTTTTGCACTATCAACATCAATAGCTTTTGAAAAATCAGGCAGGTTCAAGATAACAACTGGGTATGTTTTAAAGTACAACTTGTCCTTCATTTTCCGTGTAAAATCATTAAGTTCCCTTACATAATCATAAGAGTACTCAAAAATACTTACATCATACTTTGTTACAGAAGTTGCCTTTAATTTTTCATGGTTAATAACATCAACATTGTTAACGCCTGCTTTAATAAACATTTGTTTAACTTGTGATGCTTTCTCCCTGTTATCAAAGCAAACTAACGCTGTTAAATCTGATAGCGGAATAATTGATGACATTGGTAACAGCCTTGATAGACGAAAAACATAGAGCACCGAAATATACATGAGTCATGGATCATCGCACAACTAGCTTACAGTTATTTCTGTAAAACAATATGAAATAAAATTCAACTAGGTACTAATATTTATAAACTTACCAATATTAGCCAATAAACTGTCACCCTCCCACCCAACTCGTCAATATAATGCCATCGGTCGTTATTATTTGTTAATAAGGCATAAGCAATTCATATTCACTTTTTTGAGTATAAGCAACGAAGTTACTCATACTCAATGAATGTAAGCGCTTCTTTGTGCGCTAGGTAATCATTAAAATTTGTATTATATTCGCCTTAGCAGCGTGAATGGATTCTAAAAATGTCGCTAGCCATTTTAATCATAGGGATAACGAATGAACCTAAGACAAATAGAAATTTTTTACGCCATCATGAAAGCAGGTTCAGTATCTGGTGCAGCTAAACTGTTGCATGTCTCACAACCGAATGTCACTCGAGTACTCGCGCATACCGAACAACAACTTGGATTTACGCTTTTCCATCGCGCTAAAGGCCGTTTAGTTGCAACTGAAGAAGCTCAAAAGTTATTACCAGAAGCGGAAAATGTCTACCAACAACTGAACCGTTTTCACTCGCTAACCAGTAAAATCCAAAAAGGTCATCAACATTTACGTATCGGTGCACCTCCAATTCTGGCCTCGTCTTTGCTGCCCAAGGTGATCAATCATGTTTGTGCCGATAAAAACATTTCAATCGAACTTTCCACAGATAACCGAGCAGAGCTTTGTAATGCACTGGTACAGAACCAATTAGATTTTATCGTTTGCTTTGGTAGCGAAATCCCACCCGCGATTTCTGGTGAATCACTACTCTCGACTAAAATGGTCGCGCTCCTCCCACTCGAACCACAAACAACGTCAACACCTCACTTAACCTCGCCTTTAACTGATATCACGTTAAATCAGCTTGTCGATGGGTCATACAATATTATTGGGTTAGATGCGCGTGACCCTATTGGCTTTATTGTCTCGCACGCTATTCAACAGATATCACCGCAATACCGTTATCAAATTTCGGTGCGTTCATATTCAGCGGCAGCTCAATTAGTGGCTCAAGGTTGCGGAGTTGCAATCGTCGACCCTTGGACTGCGCAAATGGTTAATAAAGACGTACAGGTTTGCTCGCTTAGGCATCCATTAACAATTGATGTTTCCATCCTATATGCTGACCATAACCCGCTTTCACCAATCGCGATGACATTTATTCAACAACTCAAACGAATGAGCCAATAGCCAATAGCCAATAGCCAATAGCCAATAGCCAATAGCCAATATAAAGTACAGCGATATAGGCAATCGCTGTACTGTTTAATTGCATAACCTTCTCACCCCTTATAATTAAGACAGCCTCCTTCTCTATATCTAATATTCTTACGAATTAGCACATACATATTTACCTAGGGTGCATTGCCATTAATGCACTCATCGCAAAAGGTTCGGTGGACGCCCAGTGAAAACAGTAACTATCAAACCGCAGAAACTATTCAGCCTTATTATTACTGTACTTTTCGCAGTCGTAATAATTGGCTGTAGTGAGGAACAAACAGCTCCGCAGCAGGGGCCAGTGTATGATATTGGGTATGTTGTAATCACCCCTAAAACAATTGAGCTTCGCGATGAAATGCCTGGCCGAACTGTCGCCTCATTCGAATCGGAAGTTCGTCCACAAGTTGGCGGGATCATTCTAAAGCAACTCTTTGAGGAGGGTTCGATGGTGACAAAGGGTCAGCCTCTGTATCAGATAGATCCTGCCCCCTTTCAACTCAGCCTTAAAAGTGCGCAATCAGAGCTACGTAAAGCCAAAGCAAATCAGAGCACAGCACGAAATAGAGCAGGACGTTACCAACGACTTGTTAAAGAACAAGCTGTTTCACGCCAAGATTATGATGATGCAGTTGCCACCTACCAACAAGCGCAATCAGACGTTGCAAGTGCAGACGCCGCTGTTGAAAATGCAAAGATAAACCTCAACTACACCAAAGTTAACGCCCCTATTTCAGGGCGAGCTGGACGCTCAACGGTAACCGCAGGTGCATTAGTCACCGCCAATCAATCATCACCATTAGTTACCGTGCAAACCTATGATCCTATGCATGTTGACTTAACAGCCTCAAGTACCGAATTACTGCAATTTCGTCGTGATTTAGCTAAAGGGGCTTTTTCTCGAAATCAAGGAGAGCTAAGTGGCATTGATTTATTTCTTGAAGATGGCACCACGTATGATCATACCGGCAGCATCCTTTTTTCCGATATCAATATAAACCAAACGACTGGCTCATTTGTTTTGAGGGTTTCTTTTGCTAACCCAGATCGTATCTTATTGCCCGGCATGTTTGTCAGAGCATCATTGCCTCGCGGGATCGTTAAAAGTGCCATTATGGTGCCAGCTAAAGCCCTATCACGCACGCCAAAAGGCGAAGCGCAAGTCAATGTGATTGGTAGCGATAATAATATTGAGTTACGCACGGTAGAAACCCAGAGCATGATCGACAATAGCTGGTTCATACTGGATGGTTTAAAAACCGGCGAAAAAGTGGTTGTCGAAGGACTGCAATTCATTCGCCCTGGCGCACCGGTCGCTAAGTCTCATGAAGTTACCACAACAAGTACAAAACAATAGGACTAAACCATGGCGCATTTTTTTATAAACCGCCCTGTTTTTGCTTGGGTACTTGCGATCTTAGTTATGCTCGCTGGGGTTATCTCACTGTTTATTTTGCCTATTGCTCAATACCCAACCATCGCCCCACCAGCCATTCAAATTTCAGCTGTTTACCCTGGGGCATCCGCTAAAACGGCAGAAGACTCGGTCACTCAAGTTATCGAACAACAAATGAATGGCTTAGATAACTTACTGTACATGTCTTCAACCTCTGACTCATTTGGTAACACGACAACAACACTTACTTTTGCTTCAGGCACCGACCCGGATATCGCCCAAGTACAAGTCCAAAATAAATTATCTGCGGCCACGCCGTTACTTCCGCTCGATGTTCAAAACCAAGGGGTACGCGTTGAAAAAGCCAGTAACTCCATTTTAATGGTTATCGGCTTTGTGTCTGAAGATGACTCTCTTACGAATGCTGATATCTCAGATTACATTTCAAGTAACGTGTTGGATCCCCTCAGCCGTGTTAATGGTGTTGGGCAAACACAGCTATTCGGTGCAGAGTACGCCATGCGTATCTGGTTAAACCCTTATCAGTTGGAAAGTTTTAACTTAATGCCTTCTGATATCGTCGCTTCAATACAAGAGCAAAATGCACAGGTTTCAGCAGGCCAGCTCGGCGCTGCACCCGCCGCGGCTGGACAAGAGCTATCTGCGACAATAACCGCCCAATCTCGATTGCAAACCATTGAGCAATTTGAACAAATTCTACTAAAAGTAAACGAAGATGGCTCGCAAGTATTACTGAAAGACGTGGCTAACGTTGAACTTGGCTCAGCGTCATATCAAACTGTCTCGCTTTATAATAAAAAGCCTGCCACCGGTATTTCCATCGCACTTGCCACAGGTAAAAACGCACTTGAAACGGCAAATGCCGTCCGTGATAAACTCGCAGAGCTAAAGCCTTTTTTCCCCGAAGGTATTCAAATTGTTTACCCTTACGACACAACCCCGTTCATCGAAATATCAATTGAAGAAGTTGTTAAAACGCTACTTGAAGCCGTGTTCTTAGTCTTCTTGGTTATGCTGCTATTTCTTCAAAGCTTGCGCGCGACGCTCATCCCAACGATTGCTGTTCCGGTTGTTGTCTTAGGCACATTCGCGGTATTACAAGCACTCGGCTACTCCATCAATACGTTAACCATGTTTGCACTTGTACTTGCTATTGGCCTATTAGTCGATGATGCCATAGTGGTTGTTGAAAACGTTGAGCGAATAATGGAAGAAGAAGGATTAGAGCCACGAGCTGCCACCGAGAAATCAATGACAGAAATTACCAGTGCGCTTATTGGTATTGGTATGGTGCTATGTGCTGTCTTTATTCCTATGGCGTTTTTTGCCGGATCAACTGGTGCTATATATCGTCAGTTTTCAATTACCATCGTTACTGCAGTCGCCCTGTCCGTTTTAGTTGCTATCATTTTAACCCCGACCCTGTGCATCAGTTTATTGAAAACCACTGACGGCCATAAAGACACAGGGTTTCCAGGTTGGTTTAATCGGAATTTTAGCAAGGTAACGGAAAAGTATACCTCCGCAGTGACCTTTATAACTCACCGCAGTGTACGTTTCATGTTGGTGTATTTAGGAATTGCAGCCATTATGGCCTTCATTTTCCTACGCTTGCCCACCAGTTTTTTACCCGACGAAGACCAAGGTACCATGATGAGCATGGTCCAGCTGCCGAGTGGTTCAACCCAAGAACAAACTCTGGCCATTCTTGATAAGGTGGAAAATTATTACCTTGAAGATGAAAAAGCCAATGTGAAATCAGTCTTTTCCGTCGCTGGGTTTAGCTTTGCTGGTGCGGGGGCAAATGCAGGCATGATGTTTATCTCATTAAATGATTGGGGTGAGCGTACAAATGATGCAGACAAGGTTAACGCAATTGTTGGACGGGCAATGGGTGCTTTCACCCAAATCCCAGAGGCATTAATTTTTGCTTTTGCACCACCCGCCATCATGGAGCTTGGTAATGCCACTGGCTTTGACATGTTCCTTCAAGACCGAGCTGGACTCGGTCATGAAAAAATGACGGACATTCGAAATCAATTATTAGGGATGGCAGCACAAGAGCCAGAGCTGACTGCGGTACGACCTAACGGGCTCGATGATACGCCTCAATACCACATTGAAATCGACCAGCTAAAAGCCCGAGCGCTGGGCGTTTCGATTAATGACATCAACAGCACACTGGGCACCTCATTAGGCAGTAGCTATGTGAATGACTTTGTTGACCGAGGCCGGATAAAACAAGTCTATGTTCAATCTGACATGCCTTACCGTATGAACCCTGAAGACATTATGGAATGGAAGGTACGAAATGCAGAAGGTGACATGGTCGCCATGCGAGTCTTTAGTAAAGGGGAATGGACTTACGGCTCACCGCGTCTTGAACGTTATAATGGTATTTCCGCAATGGAAATCCTCGGGGAGCCTGCTGCTGGCGTAAGTACAGGTGCTGCGATGGACAAGATGGAAAGCCTGATTGCACAGCTTCCTGATGTGGGGGTTGAATGGACCGGCATGTCATATCAAGAACGTATTTCCGGTGGGCAAGCCCCCATGCTCTACGCACTTTCCATCCTCATCGTATTTCTCTGCCTTGCTGCACTTTATGAAAGTTGGGCCGTTCCTTTCTCCGTTATATTAATTATTCCCTTGGGCGTACTTGGCGCAGTTACCGCAACATCGCTGTTTGGGCTAGATAATGACGTCTATTTTCAGGTCGGATTATTAACAACGATAGGTTTAGGTTCAAAAAACGCCATTATGATCGTGGAATTTGCTAAGTCATACCATGATTCTGGTGAGGAGTTATATAAAGCAACAATCCACGCAGCCAAAATTCGTCTCCGCCCTATTTTAATGACATCACTGGCATTTGGTATGGGTGTTCTCCCCCTCGCTATTTCAAGTGGTGCTGGCTCTGGGGCGCAAAATGCTGTCGGTACTGGTGTACTCGGTGGAGTATTAACAGCGACATTCCTTGGGGTGCTCTTTGTTCCATTGTTTTTTGTAGTAGTAACAAAAATCTTTCTTGGTGAGGATGCTGAACACCCTATCGAGGCAAAAGCAAAGGAGCCAAAATTATGAAAATACAAATTTCATTCATGTTGGCAACCTCGGTATTAATGAGTGGCTGTGCCAATTTCATCCCTGATTATGCTCGTCCTGAAGCGCCTGTTAATACGCAATGGCCAGTCGATGAAAGTAAGCAAACTTACTCTATCTACCAAACAGGCGATCCATCCAACAGTGTAAATAGTCCACCCCGAGCCTTCGTGCCGAGCGTTTCGCCCTATAGTGACTGGCGAAACTTCGTCACCAATGACAAAATCAAGAGTGTTGTTGACCTTGCTCTTAGCAATAACCGTGATGTTCGTATTGCAGTGTTGAACATACTTCGAGCTGAGGCACAATATGGTATTCAACGTGCAAATCTTTTCCCTAACCTCGAGTTAAGTGCTGGCGGTACAAATCAGCGATTACCTGAAAATGCGTCTAACGGTAACTCCACCATCAACAGACAATATAGCGTTGACCTGGGTATAACCAACTATGAAATTGATTTTTGGGGACGAATTTCAAGTCTTGAAAAACAAGCACTCGAGGAATATTTAGCAACCGTAGAAGGCCGACGGAATACACAATTAAGTTTAGTGAGCAGCGTCATCGAAGCCTATTTGACGTTGATGACCGATGAAAATTTATTGCGCTTAGCAAATGAAACTCTCATTTCTCAACAACGATCACTCGATTTAACCCTTAAAAGTTTCAACAATGGCGTTGCAACAGGGCTAGATGTCGCTCAAGCCAAAACCACTGTCGCTACTGCATTGAAAGATGTTGCCCGCTTTACCAGTCAGGTAAACGTCGATAAAAACGCGCTGAATGCATTAGTGGGGGCTACTGTACCTATACACTTACTGCCTCAAGCTGGAGATAGTAACCGGTTTGCCCCAGTTTACGTTGGGATGCCATCAGATGTACTGCTACAACGACCTGATATTCTCGAAGCCGAGCATCAATTAATTGCCGCAAATGCAAATATCGGTGCAGCACGAGCAGCCTATTTCCCAACCATTTCACTGACTGCAACGGGTGGATTACTTAGTGCATCTGCAAGTGATTTGTTTTCTGGTGATAGCCGCAGCTGGGCATTTAATCCTGCGCTAAACTTACCAATCTTCAACTGGGGAGAACTAGATTCAAGACGTGATGTTGCTATAGCCGATCAACAAATTGCATTAAACAATTACGAAAAAGCAATACAAACCGCTTTTCGTGAAGTGGCTGATGCCTTAGCCAATCAGGCTACATTAAAAGATCAGGTCACAGCACAACAAATGCTTGTCGATGCCACAGGCGATAGCTTTAGGCTCTCAAACCTTCGCTTTAATGAAGGCGTAGACGACTATTTTACCGTACTTGATTCACAACGTTCATACTACACAGCACAACAAGAATTATTAACCACCAAGCTCTCTAAAGAACTCAATCTACTCACTCTTTATAAAGTGCTTGGTGGAGGCTGGGTTGAGACTGATGTACCTATGCCAACAACACTTTCAGTCAATGAAAACTAGCACATTGATAAAGTTAAACTTTCAGTATTTTTAACGCCCATTTTATAAACAGAACATAGCCGCTAGCTATTAAATTAACCCTTTTAGTGGTTCGCGGCTCTATCATACCCCCGCTATGACTATAACGTCAGGTTATACCCTCAATACATTAAAGTATTCGTTAACCACCCTGCAATTACATAGGCTTAAGGAAGAAGATTAATCACGAAATTCAAGGATGTAATATGCTAATCCCTCAACCTTACTTACTATTCCTCGGCGATGTTACCGACCCGCTATCAGCTAAAACCGCTAAAGGGATCCAGCAATGGCGACCAGAACTTTGTGTTGGTCAAATCCGCCTGACAAAGGAAACCGTCTCGCTAGGCCTTAGTGATTTGTCATTGGAAGAAGCTAAAGCGCTAGGTGCAAAAACCTTGGTACTCGGTACGGCAAATGCTGGTGGTTACATTCCTGAACGATGGCTTAGTACTCTTTCAGCTGCACTCGATTTAGGCTTTAATATCGCTTCGGGTATGCATCAGCGTCTTGTTGATTACCCTGAATTAAATGCAAAAGCAGCAGCCAATCAATGTCAGCTCTTTGATGTTCGTCATTATGATAAAACACTTGATGTTGGTAACGGCAAGCCACGTGACGGTCAGCGCCTTCTAACCGTAGGAACAGATTGTTCAGTCGGCAAAATGTATTCATCTTTAGCACTCGAAAAAGAAATGAATCAACAAGGCTTATCAACACAATTTTGTGCAACAGGGCAAACGGGCATTTTAATCTCAGGGCGAGGCATTTCAATTGATGCTGTGGTTGCAGATTTTATCTCTGGCGCAACAGAAGCAATTAGTCCTAGCTTTACCGATCACCAGTGGGATGTGATTGAAGGACAGGGTTCGTTATTCAATCCGTCTTACGCTGGCGTTAGCCTTGGTTTGTTACATGGTGCTCAAGCAGATGCCCTTGTTTTATGCCATGAGATCGGCAGACAACATATTCGCCACTTATCGCATATGGCTGTACCAGAAATTCAATCGACTTTAGATGCAAACTTGCAAGCAGCCAAGCTAACCAACCCTAACGCTAAATTCGTTGGTATTTGCCTAAATACCTCTTCGCTTTCCGAAACAGAAGCCCAGCAGCTATGTCACGAATGGAGCGAGCTCTATAATTTGCCAGTTACCGACCCTGTCAGATTCGGTGTCGCGAACATTGTTGATAAATTACATTCACTTTAAGTAGGAGGGTTTATGAAAATCACCACGCAACATGAACGCTTCTCGATGGCGCAACCTTTTACAATTTCACGGGGCACTCGTACCCATCAAGACGTTGTCACGGTTGAAATTTCGCATCAGGGAATAACCGCAGTAGCTGAATGCACCCCCTACCCACATTACGGTGAAACGGTTGACAGCGTGATATCACAAGTTCAATCTGCCTCAATGAGCTGCGATAATAACGCCCTAACACGAGATAAATTACAGTCACTACTTCCTCCTGGTGCCGCAAGGAATGTTATCGATTGTGCTTTATGGCGGTTAGAAAACCCTTCAACGTTTCCTACACCACGCTTTGACATTAAACATCGTATTGTGACGGCCATGACTGTATCACTAAGTGATGCCGATAGCATGGCACAACAAGCCAAAGAACGTTGCCAACAAGGTGCGAAGTTACTGAAGGTAAAACTAGATGACAAAGCGATCATCGAACGAGTAACTGCCATTAGAAAAGCAGCGCCCGATGTCGATATTATCTTGGATGCAAACGAAGCATGGGGAGAGCTCGAGCTACCGACGTTATTTGAACAGCTCGTTGCACTTAATATATCAATGATCGAGCAACCCGTTCCGAAAGGTGAAGATCACAAACTTTTAGGCATTCATCACCCTATCCCTCTTTGTGCTGATGAGAGTTGCCATACCCGCGCCGATCTCGATGCATTAGTTGGCCATTATGAAATGATAAACATCAAGTTGGATAAAACTGGCGGACTTACTGAGGCATTAGCACTTGAAGCTCAAGCACGTGAGCTTGGCTTTAAAATCATGGTTGGATGTATGGTTGGCAGTTCACTTGCCATGGAAATGGCACTTCCTATCGCAACCAGAGCCGAAATTGTTGATTTAGATGGACCAGTACTGCTAAAGCACGACAGAAATAATGGCCTAAAATACAATGATGGGTATTTATACCCGACAAAGAGCACACTATAAAAATAACACCTGTGGGCAGTGTTTCGCTGCTCGCAGCCAACTGTCGATTCATTAAATCTACACTATCCTGTTTCTTATTCCACGCCAATTTTCCACTAATTCCTCATCAGTAAATAAATATTAAGCCATATTGACCATAACATAGTGTTAATTATTCTCGTTACAATAAACATAAATTAATTAAACCAAGATACGGCTTCCAACAAGATATGTATTACAACAGAACACTATAGCAATACAACGCCTGTGCTATTTCCTCCTGAATATACTTTTATTAATTATGGACATAAACTCACAGTTATAAATCACTCGTATTTATGTATTCAGCTGAATTGATACTGTTTTATTTCATATACAATTATAACAGCAAAATAACGCCACTAGATTTTTATCTATTAGCGTATTTATTTCCGGCTGGGAGACAAATAATGTCAGAGCAATATCGTCAAGCATACAGGTCATTAGTGCAATGTACTTTTGGCCCCAAAGAACAAGATATCGACAACTTCCTTTCATTTACATCGATATCACAATGGGCCGACCAACAAAAAGCATTACCAAGAACATCGTGGCAGAGCTTATTTGAATACAACCAAAATAACCACGATAAACCAGGCTGGACTGATGTTCATCTAAATTGTAGTTGGATGCATATGACAATCGAAAATGAAGATATCTTGCGCCAGCGTATTGCTTATATTTTCACTCAGCTGTTTGTGATAAGTAAAAATGTTCCGACACTCAGAAGCCACGACCGCAAAATTGCCTTTGCAAATTATTATGATCAGTTATCACAGCATTGCCTTAGCTCTTTCCGAGATACACTTGGGGTAATGGCACGTCATGCGTTAATGGGTGAGTTTCTTACCTATCGTGACAACAACTATAAAGAAGGAAAAAACCCCGATGAAAACTTTGCGAGAGAAATTCTACAACTCTTTACCCTAGGCCCTATCATACTCAATCAGAATGCTACGCCAGTACTTGATGATGATGGCAAAGAAGTACCAAGTTATACCCAAGCTGATATCGAAAACCTTGCTCGCGTATTTACCGGCTGGCAACTTGATGATGGTGATTGGCTGAAACCGATGGTTGATAGTGGCTCTCATGATACGAGCAGCAAATTCTTTCTTGGCCAAGGTATTCCAGGCGGCATGAGCGCGGATAACGAAATGGATCTAGTGCTGGATATACTGACAGACCACCCTAATACCGCGCCATATATAGTGAAGTTTTTTATCCAGAAAATGGTTACGGCAAACCCGAGTCCGGAATATATACAGCGAGTGGCCAATGAGTTTAGCCACTCTCAAGGTGACATGATGGCTATTCTTGTTGCCATCCTTGATGATCCAGAAGCAAAACAATCCGGTGGAAAATACGACGGAAAACTCCGAGAACCTGAGATTGTCTATATTCATGCCCATCGCGCCTTAGGCATACAACGCCGACCAGAAAAGTTAACTTGGGATAATTTATACTCGTGGCGTGGGCAGCGCTTTTGGCCAATGGCTGCCCCTTCTGTTTTTTATTACTACCAACCTGATGACTCACCGAGTGATGAGGCCTTTGCAAACCATGCCAGCCCTGAGTTTGCAGTTTATAACTGGATAGACTGCCACTATTACCATGATCAAATCCGTCGTGCTTGCCATCAACACGGAGGCATTGAATATGACTTTTATCAGTTCAAGAGCCTATTTGAACAGTTTGAGGATGAAGCATTAATCACCAAGCTCGATCACCAATTGTTTGGCTATACCATGCCTGAAAAAGTTAAAGATGCCGTCAGGAAATACCTTGTTGCCACCCCCAGCAATCGCAGTAGTAAAACGCGATTATGGCAGCTTTTTATCCAACTTATTTTTTCACCATCATTTCATACTCAGGGGTAAACGATGAAACTATCTCGCCGCAACTTTTTAAAAACGGGTATGAGCAGCCTTGGTGTGTCGACTCTAACCTTGAACAGTTCATTTGCACGCGCGTTTGAAACCTGTGAGCAAAAACAATATAAAGCCTTAATTGCCATAAACTTGTCAGGAGGAAATGATGGCTTCAATATGTTTATTCCACGGGAGCAAGGAAAATACCAAGAATATGCATCATCAAGACAAAGTTTGGCAATAAAACAAGATGATATCGTCCCACTCTTTCTAAATGATGATAATAATCAGCTTGGGTTACACCCAGCAATGACAGCGTTACAGCCTTTATTTGATCTAGGCTTTGCTAGCCCTATTGTTAATACAGGCCCGCTGCTAAGGCCTGTTACCAAAGAGCAGCTAAGTAACGATCCAACTCTTTACCCTAATAGGCTATACGCTCATGACTATCAATCACAGTTAGTTCAAACCAACACCGGAGCAAGCCTAGTTCAAGATGGTTGGGGAGCTAACGGCCTAGATCTCGTACTTAGTCACTTCAATCAGTTATCTTCAATGTACTCCATGACGTCGGCCAGCAATGTTTGGGCACAGTCCAGAAATGTAGTACCGAACCTAATCGGTGATTCATTACCGCCATATCTTAATTTTGATGGTCATGATCAAGCAGAAGATCTATTCGATGACTTACATAACGCCGACTCGTTAGATCATAATATTCATCGTCAGCATTTCAGTACTGAAACTCAGCGTGCTCGAGATCAATATTCACTCTTCGATGACATTATGTCAGACGAGCAAGACTACGGCTTTCCCAACTCCGATTTTGGTCAACAGTGTCGACGCGTATATTTAATGATCCGAGAACAAGCTCAGCTTGCGCAAGACATTCAGTGCTTTTCACTAACACTTGGTGGGTTCGATACACACTCAAATCAATTAAGAGAACAACAGGAACTATTCACCTCCCTCGCAGAAAGCCTCACGGTTTTATTCACTCGACTACAAGAAGATGGGCTTACCGATAGCGTTACGGCTTTTACCTTTTCAGAATTTGGTCGAACCATAGAGCCAAATGCAACAGGGACAGATCATGGCTGGGGAAGCAATCACCTCGTTATCAGCGGTGACTTAAACGGTAACCAACTCTACGGTGCTTGGCCGTCATTGGTTATTGATGGAGAGCAGTCTTTAAGTCGGGGTCGAATGATCCCGACCCTAGCCAGTGACCAGCTTCATGCCACTTTGCTAAATTGGCTTGGTGTCTCTGAAGATGGCCTAAATTTTCTATTCCCATCGTTGAAGAACTTCAATCCTCAACTATTACCGCTTTTTGCGAGCTGTGGGAATGGCAGCAGTGATTACCAAGTCACTCCAGCCGCTATCGAAGCTGAAGAACAAAAGCCTAGTGAGCCACCGAGTCACGCCATCGATGGCTTGTTAGAGACAAAATGGTCAGCCAAAGGCATCGGTATCCCGTTTACTTTGCACTTTGACAAACCACATCAGATTCACACGCTTAAAGTGGCACAAAATAAAGGGGACCTGAGACAGTATTTCTTTTCTGTCGAATATAGTGAAGACGGTCATAAATTTGAAAAGCTATCGGATATCACCACTCCTGGCGACTCTGAGCAACGTATTAGCTTGAATCTAGGCAGCGTTTCAGCAAAAAGTATCCGACTGATATGTAACGGCAATAACGATAGTCAAAACCAAAGTCTTAGAGAGTGGAATAACTTCAGAGTAATTGAGGTATGGGCGCGTTAACTTAACCGCTATTTCTGCTATAAAAAACCGAGAGTGAAATAAATTCACTCTCGGTTTTTTCTATATAGCGTCTAACTCACATTAGCAGTGTGCTCATGTGAATTTACAAAGGCATTAAAGCGTTTGACCAGCAACGTCGGTTTGTTGCCAACTCGCTTCTTTTTCTGCAACTTTTTGCTTTTTCATTCGAACCGCAGCGATAGGTCCAGTTACCAATGTCACCGCAATTAACAGTGATACCGGTACCGCTGTGATAACGATAAATGACTGCAGAGCATTCAAGCCGCCATCGCCCGCAACAAGTAGAACCGCAGCAATACAACCCATCGAAATCGCCCAGAATAAACGCTGGCCTTTCGTTGGCTCATTATCGCCAGAAACTACCATTGCAATGGAGTAAGCCATTGAGTCGCCTGTTGTCACAACAAATGTTGTCGTCAGAATCAGGAAAGCAGGAATCAGTAAATCGCTAAACGGTAGCTGGGCTAGTGTTGCAAGCAATACTGCAGGCAGTCCAGCTTCAGCCAATGGACCAGAAATGCTACCCACCGTTTCCAGTTCAAAGAAAATGCCTGTGCCACCAAGTACAGTAAACCAAAAGTTCGTCACAATCGGAGCACCAATAGCAACCGTTAGGACTAATTCACGAATACTGCGACCTTCAGAAATGCGTGCAATAAAGATAGCCATCATTGGTGCGAAACCAATAAACCAACCCCAGAAGAACCATGTCCACCACGGGTTCCAAGTTGGGTCTTCTACATTGACACTCATTTCAGGGAAATGCTGCAAATACGTAGCAAAAGCTGAACCAAAGTGTTGGAAGATAAATTGAGTTGGCCCAAACACTAACATGATCATTAGCAATGCAGCTGCACCAACGACATTGAATCGACTAAGCCACTGTAGGCCTTTATCCATTCCGGTAAATGCTGAGATTGAGTAAATCGCGACAACAACCGCAAGAATACCCATTTGACTTGAGATAGTGTTCTCAATGCCCATTACAGCTTCAAGGCTATAACCTAACTGAGAAGCTAAGAAACCTATAGGACCAATTGTACCTGCTGCAACCGCAATGATTGAACAAGCATCAATCACAGAGCCCACCCAGTGGTTCTCAAGACGATCGCCAACAATCGGGTATAGCAGTGCACGAGGACGTAGTTTTACGCCACCTTGATGGTGCGCATACATCAGTACAATCGTTGCTAATGTGCCCAGTACAGCCCAAGCAAGAAAACCCCAGTGCAAAAAGCTTTGGCTTAATGCTGGTGTTACCGCTTCAACTGTTGCTGCTGTCACATCAGGAAAACTTGGAGATGGTGTTAAAAAGTGATAAATCGGTTCTGCTGCAGACCAGAAGACACCACCACCCGCAAGTAATGTACACATAATCATCGCTAACCAGCGAAATGTACCGATATTTGGTTTTTTCAGCTTACCCATACGCGTTTTGCCGTATGGACTAAGCGCAACTACAACAGCAACGATAAAGTTAATTACCATTAGCCACTGCCAAAATTCACCAAAGTACGCAGCCGATGCAGAAAATGCCACACCAATGAAGTGGGTTACTGCACCTAGGTCAATGAGGGAAGAAAGAAGAAAGAGTCCCATGAACCCAATCGTTAAAGCTGGAACAAGTTTGTCGCTACCTTTTAGGGTATTGCTTAGCATAATATTCTCACGCTGTGTGTGAGGGGCGGCACTTTACCAGCATGATCTCAAGTAGACCAGTTAAATATTTCTGATCGAGTACTTGTTTTTTCGAAAATGTAGAAGCAAAAATGTGACAATCATCAAGTTTTTACTGTGTAACTAATAAGTTAGCTTGGAGAAAGGAACAATAAAAAATATTTCGTGTACGAACCATTCTCTGTGCGATTTTTAATCACAAAAAGATAAATTCAGATTTCAGGTTGCAGCTTAGGGCTAGGTTTTTTATGCACCTTATAGAAGCACCTAAGCTACTCAAAACTGAATAAATATCGTTACATCGAACGTTTTCTGTTTAATCAATCTATTTGGGGAAGCACTTTTTGATAGATAGTTTCAGCTAAGCGGTGAGAATGTAAATTACGCATTGTAACCGAATGCATTTGCTTACCAGAACGAATGACATCAAGCCAATGTTCAGCCATGCCTTGAAACCCCTTTGCCGCTAACATTGGTGTCCAGTCTGCAAGCTTCACGACTTCATGGCTATTATCTTGCCATTTATTCCCTTCGGTAAATGAGTCAAAGCGGAAGCTGGTATTTCTATAACTCGCACTTATCACTTCATTCGTAGCCCCAGACAAGCGATTCATTGAAGCATGGAAAATGGCTCCTTCCTGCTGCCATTGCACATCTAATCGTGCCAGTTTTGCGGGGGTTGATGACAATTGATCACGTTGGGAAGTGATGTAGAGATCATCTTCCGAGACTGTTCCGTATACATTGATACTATCGAGAGGGTGAATAAAGTCATCAAAGATAAACGTTCTCGCATCACCAACTAAGTTGTGACGATTCTTTTCCCAGCGCAACGACAGTAATGGATTTGTCTCGCTCACATTAGCTGTTACTGTCGGCAAATGCTGTTGATATAGTGGTATGTAACGGCGATTAAACCCTAAAAAGAGGGGCTGCTGCTTCTTCTCAGCAAAGTCATGCAATTGTTCGCACTCTTTATATGTAGAAGCCAACGGCTTATCGACAAAAACGGGAATGCCAACGTTCAAGAAAAAATGCGCGATTTCATAATGTGAAGCCGTTGCACTATGAATCATAACGGCATCAATATTTGCATTCACCAAGCTTTTATAGTCGGTATAGTACTCTTGAATACGGTATTTATTCGCTAACTGCTTTAGCCGCTCTATATTTCGAGTACAAAAGACAAGCTCGACCTCCTCAAGTTGCGTCAATATCGGTAAATGCGCTTTCTCGGCAATGTCGCCTAAACCAACCACAGCTATTTTCATTTTCTTCCTTATTAAGTTCATGCATCGGTATGCATTCTGCCCTGCAACTGTACATTAGCTGAATACGTGACTTAATAAAATGACATTCTTTTTACAGTGAGGACAGTATCCTCTGTTAAACTTCAGCCCCCTTTTAATACATAGCCAGTAATAATGTTTAATAAAGAATTCCTTACCGAAAAAATCCCCGGCTATATAGCATTGCTGCTTTTTGCTACGATCCTATCAGGCACATTAATGTTCTATTCCCAAAGCAATCTCGCTGGGGAAGTGTCTGACACCACCGGATTCGTGTTTTCTCTGCTTAGTCACTCAGCAGGCAATCCTGGTTTTCTCATTTCTGTCTGTTTGCTCTGTTTAATACCTATTGCGCTTAAACTTCCTAAGCAGCAGATTTTAAAGCTGCTGATTCAATTTGGCATTTTACTTGCGCTTAGTTTTGTCGCAAAAACAGCAATGAAACACCTTACAGAGGTGCCCCGCCCCTATACGTATCAGCTGCAAGCACTAGAAATAGTTGAATCACCAGATAATTTTTACCAACTTTCAGCCAAACAAAAGGATGAAGCGGTAAGACAAGCCGAAGGGACTGTAAGCCACTGGCGCCTTTCACACTGGCTGGGTGAAACCAACTACTCTCTACCTTCTGGACATACCATTTTTGTAGCTGTATGTGTGACCTTCTGGGGAGGCTTTTTCTTACGGAGAAAGAAATTGATACCTACCGCCATCATTATTTTGTGGGCAACAAGTGTTGGTATCAGTAGAATTTGGCTTGGTATGCACTGGCCAACAGATCTCATCGCTTCGCTATGTGGCGCAGCCTTTTTATATTTGTTCGTACCTGAATGGGGACATAAATCAATGACTTCCACTCAGCCTACCACTAGCCACTAGTTCATACCCAAAATAACAAAGCCCTCGAATGAGGGCTTTGTTATTTAATATTGACTACTTCTTAGTGCTAGCAATTAACGTTACTTACTGCATTACCGTGAAGTCGACTAGTGAATATCAACGCTATGTACATATTCCACAATAATTTGATTACCACTATAACGAACGTTCGTGATATCACCGTCAACAATATAAGTATTTTTCAATGTCACAGAATTCGGCATATTTGCACTAACCTGATTTCTCAACGAAGGCAGGGTTATCGCAGGATCAACGCCAATATAATCGCAAAATTGATTAACAAAGCGGTGCTCTAAAGGCACTTGCCCACGTAAAATATCTGAGAAGACTAATTGACTAACACCCAGCTTCTTCGCCATTTCAATCTGTGTCACTCGCATCTTCGCTTTATAGCTCATCCACGTATCATGAAGAACACGACGATCTTGTTCCGTATATTGCATAACCAAACGTCCTAGCACCTTGTATTTTTTCGTTGTACTTATTTAAGCCTAAACAGAGTTATGCTTTGTCAGCGTTTGGTAAGGGATTTTTTGTTTCTAACCCGCATCACATCAGCCGTAGGCCGATTATTTACTCAGTTAGTTGAAAAGATTTTGCCACATCAATCACTTGTCATTTTTTGTTCAATTGATAAGACTTTTATACATTTTGTGTGTGTTCTCCTACGAGGAACGATATACTCTTACCATTGGTGTTTTTAAGGTTTTATATGCGCTGCTTTCAACAAGTAATATCAAAGCTTGTGATTCTGACTATGCTGTTTGGTTCAGTACTGCCAGTAGTATCTGCTGCTCACCTACCTTCACCAGCCACTCCAATGTCATGCCACCAGTCAATGACTATGTCTTGTTGCATGGATCAAGAGACGACCTCGGTACAAGTAATAAACTTATTAGAATGTGCCGACATGAGCCCGACTCACATGGGCTCTTGTTGTGGTGATCACAACTGCAATACAACCAATATTCAGTTTGCTATTCTTACAAACACACTTCACTTTTCATTGCCTTCAGTACAACCGATATTTACTGAACCGAATGGAAAAAGTCATCAAATAACCAATGTGCTATTAAGACCACCCGCTTATAGCTGATTTTTTAATTTCGTTATTTTTTAAAAACTCAGTATAAATAGGTATTATTATGAAACACTCGCTAAACGCACTATTGGCTTTTACACTACTAACTGCAAGTTCTCTCGTCGTCGCTCAGGTTATTAAAGGGACAAACTATCAATCCCCTTCTTGCGGTTGTTGTGGTGACTGGGTTGAGCATATGGAAGATAATGGCTTTGAGCTTGATGTCGTCTATGAAAACAACTTAACCCCCGTAAAAATTGACCTTGGTATTCGCCCACAATACGCCTCTTGCCATACGGCAGAGATTGAAGGCTATACGTTTGAAGGACATGTACCTGCAGAAGAAATTCTTCGCTTTATTGAATCGAAGCCCGAGCGCATGGTTGGACTAGCGGTTCCAGGTATGCCTATGGGCTCACCTGGAATGGAATATAATAATCAGAAAGACCCGTATGAAGTGCTCGCTTTTGACGAAGATGGCAATACCACGGTCTGGTCTCGTCATAATCAATAACAAGCCCTCTTAGGTTAAATAAAACAGGCACTCAAAGTGCCTGTTTTTGATTCCGAGTCCCCTTAATTGGCACGCTTCATTTGTTCAAACAAGCCATTATTCGGGTCATCTTGTGCTGACCATTCCGGATCAATTTCTCGCTGTTCAAGGTAAATCTGCATGGCATTAAAATAGGTAAATGCGGTTAGCTCAGACTCTTTCACGAAATGTTCAAAAAACGCATCTTCAACATCTGCCAATTGCTGCAATGAGCTGACCCCATGATTGAGAATCCATTGCGTGGCATGTATCGGTATTAATGTTCGATGTAATATCAGTTCTTTGATTTCATCAAGTGCAATTTCAATCGTGTTGCCTTTCACAACCTGCGTTGAAGACAGCACCTGTTCTTCAGCCAATAAAGCTTTAAGGCTACCAATACTCACATCTCGTTCAGCGGGAGAATAACCATACGTTGTTTTCGCAAAACGAATGGCATATGCCAAACGTTCACGACCGACGAGTTGCACGACATCTTCTAAATAGGGTTGCGGTATAGCATAAGCCTTTGCTAATTGCTCCACCGCCTGATTGAGGCTGGTATAAATAATGCCATCAAACTCAATATGAAAAGTGGTACTCATGCTCGAAATAGGTAGCCCATCAATGGCGAGTGGCCATCCGGCATAATTTACGCGTGCTTTCGCAATCTCGAACATCTCCCATGCGCTTTCTCTAAACCCTTCAAGCGCTTTTCCTTCAAACTCACAATC
This sequence comes from Photobacterium makurazakiensis, assembly GCF_050336715.1. NCBI lineage: Bacteria > Pseudomonadati > Pseudomonadota > Gammaproteobacteria > Vibrionales > Vibrionaceae > Photobacterium > Photobacterium makurazakiensis. The sequence continues at coordinate 54,933 of NZ_JAKJSJ010000046.1, forward strand.
TTCTAGTTCTTCTTTAGTCCAATTAACGCCGATTTGAAGGTGTTTTTGGTACTTACGATGTAAGCTTTCTTTCACTTTATCTCGAAGTAGATCTAACCCACTCACTTTGATTTTATGGCATATACCAAAGCATTCTTGGCAACAAGGAATAAGTATTGGTAATGACTGATTATCGTAGTTTGGTGAAGCCATGAAAGCATGCGATTCAAAGTAAGGCTCACCACAAAACCAGCAGGTATGGCGATATTCAAATGGCACATCTATTGAGTGATAAGTCTCGATCATCTCTTACATCTTTATAAGTTAGGTTCAATATCATTATGGGGGGCAACATTGGTAGACTCAAGAGCCTTAATAACTTAATCGTCATCTACTTTGGTCGCAACCACATACCGATTATTGCTTGATTTAACAGATTAAAACTCGACCTTTAACGCCATATTTCGTACTTCACAGTGCGGATTCTTTACATCTAACGTTTGTGCTATACGCATGAAAACGTTAAAATACGCCCCCTTTTAAAAAATGGTGCGAACGAATGTCTGAACAAAAGCGAAAGGCGCTAAAAAAAATTGCAAAATGCCTAGAGCTGGGAAACTCTGCCAACATTAATGAAGCCGCTCAAGCGATAAGAATGGCCCACCGCCTAATGCTTAAGTATGGGCTAGAGCAAGATGACATTGAGTTTATTCAGATGGGTAAAACAAAGGCTAGTACCCTGTTGCCAACTGATGTTAGTCCGCAAATATTGAAAATCATTCGTGGTATTAACCGTCGATTTGGTGTC
>NZ_JAKJSJ010000047.1:0-55616 GCF_050336715.1 Photobacterium makurazakiensis
CTTGGTGCCAATACTACGTACTTGATTAACACTTACAACATTATTTTCAAAGAACGGGAGTGGTTCAAGGCGTTTCAACACCTGATCTGCTGAATCGGCTTCCATAACAAAATTGATAATTGGAAACTGTTTATCGTTCACAGTTGAGTGTCTAACATACAAGTCATGTATGATGCCTTCTTTAACTAAGTCCGAAAACGCAGCTCGTTGGGCATTCATACCTTCATATATGATTTGATCGTCATCTGTTTTCCATTCAAGGCTTACTCCGTAAGCGGCACTATAAGCATTAGTGGCCGTCATCAGTAACCCTAGTGATAGTGTTAGGCATTTTATAGCTTTTCTCATCTTCATTTCAGCACTCCTTATTAGTTTCGAATTACTTCATATAATGCAGGGTAGTTTTCAACACCACTTACGCGAAGGGGGGCTACGTTTGTTTTCATACCCATAATTGCCGCTTTGAAATAATCTTCTGACTCCCACTTTGCAACATTGATGTACTGAAACTGGCTATCTGGCTGTATTGTGCGGTGTAAGCTAGTTGATATGTATCCAGGTTGAGTTTGAAGGTAGTCTCTTGCTTGTTCCCAATATTTGAGAACCGTATCGCTGTGCTCTTCAGGTACAACGAAAGGATTAATTAGGGTAACTTCTGCTGTTGTAGGCGCAGCAAAAACCGCTAACAAAAAGGCTGACAGAACTTTGTTAGTCATTGTGTATTCCTTGTTTTATTGTTGTGACGAAAACTATCACAACCGTAAAAAAGAAAACGGAGTTAGATAATTAATTAATATGAATTATCTAACTCCGTTCTTAAGTGTTTGATAAAAAGCGGTTAGTTATTTCCAGTAATAGCAATTAAAGGATGTTTGCTTATTGCTAGTGCACCATAATTTTATGTCTTTACAGACAAATACAATATGCACAGTGGTGATTAAATGTAAAAGAAATAATCATCTTTAAATCGTAACGTTGATGGGGGAAGCTAGTTGTACATCTCAATAAGGCTACATTAGATCGTAAGAGAGGTTGGTATTGCTCCTATGGGATGCTAGTCCGAATAAAGCCAGCAGGGAGGAGTGGTTAGTGACGCTGTAACAAGGGGGTTGAGAGGGGGGAAGGCATACCACCATGAGAGTTACGATGTCCTTTACGACAATGCAGATAGAAAGATAAATTAAAGCGGCCTATGAATGACCGCTTTTGAAAGAAAATAGCTGTTGAATAATTTCCCTTAGTGTACTTTTAATTACTTTATTGTAGGCTTAATATACGGGTTACACTACCATCTTTGTCTATAAATTGGTGCTTTAACGCCGCTAATATATGCAGAGCAAGCGCAGCAATTATTATATTTATTGATTGCACGTGAATAAAGTTACCAAGGCTACTTAACCATTCAATCTTTTCAGTTGCTGGAATTAGTACAATGCCAAAAACGTCAGTCGCTCTATCACCACCGATATTCATCATTAACCCCGAAATTGGCATTGCTATGGTTGCGAGTAGTAATGAAAAATGGATAACTTTGGAAAGAAGCTCTTGCCATTTTTTCAATTTAGATAAGCTCGAGATTTGACCTTCTTTAAGACGCCAGAATATTCTAGCTGTTGCTATAAATAAGACAACGATGCCTAAAGATTTATGCGTTCCAAGTAGCTCAAATTTTTCTGGGCCTCTTGGCAAGCTTCCTATATAAAGCCCAAATCCTAAAACTGCTAGAAACATTAGGCCTGTTACCCAATGAAAAAGGATGGTTGCTTTTGACAAATTCGTACTCATGTAGATAGCCCTATTTGGTTATGGATTTGTGGTAATTTTTGTTGAAATTTTGAGGTGGATGACGGTAAATTGTTAGTCATCACGTGCCCCTTGTTTGATTGTTGTAGCGAAAACTACCATAACCCAAAACAATAAAACGGGATGAGGTGATTAATTAATATTAATTATCTCATTAACAACTTAAGCTCATGATAAATATAATGTTATATGGCTCTGGCTGCTTTTTATATTACCGGCTTAAACACCTTGATTGGCTGGTGTTAAGGTATCAATCTAGGTGACTACGAAGGCTAGAAGTACTATCAAAATATACATCACTGTCTAAGGTTATATAGTCAATAGCTCATTGGTTTGGTATCTAAACTAATAAGCTTTATCCGGTTAGAATCGGAGAAAAGAATTTCTTACCCTGCTTAAGTTGCCATCTCAGGATCTCAAGTAAAAAGTCGTGATTATAAAAGACTATGATGTGCGGACTATGTAGCATATTTTTCTATTTGAGACATAACAACCATCATTCTTTGGATAAGATTTGAGAACAGACAAGCGGTAAGAGTATATACAGTTACGCTTCTGTTAACTAAACCCGTAAAGTCGTTATGATTTTTGCCTGTAAATTAATCTCTACATGAGTGATTTCGTCGGTGTTGATTACTTCGTCACGCTGTAACACTTTAATAAAGTGAGTTTAGAATAAGTCCGTATCCGTGCGCTATAGTCTACGCCAGTGAATGTGACCGTAGGTACATCACCCGTACAGCATAGAGTTAAAAATATGTTCGCTGCTGCGGTTGTCCAGTTCCCAAGGAAAATAAAGGCTAGGGGACTTAGGTGGATGTTGACCCAAACAAACGAGGCTACCGGTTTTCTTTCCCTCGTTTATCACAGTGTCACTTCTTTTGGTTCATATGCTGGATTAGTAAAGCCGGCGGTTGAAACCAGCGATGAAGTCGGGGAGCCAAGCATTCGCTTGTTCAATGGTACCAATGTGTTGTAATCGCATTTCTTTTACTAAGCGATCCTGTAACGTTTTATTCGCACGTTCAACACGACCTTTGGGCCTGTGAACTATTCGCACAGATGAGCTCGATGTTTAGATTTTTGAGTACACGACCAAACTGGGTTAGCCGTTCGGTTTGTGCGTCACGTTTACTGACATGGAATACCGCGTGACGATCACTGTAAAAGGCTGACGGTTTTCCGACTTGTCGCTGTGACCTTCAAACCAATCATGATGGGAGCTATCGATTTGAATTAATTCACCCCGACAATCTCGGCGATGACGTGGCTGGTAAATCCGAGGTTTGCGTTTAACGTAAGGTACCCACAAGCCATCTGCAATCATCCATTGCCGGAGAGTTTCAACGGCAACGTGGATACCATGAAGCTCCGTCAGTTTTTCGTGAGCGAGTGTCGGCCCAAAGTCAGCATACAGCTGATGGAGCAATGCCAGTGTTTGTAATTTTAGTTTGTCATCATGACGGTGGTTGCCAGGCTGACCGCGCTTACGTGAAATTAAACCCGCAGAGCCCAATTCAGTGAAACGTCGGGCCAATCGATAAACTTGCCGTGTGCTAAGTTTTAGCAAACGGGCCGCTTCAACACCAGTGATCCGTTTATCACAGATATCTTGGACGAGCTTGATTCTCATTAATTCATTGTCAGTCATGGTCAATAACATCCACAGGCTCCAAACACGGCAAAACAAAGGTGCTTAGAGGCTAGTTCAACATGACATTTCAATCTGGCTCAAACATGACACTTCTAATTAGTTCTTACACCCCTCAGTACGCATTATGTATAGTGTGGTAAAACAATAACTTACGTGTAAATAAGGGGGTTATTTACATAACGCATTGATTAGGCGGGGGTTTTCGTACTTATCTTTGAGTAATCCATGCACTACAATCTGATCATCAATTTCAAGTAAATCAGCAACTTGGAACGCCATATCCCAGTCCATAGAGTTTAGCTCTTTTCGCCATTTATACAAACGCGAATCATGGACACCTAATTTCTGAGCCAGCTTATACTCTGAGGGCAGGTTGTACTTGGCTTTCACCTCGTTCAATAGCTCATTTGTGTAAGTCATTAATAGCCCCAGAAATTCTTTAAGTTGTTAAATAATAAGCGATCAAAATGATATTTCCCATCCCCATGGGTGGGTTGTATACATCTGAAAGTTGGTTAATCCTATATATGCACATGCATTTACTTGCTTATAGGGATACTAGCAGATGAACACATTGATCGTTACACCGAGCAGCCCAATACATCGACCTTGCCCAGATATGGCTGGATGCTCCAACCCGAATCCAGAACTAACCAAGAATTCACTAAGCATTGTTCGCCAACTTCGTAGCAAGTTTGGTTTCAAAACCACCGAACAACGCACCAAGCAGCATAGCCAATACCTCAAAGATTTAGCCGCCTACCAATACAAGCGTGATTTGATGGTTGGAGGTGCACGATGAAATTTCATTCAATGCGAGAGCTATATAAAACCTTCTATGGGCTTCAACGTGCCAGCTTTAAAGGTAACTTTTGTTACGGTAACTACTCGGAATTGACTGGTTTAATCGGTAAAGCTTTTTGCTATCGCCGTGAAGTAGATACCATCGCTTTGTTATTTCACGCAGATTGTGCCGCAAATTCCGTAATGATAAATCGACGCCAAGCTAATTTACCGCAATCACCAAAACTACAGGCCGCCTTAGCGAAATTTCATAAGGGGGCTGCATGAGCATTGTAATGAACTGCCAGTCTTGTAATGAGCCTGATGCATGCCATGAGCATCAAACCGATGATTCAGTTATTTGGATGTGTGACGGTTGCGCAAGTGAATCAACAAAGTGTACCAGTTGTGGCGTTATCACTGATTATTACGATCACGACGAAATGGGTTTTATAACATGCCATGACTGTTTGGGTAAGGAGGCAATACATGAATAATCTTGTACTTTGCCAAGACTGTCTAGCAGTGAAATCTTTTACAGCAGCTCGTCATAACGCTGATGAACAATGTAAGTGTGGCGGTGACTTTTGTGGTTGCGACCATTGCCAAGAGCAAGCTAAACACACTCGAATCCCTAAGCAAGTGACCAACGCCCCCAAGTTGGGGGCGGCGGTTTCTTCCATGCCATTGCATGAAGTAACTATTCCGTTAGATAAGTCGGTTACTGCCGATTACATGGCAAACCATGCTCGTAACGAGTGGTGTCAAGCCATGACGTTAGCACGACATAATCGCCTAGACGGAGATAGTGAAGGTGCAGCATTTTTCCTTAATGATGCCGCAGAGTATCGTCGTATCTTCATGGCTTTTCGTCAGGCGATCAATGTGATGGGAGGCTTGTAATGGCCTTAATGATTGTTCGTGTGTATCAATGCAAACGATGCCATCACGTTGATGATAAAGCGGTTGGGGCATTTGCATCACCGCCATTATTCGCAGTTTGTGAAAACTGCGGAGGTCGAGCAAATCTACTGGGGGATGTTGATGATCTCAACTAACGATTTGCTCTATGTGGCTGGTTCCGTCCAGCCACATGACCGCACTAAAAAGAACCTAGCCAGCTATGAAGCTGGTTTTTTAGGTTCCGATTTCGAGCAATGGGCAAAATATGAACAGGAAAAACTTCATCATCATGCTCAACGCCACTATGTGCACACCAAAGACATTGACACCGAACACGCCCGCGAAGCGGCGGCACGAAGTGACGAAAAGAGTAGTCTCGTCCAAGGCTGCAAAAGTCCGACACGCCCGAAGGTGGTTAGTTTATCGTCCAGAATCAGCCAGCTAAAAGCCGCTAAGCGACGACCGACAGAGTTAGGTAGTACCGAGGCTTTCTTTAATCACGATGCCTTGTACGATCTTGCAGAGCATCCAAGTGACAAGCGGTTATCCACAGTTCGATTGATGCACCGCGAATGGTCGGGGACTTATCGGCTAATTCACCATACACAAACCCGCCCAAGTGACGCGCCAGAGCCACAAAGTGGTGAACGCTATACCGAGAAATTAACCCAACGTGCCGTGACCAAAATATTTGAGTCGGGTGCATACGTTGCTTCGTGTGAAGGTGGCTTTACCACGTTCTTGACCCTGACGTTTACCGAGCAACAACGGTTAGCCGTATTTGGTGGTGAAAGTACCTTGGGCAAAGAAGTATCCCGTTTCTTAGATGGCATCAAAAAGATGTATCAGCGTGGCTGGCAAGGTGTCGACCAAGACGGTGAACTGTTTGAGCTTGAACCCGTTGAAAATCCCTTCCATTACATTTGGGTAGCAGAGTGTCCAGCCAATGAAGACGGTGAACCCAATCCACATGTGCATTTACTCATGAACTGGAAAGTTGAAAAGCAGCACTTCAAAGCATGGGCTGAACGGTTAGAGAATATCTGGGGTAACGGGTTCGCGCACTTAGAGCGCATCCGTGAACCGAAAGCCGCAGGCACATACATTATAAAAGCCGTGGGTTACGCCGCGAAAGGTGATAACGCTGATCAAGGTTTGATTAAAGGAAACCGTTACAACATTGCCCGTTGTAGCCGCGCACCAGGTTGGGATTGTTTAGCCAATTTTGAATCGCATAACATGGCCGCGATCATCAAAGAATTTGGCTATTTATTGGAGCAGTGGAAAAAACCGTTAAACCGAAGCCTTTATCGCCTTGAAAAGCAAAAGGCTCAAACCATTAAGGCCAAAGCGATAGCGAAAAAAGCTAACAAACCAAAGTCCGCGATTTATAAGCTCAATGCCCGTCTAACAAGGCTTGAAGCCGAACAGAAAGCCATTAATGACCAAATAAAAAACCGAGGTATTCATGCCTCGACGAAGAACCGCTTTTGTATCTCCTTTGATGGCGAATTAGCCGAAGACAAAGCCTATGATTTTCTGCTTTGGGCGGCTGGGGCTAGAGGGTGGTCCATGCAACCCAAAGGCGATGATCCTGACTACTTACAGTCAGTATCCGAAGCGAAAGAAATCGCACAAGAAGAATACGCCAATAGCTACCAACGTTTTTTACTTAAACGTGAATACTGGAAACACGTATTAAGTGATCCGCTTATTAAACCCAATGAAGAACCTACCGAACTGGAATGGTCAGCACATATGGCCGACCGAGAAGATTACGCAAACCTGCAATTAGCAGCTTAAAGGACTGGAACATTAATGGAACTAGACAAAATCACGGCGGAATTAAAAGCCGAACTCGATAAGGCCAAAGGAAATATGTTCATCAACAAGGTGCTTGCACCATTGCGGTTGGTACTGGTTTGGATGAATGGCGTTAACCAAAAACTCATTGAATTAGAGCAAAGGGGGAAACATGGCTGATGTAATGCCCGTTCGTACCTCAACCAACAAGGTTGAAGGCATAAACCGATGTGAGTGTGGCAATGTTCGCACCATTCACCGCGCAAGGGGAAAGCGGTCTAAATACCTGTATTCGATTTGTGATGATTGCGGGACTAACCAGCAAACAGGCCAATTTTGGCAGTCACGATTTAAAGTGAATTTTGCCACTTTGGAAGAATTGCATCAAAGCGAACAACCCGCAGTGGAACAGGCTTTAGAACCCGAAATGCTACCCGAATCTGATACGGAAGTTGAACCACAGCAAACCGAAATCATAACCGAACAGGTGGAGCCACAAAGTGAACCTGAAACCCAAACCAATAGTGAACAAACCGAACCCGTAGCCGAAAAGAAACCGAGTGCATGGCGTGCCGTTATTGCTGGCCTTGTGCTTGGTGGCTTAACAGGCGGTTTAATTACCCGATTTTAACCAAAACAAACCAAAGGAAATGGAATGAATACCGAAACACAAGCCGCCAATGATGGCGAGATACATGATCAACTTGAAAGCCATACCGAGCAAGATGAAAGCACCTTTGTTAATAGCCTTGACGGGGAAGATTTCGACCCAACAGCCGTCGATAATCAAGCCGAACAGCAAGCGTTAGAAGTGGAAGCCGCCGCAGGTATCGTCTTTGTTGGCCTAATGACCATTGAACAGACCATGAAAACAGTAGTGCACCATAACTTTGCATTTGATCCCCAACAATCAGAGTCCGTTGCTACTAAAGTTGCGCCGCTTATCGTGAAATATGGCGGTAATCCGCCACCGTGGTTAGCTAAATACATGGATGAGCTAATGGCCGTTGCTGCCATTGGGATGTTAGGTATTTCCAGCTATATGCAGGTAAAGAAGTTAAACGCGGATGATATTGCCGCAGCCAAAGAGAAAACCAAACAGGCCGCGAATGATGATCACCATAAAACCGTGGGAGCCGCTGCGTGAACCTTCAACCTATCAACCAGAACAACGCGCTAGATAACAATCATGCGTATGCGGTTGGTATGTCAGGCTGCGGGAAAACTTCCGCAGCCAAGAAGCTGTTTGTAAAAGCCACTGACCAAGTGGCTATTTTCGACCCGCTCAGTGACTACCAAGGCAAATTAGCAGGGCGCGTAGTTCGCACCTATACCAGTTTGAAAGAGTTTGCCAAGGCATTGATTGCCGGACGCAAAACCAACCAAGGTTTTAAAATCGCCTATAGCCCCAAGCACGAAACTACCGAAGAAGACTTTGATAAATTCTGCATGGTGGTTTGGGGCGTGGGGAACGGCAAACATAAAAAGTCATTAAAGGTGATCTGCGAAGAAGTGGCCGAACACACCAATACCGCAGGTAAAGCAACTGGGTACCACGGCAAGATTTTGAGGCTAGGCCGCAAGTATGGCCTACACTCAATCAATATGTTCCAGCGTGGGCAAGAAGTGTCGAAAACCATCATTGATAACTGTCAGTTCGCGTGTGTCATGATGCAAAAAGCCGATGACAGTGCCCGTTATTTACAACAAAAAACAGGGATACCAGCTAGTGAGATAATCCCGTTGAAGAAACTCGAGTACATCTTGCAAGATGGTAAAGAGTGGAAAAAGGGAGTTATTCGCTGGTAGTGTAAAGCCATGATTAAGCCAATTATTACTAGTGAGTTTATGCAGTTTTACAATAGCCAAATGGAAGAAAAACAGGCTATTGAATATGGATACAAACTACTAAACTCACTGGATAATATTGCCAATATTCTCAAACTTGAGGTGGGTGAAGAGGGACTTGAACTGTTAACGTCTTATCATTCAACCCGCTGGGCGTTACTTCGCTATTTATCTTACCTTGAACAATCAAACGAAATGCTTACTGTCCTAGACGCTGAAATATTTGCGACCTACTTGTTCACCAATTTACGTGATTTGGAGCAGTTAATTGATGACGAATTCAGCGAATATGGATTTTGATTTAGGAACAAGTCTCAAAAAATTAATACAGACAATATTTTCTGTTAACAATACTGGTATAACGAAATTAATGTTTATTGCTTCTGGTTGCATATGGTTATGTTGTTTGAACCCCGGATTGTATTTAAGCCATGTCCTGAATGTGGTCAGGACGAAGACTTTTGGATTGATGAAGAGCTACAAACAGTTACATGCAAATGCGGTGAAATTATCACCAAGCCTATCTACCATTAATTAAGTTAGAATAGTTTGGGAACAAAGAATTGACTAAATCACAAATATTAAAATCAATATTAACTTACGGACTGAGCACCTAGCTGCTTATGGTACACTTATGATCGCCTTTCTTTATAATTTTGGTGTACTAAGATGAGTGAGTTAACCGTAAGATTTGAAAATTGTTATGGTATAAGTAAGTTAGATGAAAAGTTTGATTTTTCTGTGAAAGGACGCTCAAATAAGGCATATGCCATATATGCACCAAATGGCTTAATGAAGACATCTTTTACTAGAAGTTTTGAAGACATATCCAATGGAAATATACCCACTGAAGAGCGCTTTGGTCGATCTAGTGATTTTGATGTTAAGTTGAATTCAACAGAAATAGATGCAACTAAAATTTATGTTCTCAGATCAGAAATAGATTTAAACTCTGATGATGTCTCAGTATCAAACTTATTGATAAATAGAGAGAGTAAATCTAAATATGACACTCTAATGAATGAAGTTGAGAAACATAAATCCAAATTGATTTCGTCACTACAAAGAGCTTCTAAGGTTAAAAAAAACGATATCGAAAGACAGCTCATAAAAGACTTCAATGCAAAAGACTTCATTGATGCTATATACAAAGCGAAGAAAGATGAAAAACAATATAATTATGATAAATTTTATTATAATGAATTGTTTGACCCAAAAGCCAGCGACATATTTAATAGCCGAGAATTTATTTTAAAGGCAAGGGAATTTGTCGATAGATATGATGAAGTTTTTAATGAGTGTGGTGGACTATATATAAAAGGTGTATTTAATCCAACTAAGGCTAATAATAGCTGTACTGCACTAGAGAAAAACTCATTCTTTCAAGCTGGTCATTCTATTCAAATTAATGGTGATAGTAATGTCATTGGTTTGGATGAATTTAAAGGGAAAATGAATGACATTAATAAAAAAATTGATAGTGATACCCAACTAAGTACCCTTAAAAAGTCATTATCAAAAAATGCACAAACACTGACTATTCAGCAGCTATTAGAGAATTGTACTTCAACTGAAGTCGATACGTTAATTAGCCGTGTAAACCCAAGTAATCAATCTTTATTTAGGCAGGAATTATGGTCTTTCTACCTTAACTCATCTAATGAAGCCGCTGATTACTTATCTTCATGGGATGAAAATAAGGCCGAAATAGAAAAGATTGAAAAAGAGGCGGCTGAAGAAGCTCCAAAGTGGGCCGATGCGATAAAGCTTTTCAATTCTAGATTTGTTGATATGCCTTTTAAGTTATCTCTGTTTAACCAATCTGATGCGGTGTTAGGTAAGGCAAGAGCAGAACTAAAGTTCATTTTTGAAGATGGGCAAGATAAAAGTGAATGTACTCGCTCTGAGATCAAAGCTTTGAGTCAGGGGGAAAAACGAGCTTTATACTTATTGAATTTTATTTTTGATGTTGAGAATAAAATTCAAAAAAATGAAGAGACCCTATATATCATTGATGATATAGCAGACTCTTTCGATTATAAAAATAAGCATGCTATTCTTCAGTACTTAGAAGATTTAACATCGATAGACAACTTCTATCAAATAATATTAACTCATAACTTTGACTTCTATCGTTCACTATCGCAACTATTTGTGAATAGAAATCGGTGCTTAATGGCAAATAAAGATGTTGATTCCATTAAGCTGGTTCCTGCAGAGGGTGTTAATAACATATTCATAAAGTTATGGAAAGGGAAGGTTAATAAGGATGATTCAATTTTATATTCCTGTGTCCCGTTTACTCGAAATTTAATTGAGTACATTAAAGGCGAAGATGATGCTGGTTATTTAAAGCTGACTAAGTTGTTACATTGGAAAAAGGAAAGTAATACAATAACTAAAGGTGATTTCTTTAAAGTTTACAATGAAACTTTTAATACAACTCATGATGAAACAAGTAGTGAACAACTTTTAGATATCCTTTTTCAGACAGCAGATAAAATAGTTGGATTAAATAAGTTTGAAGGCATAAACTTGCAAGATAAAGTTTTAATGTCAATTGCAATTAGGATTAAGGCTGAGAAATATATAACTGAACAACTTAGATTAATAAAAGGGGATGTTTCATATTGGAGTGACAATAAAATGTTTGGTCGGCTTCTAGGTGAGTATGAAAGTGAAGTTTCAGGTGTAACTCCTGCATTGATAAGTTTGAAAAAAGTTAGCGTAACTGTCAGTTCTAACATTCATTTAAATTCTTTTATGTATGAGCCTATCTTAGACTTATCAATTGTTCATTTGAATGAATTGTATAAGGAGATAAGTGCACTTTAGCTTTGTTAGAGTTTGACTTAGGTCAAACATAGAGTAGCCCGCTAACCTATAGCTTTAGCGGGCTTTTTTGTGCTTGCCTTAAAACCGAATCACTTGCTTTTCTATTGGTGAATTACTCACATTCACTAATAGAGAGCAAACTACATGAGTGCAAAAACGAAAGGCTATGTGATCACAGGTGTGATTGCGGTACTGGCTGCGGGGCTAGTTGTCTGGGCATCAAATAATGTTGATGCCGTTGAAGACGCGATTGGTTAAGGGGTAGAGCATGGAACTACTTCAAACCAAATTCGCTCCGCGCCCTAAAGAACTCGATCCCGTTGAAGGCGTGGGTTGGGGCAACCGCGCTTCACTGCGTTTGGTATCGGGTCCCACTTATCACAGCATTGAGCTAATCACCGATATTACCGACGCAAAAGACATTGAACGTGTCGAAGTCTCCTTAAATGGGTCGGCTAAAATCAGCGTTAGCGGTGAAACACTGGTTAAGCTGCAAGCCCACCGCAAGAACTACGCCGAACAAGGCCGCTACATTCTTTCATTTGGTGATCCAACACTCCGCACTAAAATCGGGGTACGCCAAACCGACCTTGTTACCCTTGGTGGTGAAATCTGGTTTATTCATATCACCTTGAAAGCCAAAGATGGTGACGTAGCAACGCCAACCATTCGTGCCCGCGCACATGTTCTGCCAGCACAAGCAACGCGTTACTACATGCCGCGTATTTATGAAATCACTTGGTTCGCTGCCGCCACAGGTCGAACGCCATTTGATTTTGCTGAGCGTAGTCCAGCCTTAAACCTTAAGCGCATTCACTTCTTAGATGATTCAATTGATCGTATTCGTGTAGTGCGTGACACCTTCGAAGAAATCAACGTCACCAAAATTGATAACGCCTTTGACTTAGCCCAATCGAAGAAAGAACAAAACCAAGGTTGGTTTAGCCTCGACTTCATCCGTTACGGCTTTGGCGCTGATGGCATGTTGAATACTGCTGCCCGTAGCCAACTGACTTTTGAGCTAGATAAAAACAAAGTCGGTAGTGTGCCGGTGATTGTTGAAGCCGTTGAACAAGTGAACGCCTTACCAACTAAGGCATAAGGGGAAGCCATGGATCTATTCGATAGTATCGGTGAAACCTTGGGTGGTGTTTGGGATTCTGCCAGTGTTGGCGGTGAGCAATGGTTAGATTCTTGGTTTGATCACGAAGCTGAAAAAGTGGCTTCGGCAGCACCCGAAGAAAATCGAGTGCCGCAGAGGCAAGAGCCTGCGAAACAGCCAACCGGACAGCCGATTTATACAGGTTCGAACAACCAAACCATGATGATTGGTGGCGGTGTTGTGGTCGTCATGATGTTTATGTTTTTGATGATGCGGGGTAAATAATGCCATTACTTTTTTGGCCGTTATTGGCTGGCACTGTTGGATACATATCAGGCTTATTTACCAGTGAGAAAGTCGGGCAGACCTTGCGCGTGTTGGTCACGGTGCTGATGGGATTGTGGTTGTACGACATTGTTTGGGGGAAGAAAGCATGATGGAGATACCAGGTCTCACCAACAATGGTTCAATGCCGATTAATGCGGGGGGCGGTGCTGCCGCTCCCTCGGGGGTAAATGCCAGTAATGAATCTGGTTTCCGTATTGGTAGCATCAATATGGGCGGCGGTTCGCTGCCCACTTGGTTAACCGTGATGCTAGCTGTTGGTGTGTTGTGGTTTGTGGTTAAAAAGGTGGCCTAATGCATTTTCGATTAATCCGCCCAAATGCACCCGACTTTCATGCCCACTTATCACTGATTAAGCCTGCTTTTTCGGGGTCGGATATGCCCAAAGCTGAACTGGAAGAAGTGAAAACCTTGGTGTGTGAAGGCCAAGCCAGCTTTTATCTGTTAACAGGCAAAGGCATCAAACTTTGGTTTATTAGCCGAGTAGATGGAGACCGTTATCACATCATTGCTATGACTGGGCGCGGTTTGGTGGAGGCGGCTAACCATATTATTGAGCGTGTCATCGACTGCGGTTATCAGTCAATTAGCTATCACACGTATCGCAAAGGCATGCGCCGCATATTGGATCAGTTTGGTTTCAAGCAAGTCGAGCAAATTAGGGAGTTCGACAGCAAGCAAGAAACCGTTCACCAATTGGCGTTAAGGGAGTAACCAATGGGAAAGAGCAAACCTACTCAGAACAAAGGCAAAGGTAAATCCGGTGGTGGCGGCAAAGGATTTAACCCACATAAAAGCGGTACCTCAACCCGAAAAGTAAAACCGACCAAGCCGAATCCAACGAACAAGGTGCGTGGGAATTTATCCAAGCCTCAAAAAGTGAAACGGCATCCATCTGCGGTGATGAATAAACGCGCAGAAATGGGCGAGCTGAAAGCAACCAGCGTTCAGCGGCGTAGTGGTGGCAAATCTGGCGTGAGGAAAGGTTAATGGGTAAAGGTGGCAGCAGCAAAAGCAGCAATAAAACCACGAACACCAATACCAGCGGTCAGAATGCCATTGATGGTGACAACCTTGGCGTTGCCATTTCGGGTGTGAATGATTCAAGTATCAATGTGACCATGACCGACCACGGTGCCATGGAACGCGCCAGCGAATTAAGTGAATTGGCATTAATCACAAATGCAGACGTTTCTATGGCCGCTTTGGAAATGGGCGAAAGTTCAGTTAATTCCGCCATGGACTTTGGCAGGGATGCCATCACCGATGCAATGGATTTTGGCCGTGATGCGCTACTGGCAAACAGTGAAGTATCAACGTTGGCGATTGAAGAAGTCAGCCAAGCCCACGGCGAAAACCTGCAAATGTTGGCGGGGCTAGCTGGCAATCAAGCCAGCCAGAATACAGAAAACTTGGAGAAGATTTCCGAACTGGCCGCGATGAAAGTCGATGGCGGTCAGGTCGCAACCTCTAAACAAATGACCATTGCGGTTGGCATGGTGATGGCGTTCTTAGCCGTAATGATGATGAAAGGGAAATCATGAGTTTTTACCAAATGATGCAGCCCCGACAACGTGCGCAATTTCAGGCAGTCGGTGAATTTCTGTATATCGAGAGCTGTAGTGGTTCGGTCAATGTGACTACCGAGCGCGGCGATTACAAGCTTAGGGAAGGCGCGCAGATCATTGACCCGCAATTGGCTGGACGCATAACGGTTGAAAATATGGGCGAGGCGGGAATTGTCTCAATCATCTGCGGCTTCGGTCGCTACATACCGCCCACGGATGGGCAAGAAGTGGCAGTGACTCAAATGCCAGCAGTGACCCTGTCACCCAATCAACAAATCAACATTGGTGAAATGCCACAAGTGGCTTTGGTTGATGGGCAAGCGGTGGTGATTAGCCAGCTACCCAAAATGGAATTAGCGGATAACCAACAAGTCACGGTGTCACAAATGCCAGAACTCACCGTTAGTGAACTGCCAAGGGTGAAATTTGAGAGTGGTCAGGCGGTTAGAGTCTATGCAACCACGCCACTTTTGACCAAACCCGTGGGGGGTGACGGCATTTTAGCTCGCAAGCTAACCATTGAGGGCGGTATTTCATCAATAATCGCCAATACGTCACGCTGTCACATTTTAATGAAAGCGGGTTTAGCAAACACTCAAGCAATAGTTATAAACAAAGGTTGGGAACTGGCCGCAGGCGAACAGTTAAAACTCGAATCATCTGCTGCTTTGGAGTTCACGGGCAGCGATGGCGACAGCATTGAATTAATAGAGGTCACTCGATGACAGATAAAACTTTGCGCGAACGTCTACCGATTGGCAGCGCACGAAACAAGATTGAATATTTGGCTGATGAACTACAGCTTGGTGCTGATAAGTTGGCGGCACTGGAAAAACTGTTAAGCGGCGAGCCCGTTGTGAACTTAATCCATAACGGCGATTTTGTTGCACCAGCGGTTCATCCCGCGTTCAACACCACGGCGACGTTCACACCCAAAGAAACGGTATTTGATAAAACGGCATTCAGTGAAGCCGCCTCAAGTGCTGCAATGTTTCCTACAGGTTGGGGCGGTGAAGTGATTGGTTATGACAACATCTACCAATCAAGCTTTGGGGTACGTGTCGATTATCGCGGGGCGAATATCACCAATCGAGATTATGTCACGATTGGCGAACCCGAAGGCGTGAAAGCCGCCATGGTATTTCATGGACTCGCTTATAAGGCCGTTGCACTTGCACCGTTTTCACCACAACGAAAAACCACCATTGATATGAAATACGGCAGCCGCAACGAATATGTCACAGTCACGGCATCGGTACGCCTTGGCAGCAATTGTAAGTGGGGCTTATTGGAATTGAACCCATCGACGGGTGAGATTGAAGACGTTGTCTTTTGTGAATCCTTTAGCGGATATCAATCTAATCATTCCATCTTGCGTAAGGACGGTTTGATATTGGATGAAAACAAAAGTTATGCCTTGGCATTCTATGACGTTCAACAACAATGGGGCAACGGTGCTGATGGTTTGGTGATTGGTTGGGCAGCGGCGTTTTTCAATGACGAACAAAACCCCGAACTATCTCCAACGGTTTGGCCGACTGGCAACAATGATGAATTTCATATTCTGAAAACGATGGACCATACCGACATAGCGAATGGTGTAACGATTGATACCCATCGCTTTACGGGTTCAACCAATAAGCCAACTAACCATGCGGTGCTGCGTATCTGCGGATTACATAGTTCGGATAATAACTACAACGGTGAAAAATCCATTGTTACCGAAGCCCAAATAGGTAACGAAGTCACTATCACGATGGCGGACGCATCCAGCTTATTGGAGTACGCCATTTGCGCCAAGCTTACACCGTATCCACAACGGGTTGGTTTCTTTAATGCCGATGGTTCGAGTGCATTCGATACCTTGGTTGAGTACCAATCACCATACGCCGAATAGGTTCGACTATGAAATGGCTATTAGCGTTAACCATTATTTTGCTTTGGCTAACTAGCCGCAATAAACAGGCCGCCACAACCAAACCAAGTAGCGGCCTGTCATGGAATGAATTAACTGGGATGACGAACGACATGACAACCGGACAACCACGCGGTATCCGTAACAACAATCCGCTAAACATTGAATACAAAGCAAGTAATAAATGGCGCGGCCAAGTCGGTAGCGATGGCCGATTCTCAATTTTCGAAGATGATAAATACGGTTTTCGTGCCGCCGCCCGTGTACTACGTAGCTATCAAAAACGTGGTGTGAACACCATTGATAGCATTGTGCATACCTTTGCACCTAGCCATGAAAATGACAGCGACCATTACGCAAACATGGTTTCGCAATGGACGGGATACGGCAAACACCAAATGCTTGATGCCAAGAATAACGACACCGTTGCAGTCGTGATTCAAGCAATGGCTCGTATGGAAGTTGGCCGCCAATATCCACTAAGTGAAGTCATGGAAGGAGTGAAATTGGCATGACAACCAAGAAAGCCGTTACTTCAATCGCGCTCAGTGTCACAGGGGTTGTGATTGGCGCATACACACTCAAGTATCTACGTAAAAAAGGATGGTTATGATTGATTTGAAACAGACGAGCACCAAAACAGGCTTGATGTTGCTAGGCAGTGTTGCCGTAGGTTTGTTCACTGGTAATAGTGATCTCGTTACCGTGACAGTTGGTGAATCTGGCGCACAACTTGGTGGCACGATTCCAATGTTAGCCGCTGCGTTTATCGGTTTATTCGATACGGTTCGCCGGGAAAATAAAGGCTAGGGGGCTTGTGTGGGAGAACTCATTAAGCTGTTTTCAGAGCTAGGGGTTACGCCTCCAACGTTGATTATCTGCTACTTACTTTTCCGTTCGGTGAAGGCTCATGAGTCGGTGTTAGGAGAACTAAAGAAAATGTTAGCCCAGCATGAAAAACGGATTATGAAGTTAGAATGGAGAATGAAAGACAACATTGATGATCGCTAGGCTGTGTTGTTCCAGTAACTTGTTGAGTAACTCGCATAGTTAATAATTTGGTTTTTCATTATAAATCATCAATGTACTGTTCTAACTTGCTATAGATAAACGCAAGGAACAGCATGAAACGATTTATACTCACGTCATTAATGATTGTCAGCTTTAATTCCTTAGGCTCTGACTTATCGGACAATGGTGAAATATCGATGTTAGATATTTTAAAAAGTACACCTGTAACGTCATATGAAATCGGAAGATTACGATTAGAAATTGCGACAAAACTTTCAAGCCAAGAAGTTTCAGGCAAGCGAGTCAAAGGAACCAAATTCAAAGTAAAAGGTATTAGTCTAGTTGAGCGAGAAGATAGCTTGGGAAT
This sequence comes from Photobacterium makurazakiensis, assembly GCF_050336715.1. Taxonomy (NCBI): domain Bacteria; kingdom Pseudomonadati; phylum Pseudomonadota; class Gammaproteobacteria; order Vibrionales; family Vibrionaceae; genus Photobacterium; species Photobacterium makurazakiensis. The sequence goes on from NZ_JAKJSJ010000047.1 coordinate 17,938, forward strand.
GTCGATTTCCTATATAGGTAAATCGAAATACGTAACCAATGATTATTGTAAGCAACTTCAAGCTGTCACTAAGGAACGTTTTAGAACAGATAGAATGGCAAAAGACTTATGGCCGATGCTAAGTGATAATAAATTGAAACTGGTAGCGGAAGATTTATTTGTAAGTACTGTGCTGGTAGATGAAAACAACGATCAGTTATTTAGACAATGTGATTAAAACCCTAAGCCCGCAATCGCGGGCTWTGTCATATATAGAGGCTAGGGAAGTTAACGGTTCGCACGCTTAGCTTGCTTCTTACGTGCAGCTTTCTTTCTCTCTTTTGTCACGGTGTCACTTCTTGCTTCTTTAAGTCGTCGGCCGCCACGGAATGGCAACGGTGTGACCACGTTGGTACGAACCGGAACGTAGTCCAGCTCATAAAGCCGTTTTAATGCGTGGTATTCATCATAACGCAACGCCCAAGAATCCAATTCCTTTGGACTAAATCGACGTCCTTCAGGGGTAATAATGGCGCAGCGATATTCATCAATCCGAAAACCTTGCCAACGGGTATCATCGGGCAAATAGCCACGGGCACGGATAATTAGCAGTTTTTCAGCCATCGGATTCACATCAATCCAGCCGGATAACCAACGTTTGACGGTGATGGGTTTGACATGAAACCACGCCGCAGCTTCATCAAGGGAATCAAAATGTCGCCAAAACAATTTCACAAACGATTCGTGGAGCATGATATACCTCGCAAAAATTCATCTCATTAAAAGTTTTTTCCAATCAATAAAGTGCCAACCAATCGGTGTGGCCGATAAAATCGAGCCAGCAATGTTTATCGAGTCAGTCAGCACGTTTTACAAAGCTCAACGCTAATCAAGTTCTAGTTGGGTGAAAAGGTTCGTACTTTGATTTAACTAGCTGTTTCCAGAGACTAATTTGATGGGATTAATGGACGTTTCGTTAGTGACGCATTCTTGTTAAATTTAGACCCCTCAGTACGCATTATGTATATTATGTTAAATACGATTTGGATGAGTCTATATTTCATATCTATTTGATACCCCACCACTTTCCACTGTATTGCTAGGTTCGTTAATGACTAATGCTATTTAACAGTATTGGCTATTTACCATAAAATAGGTAATTAGCACTTCTTTGAAGTATTGCTGCAAATGGTCAGTTTGCCTGATACTTCAAACATAGTGCTAATTACAGGCTTGGTTTACCAAGCCTAAAAAAACGCAGAGCTATAAGCTCTGCGTTTTTCTCATAATGAGATAGCCATTCTTTCACTGGCTATCAAAGCTTGGTACTTGGTTAACACGCCATCAAGTTCAGCGGCTCTTATTGGTTTTGCTACAAAGTCATTCATGCCGGCTTTGAAGTACTCAATTTGATCGGGCTGCATAACGTTCGCTGTTAAAGCAATAATTGGAATTGTGTTTCCTGCGGCTCTTAAGATCTTGGTTGCCTTCAAGCCATCCATTACTGGCATCGAAATATCCATCAATATAATGTCATATTGAACATCATCCGCATTTATCATCTCAACGGCTTCTTCACCGTTGTTTGCAATGAATACTTGATGGCCACGCTTTTCTAACATTAGTCTGGCGACAAGTTGATTTGTTGAGCTATCTTCTGCAACTAATATTTGTAATGGCAAAATATTTTCATGATGTACGATTTGCACTTCAGGTTGTTTCGTTGCTTCTGTAGGTTCAATGATCGGAATATCAACGCAAAAACAACTGCCAGTGCCCAGTTCACTGCTGAGGTGTATTTTACCATCCATTTTTGAGATTAAATGCTGACTAATGGCGAGCCCCAATCCGGTGCCACCATATTTCCTAGTAATGCTACCATCAGCTTGAATGAATGGATTAAATAGTAGCTGCTGTGCTTCTTTAGAAATGCCTATGCCAGTATCAATAACTGAAAGTTTTAATGTGTCGTCGTTACGGCGAACATCAACAGATACATGGCCTTTCTTAGTAAATTTAATTGCGTTACCAACAAGGTTAAACAGCACTTGAGAAATACGATTTTTATCACCAATGATTAACCTAGGTACATCATCATCAATGGTTGTCTTTAATGTAATTCCTTTTTTAAGTGCTTGTTCCTGAAGCTGTGTGATGACGAGATCAATGCTGTCTGTTAATCGCATTTCAGCATTAAACAACTCAAAGTTACCAGATTCTATACGCGACAAATCGAGGATATCATTGATGATAGTCAGCAGTAATTGAGCTGATTGATCCATTTGATTAACCCAAGACATCTGCTCTAATGATAAACCTGAAGTCGCTAAAGTATCCATTAAGCCAAGTACTGCATTTAATGGTGTGCGAATTTCATGGCTCATCATCGCTAAAAATTCTGATTTCGCTTTGTTCGCGGATTCCGCTTGCTTGCGGGCTTCTTGTAATTCAAACAATCGCTTTTTACGGTTAGATATGTCTTTTGCAGTGCCGCGATAACCCAGTAAATGGCCATGCTTATTAAAATACGGAGTACCACTAAAGCTAATCCACAGACCACCTTCACTTTCAGGAAGTTGCCACTCTAAGTCTTCAAAATGGCGATTTTCTGCAAAAATAGCTCTTAATTTGGTTTGAAGTTCTTCTTTCTCAATAAAAACATCAAAGATATTATCTGTATCAACAAGATGGCTGGCAAGATTTGGCGATGAAATATAAGTGAAGCGGTAATCGGTATCAACTTCCCAAAACCAATCGCCCACTGTTTTAGCAAAGTCTTTAAAGCGTAGTTGGCTGTGGGTCAATTCTTGAGTTCTTGCTGTAACCAATGACTGTAAGCGTTCGCGGTAATCAATATCGATAATTGCTCGCTCAAGTAACGGTCTAAAACGTTCTAGAACACGGCGACATTTAGGGGTGAATTGCCCTTTATCTGAATTGAAAAACAATAATAGCGCATCGCCTGAACTAACTTTCACTCCTGTTAACAACACAGATTTACAGTAGTGCATCATTTCTTCTGGTAAATTTTGAAACTCGTAAACCTGGCGAGGATCAAACAAGGCGATGCTTTCACCATTCATTGAGCGAATAAAGGTATTACCAATAGACCAAACGCTCGATTCAAAATATCGACAGGTGGTAACCAGCTCTTGTAATGGCGACGTTTCGTCTTCCCTTGTTAAGACCAGTGCGTGTTCAAAGCCGATATACTTCCTTAACACAGAGAGTAAGCTATTGAATACTTGGCGCTTATTGTTCGCTCCAGCCATCGCAGACATACCCGCAAGAATAGCGGTATTTTCATCTCTTAGCTGCTTCTCTCGTTCTTGGCTTCGTAGAAGTTCAAGCAACGTTTCTTGTAGCTTTTCAGACTCATATCTGGGCATGGTTTAATCTCTATGGAAAAGAACAGCGGAAATCATCAGGTTACCATGGGCATTTTCACCACCAATAAACTGCCCTTGCTCACCAAATGTAAATGGACAAACAAAAGGAGCATGGTGCATGGCTTTATTCACGTATTGAGCGACTTCTTCCATGCGCTCTTGAACCCGTAACATACAACCAGCGCAATAAATGGTGATGCCTCCGATGGGATCAAGCTCTCTGCTATTACTACCAATATCGAATGCAGAGTCAATTACCCTGCCCGCTCTTGATATTAAGCGCTCTTCGGTTCCAGCCATGAAGAATAAGGTTTCTCCTTCTTCAATGGTTGAAAACAGTTCTATACCGCCCTTTTTCGTCACCTTTAGTGGGTGCGAAAGCTTAAAATAAGGAAGTTCATGAACTGTACCTGCTATACGGCCGAGTGGATTCAAATTACTTTTTGAAACAATACTGTTTTGATCTGTCAGTTTTTGCCCGATCCAAGCTTGGTACACATCAATCGCGGGTTTTCCATCGAGTTCAACAAGTTCACGGCCATTCACTTTTGTGGCGACAGCACTAAACCCCGTACTGGCATAGCCAGAGTGGAATGAATAGCTGATATTACAAGATGGATAGAAAACACTGATACCAACACCATTCACACAACGTTGTTCATGTGTGAATATTTTCCAATTCCCCTGAACTAAATCATCAGCAGCACTACCGCCAATGATAGGCACTGAAATACCAAGTTCATCTTCAATGCCTTGAATTATTTCTTCTTCATTACCTGGGCTAGCATGGAGTAATATTAATGACGGTAATTCTCCAGAACGGCCACTACTAGAAATCGCCTTTAGTAATGCCTGCTGTGCCATAGCATAGTAAGGCTGATGAGTAGACACAATCGCGCTGCCATAGGCACCGTTGTAATCACTAATTGCCCATAAAGCAACACCACTACCTCGGTTATAGCCCTCATCCGTCATCACACCTTGGCAAGAGGAACAACCTAATACTTGTGCTCCGGGGAATGCTTCAAAAAGTGCCTGTTGGAATATGCTCTCATCATGATGCTCTGAGAAGTATGCCAATACAAGCTTGGGGTTTGATACCTTCAGGGATAACTGCTTAATAGCTGCGTCTATAGCTTCTTTTTCTATCGGGGCTGCCGAAAAACTTGTTGCGATTTCCATCGTGAGTATATTTATAATTATCTGTTGGGCAATAATAGACATTATTCACACTCTAATCAGCAACATATACATTTTTTTTGTAAATAGAATTAAAATTGCTATTTTAGTGGTCGTTAATTCACCATATATATTTCTGGTAAGGCAATACGGAATCATGGCCAACAAAGTAGTGCTCGTCACTGGCGGCGCAAAAGGGATAGGAAAAGGAATTGCAAACCATCTTGCTTCAGAGGCGGTTGTGATTACCGTCGATATTGATAGAGATGCAGGTTTTGATCTTGTTGCAGAAAACCCATTAATCAGATTCAAACATATCGATGTTACTAAAGAACAAGAAGTAATAGCACTTATCAGTGAGATAGACGATCAATTTGGCCGACTAGATGCCATTATTAACAATGCTGCTATTGCTGATCCCTACAACCCTCCTCTTGAAGAGTTAGAGCTTCATCAGTGGCATCAGATTTTATCTGTTAATTTGACTGCGCCCATTATTGTGTCGAAGTATAGTCTTCCACTGCTTAAAAAATCACAAGGCTCTATCATTAATATCGGCTCTACCCGTGCCTTGCAGTCTGAGCCCAACACTGAAGCGTATAGTGCTTCAAAAGGTGGGCTGACAGCCCTTACTCATTCTTTAGCCGTTAGCCTTGCTCCCAGTGTGAATGTTAATTGTATTTCTCCAGGGTGGATTGATACTACAAACTTGCCACTTCGAGATATTGATCACCAACAACACTTAAGTGGCCGTGTGGGCAAGGTTGAAGATATTGCTTCAATGGTGAGTTATTTGATATCGGATTCAGCCCGCTTTATTACAGGGCAAAATTTTGTCATTGATGGCGGTATGTCGAAAAAAATGATTTATCAAAACTAAGGAAAATGTGGGGTTGAATTATCAACCCCATCTAAATCACAAAGTTTAAAACTAACAGCCTGCTTTAATTCATTTTTTAACAGCAAAGCTCGCAATAATACTTGTATCACCTTGCTTAATAGTAATCTTCCAATTCATTTCGTCATGTATGCATTCCGGAACAGTAAATTCCCCCGCCCAGCCTGATGCTGTTTTATTAAACAATACAGGTATTAATCCCATATACATATCAACACCTTCAACAGTCGCCGATGGTTTAACATCTGTGTTATTAATTTGTAGTGTTAATTCACTTTCTGCCTTGGCTGGATAAGGGGTTAATGCGATATCCATTACCTTTTTATTCTCAGAATCTAAGCAACTATCTGCTGATAAAGTGCAGGTTATTGCAGTCTTTGTTTCCGAGATTGAGTTGTCATAGGTAACTGTTCTCCATACAAAAGCGGTGATTAATACCGCCATAAGGAAGAGAATTTGGATTAATCTGCCCTTCGTAAGCTTTTCTGCTGCCATGATTTACCGTGCCTCTCGTGTTACAGAGGTCAAAGTTTTCACATAAATGTTGCTTAACCGTAAACATCGTGTGGTCTTGACTCTGTCAATCACATGTTAACTAAAGTAATATGTCCGCTGAAAATGCCACTTTTACAACAAAATAGCAATTTAATTGCTGAGCTGGTTAAAAAACCAACAGAGTGATTTTTGAAGCTTTGGGTGGCATTGCGACAACTTGTTGTTCGCACAAGGAAAGAGTGTAGTTGAACAATTAAAATTGGAAGCATGCAACATGAGCCAAGTAAAGCAGCTTGAACAAAACTACAACTATACGGTCGTCCGTCAATTCACCCTAGCTACCATATTATGGGGAATTGTTGGAATGAGCGTTGGTGTATTAATTGCCGCTCAGCTGGTGTGGCCAGCGCTAAACTTTGATACCCCTTGGTTGACATACAGCCGTCTGCGTCCGCTGCATACTAATGCAGTTATTTTCGCATTTGGTACTAGTGCACTATTTGCTACGTCTTATTACGTAGTACAGCGTACTTGTCAAACAAGGCTTTTCGGTGGGAAGTTAGCTGCGTTCACCTTCTGGGGTTGGCAAGCCATAATTCTATCCGCGGCAATTACATTGCCAATGGGTTGGACGACCGGTAAAGAATATGCAGAACTGGAGTGGCCTATTGGTATAGCCATTGCTGTTGTCTGGATAGCCTATGCCATCGTCTTCTTCGGTACGATGATCAAAAGAAACACGTCACATATATATGTGGCTAACTGGTTCTTTGGTGCCTTCATACTAACAGTAGCAGTCCTTCATATCGTCAATAACCTTGCGATCCCTGTTTCGATGAGTAAATCATATTCAATTTACTCTGGTGCAGTCGATGCAATGGTTCAGTGGTGGTACGGACACAATGCAGTAGGCTTCCTTCTTACTGCTGGCTTCCTTGGGATGATGTACTACTTTGTACCTAAGCAAGCAGGTCGACCTGTTTATTCTTACCGTTTATCAATTGTTCACTTCTGGGCATTGATTTCGCTATATATTTGGGCTGGCCCACACCACCTACACTATACCGCACTACCAGATTGGACTCAGTCTTTAGGTATGGTGATGTCACTGGTTCTATTCGCACCATCCTGGGGTGGTATGATTAACGGAATCATGACGCTTTCGGGTGCGTGGCACAAACTTCGATATGACCCAATCCTTCGCTTCTTAGTGGTTTCATTGTCTTTCTACGGTATGTCTACGTTTGAAGGCCCAATGATGGCAATTAAGACTGTTAACGCCCTATCCCATTATACTGACTGGACTATCGGTCACGTACACTCTGGTGCTTTAGGTTGGGTTGCGATGGTTTCTATCGGTGCGATTTACCACCTAATTCCTAAACTATTCGGCCAAGAACGTATGTATTCAATTAGATTGATCAACGTTCACTTCTGGCTAGCAACAGTCGGTACTGTATTGTACATCGTTGCAATGTGGATTTCGGGTGTAATGCAAGGTCTGATGTGGCGCGCGGTAAACACCGACGGTACGTTGACTTATAGTTTTGTTGAGTCACTACAAGCATCTTACCCATTCTACTTTGTTCGCTTTATTGGCGGCTTAATCTTCCTATCTGGCATGTTCTTACTTGCGTATAACACGTATAAGACCATCTCAGCACCGAAAGAAAGCCTAAAAGCCACAGAGCAACCAGCATAGGAGTTCCGACAATGGCAAAGAATCGTCATGAAATTGTAGAAAAAAATGTCGGCCTTCTAGCGATCCTAATCATTATTGCGATTAGCTTCGGTGCGTTGGTTGAAATTACCCCGTTATTATATCAAGACCAAACAACAGAGCCTGTAGACAACCTTCGTCCATATACAGCTTTGGAAATGGAAGGTCGCGATATTTATATCCGTGAGGGCTGTAACGTATGTCACAGCCAGATGATCCGTCCATTCCGCTCTGAAACCGAGCGTTATGGTCACTACTCACTGGCGGGTGAAAGTGTTTGGGAGCACCCATTCCTATGGGGTTCTAAACGTACAGGTCCTGATCTAGCGCGTGTTGGTGGTCGTTACTCTGACGACTGGCACCGAGTTCACCTTCGAGACCCACGTGCAGTCGTTCCTGAATCAAATATGCCGGGCTTCCCTTGGCTAGAAGAGAACGTACTTGATGGTAAGTTAACTTCTAAAAAACTCGCAATTTTCAAAAATAACTTTGGTGTCCCATACACTGATGAGCAAGTAGAAAATGCAGGTGAGGAAGTTAAAGGTAAGACTGAAATGGATGCAGTTATTGCTTACCTTCAGTCTCTTGGTCATGCGATGAGATAAGGAGATACCATGGATATTGGAACCATTCATAGTATTTGGACTGTTGTGCTGTTCACAAGTTTTATCGGTATTGTCCTGTGGGCATACAGCAAGCGTCAGAAGTCGCGTTTCGATGAGGCGGCTAACCTGGTTTTTGCTGACGAAGATAACGATGTGGCAACCCGTGAAAACGACAGGAGCAAGGAAGCATGACTACATTTTGGAGTCTATGGATAACAATCATCACCATTGGTACCTTGGTCGGCATTGCTGCCCTGCTTGTTTGGTGTAGTAAAGACAAAATGGGTGTCGAAGAAGGTGAAGACATGGGTCACGAATACGATGGTATTCGTGAATACAATAACCCACTACCTAAGTGGTGGTCATACATGTTTTGGGCTACTTTGGCTTTCGGAGTGGTCTACCTAATTCTTTACCCTGGTTTAGGTAACTTTCAGGGAGTGCTTGGTTGGCAGAGCTCTGATCAAACCGTACGTTCTATGGATGAGTCTAAAGCATCAATTGCAAAAGCTCATCAAGAGAAGCGTCTTGATCAATATGCTCGAGAGCTAGACGATGCGAATTCAAGGTTTGGTGAAACATTCAAACGCCTTGCTTACGACGAATCAGGTTCAAACCTTCGCCCTATTACTGAAATTGCTGGTGATCCTGAAGCCATTAAAGTTGGTCAACGTTTGTTCATTCAAAACTGTGCTCAATGTCATGGTTCAGATGCGCGAGGTCAGCTTGGCTACCCTAACTTAACGGATGATGCTTGGTTATACGGCGGTGAAGCTGAAACAATCAAAACGACCATTATGCAAGGTCGCCAAGGTGTAATGCCTGGCTGGGTTGAATCACTAGGTGAAGACGGTGTAACGGAAGTTGCAAGTTACGTTCTTAGCCTTTCTGGCCGAAAAGTTAACGTTAAAGAAGCAGCTGCGGGTAAACAAAAATTTGTCGTTTGTGCTGCTTGTCATGGTACCGATGGTAAGGGTAACCCTGCTTTCGGGGCGCCAGATCTAACTGATAACACATGGTTATACGGTGGCTCACGCCGCGATGTTGAAGCTACGATTACACATGGCCGTCAGGGTGTGATGCCTGCATGGAAAGATATTCTTGGAGAAGAAAAGATCCAGGTGATATCTGCCTATGTTTGGGAACTGAATAACGATACAAGTAATTAACGAAAGTCATTATATTCAGTTACATTTAATGCTGTGAATTAGTATTAAATACTGAGACTTAACACCTAGCCCCTGTTATCTTCAGGGGCTAACTTTTCCAAAGTTCAAAGGTAATCAATATGGGTAAACCATGGTATAAGCAGTTTTGGCCCTGGTTCGTTTTTGCCATCCCTGCAACATCGATTGTCTATAGTTTGACAATAGTTTATATCTTCTCTCAAAACCAAGTTGACCTCGTTGCTGAAGACTATTACAAGAAAGGTAAAGCAATAAACCTTGATTTATCACGCCTTCGAGTCGCAGATGCACTTGCTTTAAAAGCACAGATTGCTGTTGACGGCGACAATATTGAGGTTAATTTCAATAAAGGTGATCTGGAAAGTAATCCAAACTTGCGTGTCACATTTACTCACCGTACTCTTCCTGATCAAGATTTTACGCAAATGGTTAGTGGCGATCTTTCTGGTAATTATCGCTTCAATTCAGCAGTGGCGCTTACAGGGCCTTGGTTTGTTGAACTTGAACCATTTGATGGCGACTGGATGTTACAAGGACGAGTAAACCTACCAACATCCGACCCGATTTCGTTATACGGGCAGATTAAGGAATGACAAAAGACTGTTATCACTGCGGCGACCCTGTTCCACAGGGTTGTCAACACCATGTAGAAATACTGGGTAAAATTCGCGACATGTGTTGCCCAGGCTGTGAAGCCGTTGCAGAGACGATTGTTGAAAGCGGCTTAACGTCTTATTATGAATACAGAACTGCGCCAGCTGAAAAAGCTGATTTAGTCCCACAACAGTTACAGTCCCTACTCCTCTATGATCACGATGAAATTCAACAAGAATTTGTTCGTGAAACTGAAAAGAGTAAAGAAGCATCTCTGTCACTTGATGGTGTGTCTTGTGCCGCTTGTGCATGGCTGATTGAAAAGCAGCTTATGCGTGAAGACGGTGTCATATCTATTAGAGTGAATACAACAACTCACCGTGCACTCCTTTCATGGGATCCGGAGAAAGCCAAACTCAGTCATCTCTTAGGCATTATTCATAAATTAGGCTACAAAGCTGCACCATTCGAAGCTGATGCACAAGAGCAGCAATACCACCGCACAATGAAAAACTACTTATATCGCCTCGGTATTGCGGGTATCGCAACGATGCAGGTTATGATGTTAGCGGTGGCACTCTACTTTGAAATATTCGGTGATCTCGACGCAGAATTCAAAAATTACCTCCGCTGGGTCAGTTTGATATTCGCAACCCCAGTCATGCTCTACTCGGCACTGCCATTCTACCTCAATGCTTGGCGTAACCTGCGTGCAAAAACATTAGGGATGGATGTCCCAGTTTCTATTGCCATGTTATTTGCTTATGTGGCAAGCCTTTATGCAACAGTAATGGAAAAAGGCGAAGTTTTCTTTGAGTCGATTTCGATGTTCGCTTTCTTTTTGCTACTTGGCCGTTTTCTTGAAATGCGGGCAAGGCGCCATGCCGCTGCCGCCAGTGCCAACTTACTAAAATTGGTCCCTGCAATGGCAACCTTAGAAGACGGTTCACAGGTCGCTGCCAAGACATTGAAGGTCGGCGATATTGTGACGGTACTACCCGGTGAAAGTTTACCGGCTGATGGTACTATTCTTCAAGGGCAAACAGCCATTGATGAATCAATGCTGACTGGTGAGCCAATGCCAGTTGCTCGTCTTGTGGGTGATGGTGTATTTGCTGGAACAATTAACGGCGATGGCAATATCACGTTGAAAGTAACAAAAGATCGCCAAAACTCATTAATTTCAAATATCGTCCGCTTGCAAGACGAGGCACAAGTATCTAAACCAAAAGTTGCGGAAGTTGCTGATATCGTCGCTCGCTACTTTGTGGCAGCAATATTAGTTATTTCGGCTTGTACTTGGTTTTATTGGTATCAACATCGACCAGAAGATGCTCTATGGATCACCCTAGCGGTATTAGTTGCAACCTGTCCATGTGCATTATCGCTGGCGACGCCAACGGCTTTAACTTGTTCGACGTCCAGCCTAGGTCGCCTAGGTATATTATTACGGCGAGGGCATGTATTAGAAACACTCTGCAACGTAAACCAATTGGTTATTGATAAGACAGGCACATTAACGGAAGGAAATGTTCGTCTTGTTGAGACTAAAGTATATGGCGATATCAATGAGTTGAATGCTCTACATTATGCAGCTGAACTTGAACGTTTCGCCAACCACCCTATAGCCCGTGCATTTTCGTCCTATCGATGTGATGAGCGCTTATTTGATGATGTTGAAAATGTTATCGGTAGTGGCTTGATAGGCAGACTTGGTACTAATGAATGGCGTATTGGTAAAGTCAATTTTGTTCTTGAAGCAAACAGTGACGCAACATCTATTCTTGCCAACTGCGATCCGCAATATCAGGTGTGGTTAAGTTGCAACGGCGAGTTAGTTGCAAGCTTTAAGCTTGATGACCCTATCCGAGAAGACAGTAAAGAGTTAATTCAACAGTTCCAAACTGCTGGGATTAAAGTCACCATGCTAACCGGTGATAACTCCGTTAGTGCTAAAGTTGTGGCCGATAAATTAGGTATTGATAGTTTGAAAGCTGGTGTATCGCCAGAAGGGAAACTCGATTACCTACGTAGCCTTGATAAAAGTCGTGTCGCTTTAATGATTGGTGACGGTGTTAATGATGCCCCTGTTCTTGCTGGTGCACACCTTTCGGTTGCGATGGGTGGAGGAACTGAAATAGCCAAGTCATCAGCCGATATGGTATTACTCAGTGACCAGTTATCACGGATTCTTCGTGCGAGAAAACTAGCCTTGAAGACCCGGAAAATCATTCGTGAAAATTTAGCCTGGTCACTTGGCTATAACTTGATCATATTACCGCTGGCTGTGGCTGGTTTTGTCGCGCCCTATATTGCGGTTGTTGGAATGTCTGGTAGTTCTATCATTGTTGTTTCAAATTCTTTAAGGTTATTAAAAGAAAATGGATAGTCTTTACTTATTAATACCAATTGCGATCATTTTTGTCTGCATAGCGGTTGGCATATTCCTTTGGGCTGTTCGCACAGAGCAGTTTGAAGACCTTGAACGTCAAGGCTACGATATTCTATTTGATGAAAATGAGCCTCAAAAAACGGGTAAAGAAAAAGCATCGGAAAGTGAGGCTAAGTAATGAGCGCAGATCTTTATGCCGCTTTTTTTATTGGCCTTATGGGTGCGGGGCACTGCCTTAGCATGTGTGGTGGCGTCGCAGCGGCGATCACGCTTGGTTTACCCGGCCAGCAACAAGCTAAGCGGTGGCCTTATCTTGCTTTCTATAATCTCGGACGGCTTTTCTCTTATATGATAGCGGGCGCTGTAATTGGTGGAGCATTCGCAGGTTTAGCTAACTTTAGTGGTTATACTTCCGCATTAACCTACCTACGGTTGCTGGCCGCTATCATGATGATTTTACTAGCACTTTACTTAGGCCAGTGGTGGTTTGGCATTACAAAAATAGAGCGTATAGGACAAGCCGTATGGAAACATATTTCTCCAAAAGCGAAATCGCTACTACCCTTAAAGTCTCCCTTTAAGGCATTGCCATTTGGCATGCTTTGGGGATGGCTTCCATGCGGCCTTGTATACTCAACATTAAGCTGGGCTGCTGTATCTGGTGGGATGTTTTCAGGGGCTGGTATTATGCTAGCATTCGGTTTAGGCACGTTACCCGCGATGATTGCCGTTGGCTCTATGGCACAACAACTGCAATCGTTGCTGAAGAACCTTTACTTCAAACGCGCGAGTGCCTTGCTGTTATTGGTGTATGGGGTTCATACTGGTTATATCGCAATCAAACAAATATTGTAGTGTTTTTAATACTCGTCACATTGCTTCATATTATGTTAAAATATTGACCTACATCAAATTGGTTAGACAGGCTTATGATTTCAGACAAACTTACAACCAAACGTGTCCAATCAGGCGGATGTGCAATCCACTGTCAGGATTGCAGTATTAGTCAGTTGTGTATTCCTTTTACGTTGAATGAGTCTGAGCTAGATCAGCTAGATCAAATTATCGAACGTAAAAAGCCTATCCAGAAAGGGCAAGAGCTTTTTAAAGCCGGTGATGAACTTAAATCACTGTATGCTATCCGTTCGGGTACGATCAAAAGCTACACTATCACAGAACAAGGCGATGAGCAGATTACGGCTTTCCACTTAGCAGGTGATTTAGTCGGTTTTGATGCTATCAATGAAATGATGCACCCTAGTTTTGCACAGTCTCTTGAAACATCTATGGTTTGTGAAATTCCGTTTGAGATTCTTGATGATCTGTCAGGGAAAATGCCAAAACTTCGTCAGCAAATCATGCGCTTGATGAGTAATGAAATTAAAGGTGATCAGGAAATGATCTTACTGCTTTCTAAAAAGAACGCAGAAGAACGATTAGCTGCTTTCCTTTATAACCTATCACTTCGCTTCTCACAACGAGGCTTCTCACCACGTGAATTCCGTTTAACGATGACTCGTGGTGATATTGGTAACTACCTAGGTTTGACCGTTGAAACTATCAGCCGTCTTCTTGGTCGTTTCCAAAAGTCTGAAATGTTAAGTGTGAAAGGCAAATACATCACCATTTTAGATCATGACGAGTTGGCTAAGCTTGCAGGTGTAAACAAAAACACCATTGCTTAGGTAAACCGTTGAAAAAAAGTGATACGAGCTATGCGCCGTATCACTTTTTTTATATTTAATTATTGGAACATCTCCCCTAAACCCCTCCTATACGTTACAGTTATTACTGTCTAACGAATTATGCTTACTTATTTATAGGCAACTCGTTAACTTGGATAAAGCCTTTTAGTATGGAAAGGATACTGACTCTCTTACAGAGAGTAATATTCCATGATGAACTATAGGCCGGTCTTGATGCCAACACAGTTGTGTAAGGGGGCAGTTATGAACAAGTACAATAATATCCTCGTTGTTGTCGATCCAACTCAAGATCATCAACCTGCATTATCTCGCGCTATTCATCTTGCGAAGCGCAATCCTGAAACCAAAATCACGCTCTTTTTAGCCATTTATGACTTCTCGTATGAAATGACCTCTATGCTTTCGGCTGATGAACGCCAAGCTATGCGGCGTGGTGTGATCTTGCAACGAGAAGAGTGGTTAAAAGATATTACCCGCCCTTATATTGATGAAGGGTTTGACATTCAATTAACCGTTGTATGGCATAACAGGCCTTATGAAGCGATTATTGCAGAGGTTTTCAGTCAGCATCACAACTTATTGATAAAGGCGACTCATGACCACGATAAGATTGGTTCAGTCATCTTTACTCCAACAGATTGGCACCTATTGAGAAAGTGCCCATGCCCTGTTCTCATGGTAAAAGATCATAGTTGGCCAGAGAACGGAAAAGTTCTTGCTAGCGTTAACCTTGCCGCTGACAATGAAACACATGATCTGCTCAATGATACGATCGTAAATGAAGCAAGCGCTTTTGCTGGCCTGCTCAATGCGGAAGTGAATTTAGTAAACGCCTACCCTGCTACACCCGTCAATATTACGATTGAGTTACCTGAATTCGATCCAGCTTCATATACTGATGCAGTACGAGGCCACCACCTCACATCAATGAAGTCCTTGCGCCAGAAACATGGTCTCGCACAAGAGCAAACCCATGTTGTTGAAGGGCTACCAGAGGATGTTATCCCTCAAGTTGCTGAAGATTTGGATGCTGAACTCGTTATTCTAGGTACAACAGGCCGAACAGGTTTGTCCGCTGTTTTCATTGGGAATACTGCTGAACATACCATTGATAGCTTAAACTGTGATTTACTTGCCTTAAAACCAGCAGGTTATGTGAGTCCACTCAGTCCAAATATTGAATAAAATTCAGAACCTTGAATAAACAACAAAGCCTCTTTACGAGGCTTTGTTGTTATATGGAAATAGAACCACAATTAGTTTAGTTGAACTGGCTTAGCCTGCTTGCTTTGAGGTAACTCTTCAGCATCTGCTAACTTTTTTAAGATTGATGTAATGAATAGCTCTTCACGAATTTTTTTACAGTAGCCTTGGCTAATACCACGTCGGCTCCATTCGCTAGCAATCGCAACTCTAGTATGCGTTGCATTTCGACCGTAGGCGTATGTTTCACAGAGTTCAAGGTTAGTCATTTGCTGCGGAGTTTTTGTCACTGTGCTACTACGCATCCCCATTGATTGAGACTGTTGAGCTGAACATCCAGCAAGAGAAAAGGCAACAACGAACGTTATAAAAGGTTTTACAACTGTCTTTCTGTTCAACATAAATTTCAACATTTCAATCATTTTAACTAAGAAGCGATTTTTCTATTATATCCTGCCGCTACCGATTGCCAAAACATTGTTTTCTTTCAATATATAAACAGGGGTAACTAATATGGCATTGCCATTTTAGTTACCCCTGCTTGAAATTTTAAATGCTAATTAGTTAGCTGTATTGAAATGGTATTCAAATACAGACTGACTGTTGTCATTTACTTGCGGATTACCAGCATGACCAGCAGGCATCGATTTGTCACCAGATGTATGCAATTGCGCTTCAAGTACATTCATTGAAGGTGTTGAAACTTCTCGAACAAGCTGTGTTGCCTGTGCTGAGCGTTCACCAGCGGTTGCCAAGTGGTTATCCATCACGTCATTAGCCATTACGTGTGATGAAAGAAGAAGAGTACCGATTAGAGCGAAAGCTGATTTTTTCATAATATACCTCATTATTATTTAGGCCCATCTTCCTTGATGTTCGATGTTCCTATCGATGAGTTTTGAACCTCATCACTTTATGTCTATATAATAGGTATTCGAGTGTCTTAAACCCATGGCACAAATGGATTGTGTTAATATCAAATATGCATCTCTGAATGGATGCTTAATACAGCTTCGCTCTTGCTTTCAGCTTTTTCATTTCATTTTCTAGCCATTGGTATTTCTCCGTATTCCAATATCGCTGGTTGTATGCCATCACAATGTCCATCTCACTTCGTATAATAGCCTGATCTGATTCATCCATTTCAATGAACTTAAACGTATCTTGATCCACTATTTTATACAGATCAATAGGTGCAATAAAAAGCATATCTTCTTCTCTTATCGCATTTAATATGGGGTTCACGTGCTGACTTCGAAAAGCAGGTTTCGTATTTACCTTTGCGAACTTTTTCACTCTTGCCATCTGTTCATTGAAGGCAGGGACAATCAATCCGGTCCACCGATAGTTATTCAGCTCTTTAATTGATATTGATTGAGTCTCTGTCAAAAAGCCTCTACGACAAAGGAAACCAAGTCGACTTTTAGCTATGTTACGTTGGTAGACTTCTTTAGGCGTGTTGAGCGGTTGATAAGTAATAGCTAAATCACAAGAACCATCTATTATCTCATTAATAGTGTTAGTGCTGAAACTGTAAAGCTCTAACTCAACATCAGGGCATTCTCGTTTAAATAACCGATAAATTTCTGTTCCGTAACTTTCTATTAAATAGCCATTTAGCGCAATCCGAAACCGCCCTGCCATATTTTGTGGTAGGAAAGCCTGCTTATCTAAGGTGCTTTGTAAATCGGCAAATATGTACGGAAGTATCTTTGCAAGCTCTTCTGCTCTCGGCGTAAGCGTTAGCCCGTGATTACTACGAACGAATAATTGATCGTCCAATGCAATACGTAGTTTTCCTAATGCACGACTTACCGCAGGTTGGCTAGTATCAAGTTTATCTGCTGCTCGGTGAGTATTCGGTTCTTCAAGCAGAACGATAAGCACCTTGAGCAAATTTAAATCTAGTTTTAAAACATCCATCACTGGCCTTTTTAATAACGTGTATCTTTCTTTGCTATATCCCGAGACCTGCCACTAAATTGATTTTCACTTAAGTATCTGTATCAGCAAGTAATAGTCTTACTTTATAGCTTAAAGATAAATGCCATTTAAGTATATCTATATATTTTAGCCAGAGATCGTTTATACACTTGAGCATAATTTATGGATTAGTTAGCTAAACCCAAGCTGACAACGGGTGAGATATGTCTGACACTGCATTCCAAAAGTGGATAATATTCATTATAGTACGGTGTTTTTTATATTTTGATGTAAGGGTATAGGCAATAAAGGGAGCCATGCTATATCACCCAATCAAACATCAAGTTAAGTTTTTATCACGCAATGCGGATGTATTGGTGTGAATTTTAGGTGTGTAATGAAGAAAGTAATTCTTTTAGGCTTAGCTATTTTTGCTTTAAGCGGCTGTGACAGTGATGATATCGACCCTGTGCTCAATGAGCAGTACTGCGCTTCTGTTAAGCTCTCTGATAATCAATACAAAATTGACAAAATAAAATCAGATTACTACAGAGAATATTTACCTCTGGGTGAAGAATATTGCGAGAACTATAATAAGTATGTTTTCAATAATTTTGAATTCGATGGGAAAGAGAACATTCTTACCTATGACGCACCTTTTTTAGTCTCTGGGTTTGATGATGTTTTTTACACTATCGGTTACTCGTTAGAAAACGAAAACAAAACTGATATAACAGCACTCGTTTTATCATCTGACTTCAATATTGATAATATAGATGCACGACTAAAATTGCTGGTTAAAAAAGCCCCATTATTTCCGTGGAACCCAGTTAAATACCCCTATTACGACATTAGCCTTCTCGACTTAGTTGGTCTGTGTGAAGATGAAAATATAGATTGCCAAGGCATTGATTTTGAAAATATCAACATCGAGATAATTTTAAGAAACTTAGGGGAGGTTTTAAGATTGCTTGAAACATTCAACCTTCTTAAACCCAACCATACTTTCGACTCTGTAGAAGAAGCCGTTATGTTTGACCCTCACTTCTCAACATCGCTCAATGCAGAAGAACTGTCAGATTTATACCATAATATTATTAAGTTCTAATAAAAAAGGCGACCAATCGGTCGCCTTTTTTATATCGAATTCAGAGGAACGCTACACGTTCGTCACATCAATAAACATTGACTCATCGATATTGCTTGATGAAACCGTCGCTTCACTGAACGCGTACTCTTCTCTCTCACCTTCACGATCTAAAGGTAAGTTAATGAAGTCGAAAAGATTTTTATCCGCAAGTTGGCTTGGGCTAATATTCTGAATTGATTTGAAAATACTCTCCACGCGACCAGGCGTTTTCTTATCCCAGTCAATCAACATTGCTTTAATGTTCTGACGCTGCAAATTCTCTTGAGAACCACATAGGTTACAAGGAATAATCGGGAATTCTTTATGCTCTGCATATTGAATAAGATCTTTTTCACGGCAGTAAGTCAGTGGACGAATAACAACATTACGACCGTCATCTGAACGTAGTTTTGGTGGCATTGCCTTTAATCGGGAACCATGGAACATATTCAAAAACATGGTTTCAACAATGTCATCCATATGATGACCTAGTGCAAGTTTAGTCGCACCAATTTTCTCAGCGAAAGAATATAACGTACCACGGCGTAAGCGAGAACATAGGCCACAAGTCGTTTTACCTTCTGGGATCTTTTCCTTAACCACAGAATAGGTATCTTTATCCACGATGTAGTAAGGGATACCCAACGTTTCAAAATATTCAGGAAGAATATGGTCCGGAAAACCTGGTTGTTTTTGATCAAGGTTAACCGCGACAACATCAAACTTAATTGGTGCTGCTTTCTGAAGGCCCAGAAGAATATCCAACATCGCAAATGAATCTTTACCGCCACTAATACAAGCCATGACAACATCATTTTCTTCGATCATGTTGTAATCAATAATAGCGTTCCCAACATTCCTTCTTAGGCGTTTCTGAAGTTTGTTGTATTCAAGTGTTTCTTTTCTTGTATCGTTCTGTTTCATTGCGACTTCTCACATGTCGAACTGCATCGACAGTAGTTGAACTGTTGGATAATCAGGGGCAGGATTATACGGTTTTTCTGATAAGGAGTGAAATAAAGATGATAAATACCTGCTTTAAAACAGGTATTGGTACTCACTCTATCGCATAATCCAGAAGGCAAAAGAGCCGCCGAAGCGACTCTATTATCTTCGTTAGTGGTCGAAATTACTTAAATAAACCAATAACGAAAAGTTTAATGTAATCAATCAGACGGCTGAATAAACTACCCTGCTCAACAGATTCGAGAGCAATCAACGGAGCTTCCGCAATATCGTCACCATCTACTTGATAAAGGATCTTACCAACAATTTCACCTTCACTGATAGGTGCGACTAATTCATCATTAAGCTCAACAGTTGCTTGAAGATTTCTCGCAGCATTACGTGACAGCGTCACATAAGTGTCTTCCATTGTACCTAAAGAGATCGAGTCTGTTTCTCCCATCCATACTTTTTCATTCAGTACTTCTTCACCTTCTTTATGTGGAGAAACTGTTTCAAAAAAGCGGAAACCGAAGTTAAGTAGCTGTTTGCTTTCTGCTTCTCGGCTCTTCGTACTGGTTGATCCCATAACCACTGAAATTAAACGCATGTCGCCATCAGTCGCAGAACTGGCCAAGCTGTAACCTGCGCCACTTGTATAACCTGTTTTCATGCCGTCAGCATTTAAACTGCGATCACCAAGTAAACCATTACGGTTACGTTGTGTAATGTTGTTATAAGTAAAAGAGCGCTCACTGTACAACGCGTAAATGTTTGGTAGGTCATTAATTAAAGCTCGACCTAACAGCGCCATATCATATGGTGTTGAGTACAGTTCATTGCTATCTAACCCGTGTGGGTTAGAAAACGAACTATTGTTCATGTTTAGCTTCTTTGCCCACGAATTCATTAGGCTAACAAATGCGCCCTCGGAGCCAGCGACATGCTCTGCAATCGCTACACTTGCATCATTACCTGATTGAATAATCAACCCACGATACAAATCCATCATGTTTACTTCAGTATTGACTTCAATGAACATCTTGGAAGAATCTGGGAAATTTCTCGCCCAAGCATTGCGGCTAATCACAACCAAATCGTTTTCTGTAATATTGCCTACTTTCATTTCTTGACCAGCGACATAACTTGTCATCAGTTTGGTCAAGCTTGCAGGGTTTAATTGATCATGTGCATTTTTTTCAACTAAAACTTTGCCAGTATAGTAATCCATCAATACATAACCTTTAGCTCCTAAGGCAGGCGCATCAGGGATCACTGTGGGTGCAGTGTAGGCAGAGGCCGAAAATAAGATTGAGCTGGCAAGGATTGTACGAAGTGTACGCTTTAATTTCATAGTCATTTTACTAGTTTCAATAAAGTWGATGTTGGCAGTATAACGAACCGGTTCCATAAATCTTGTGACCTTTACGAAGTCTTACGATAATGTAAAAAGCGTTACATCATGCCTCATGACAATTATTCTACCCCATAAGTAACAATTAACTCATATCAATCTTGTTTCAATAAATTTCTATTACGTTCATCGCAGAAAATTATGAGTGAAATCACATAATTTCCATCTACCGCACTTCTGTTGCACTGTTAACAATTATGAAATACCACTATTCTGTAGTGATACAGCATTTTCATATATCAATATGAGTCAACATAAGGATAGGTAATGACTTTCTATCAAAAACTAGAACAACATCATAAGAAGCTTTCTAAGTTAGAGCACCTTGCTTCTATTTGCGGTTGGGATCAGGCTGCAATGATGCCTGAAGGTGGAAATCAAGCTCGTTCAGAAGCAATGGCAGAGCTCTTGGTCATGCACCATAAGCTTGCTACTACACCGCATATTGCTGATTGGTTTGAACAGGCAGAAAGAGAGTCACTTTCACCAGAACAACGCTCAAGCCTTCAAGAAATGAAACGCAGTTGGCAAGCCGTTAATATATTACCCGCAGATTTAGTTGAATCGAAATCGTTAGCTGGCTCGAAGTGTGAACATGCCTGGCGTTCACAGCGACCAGAGAATGATTGGCGTTCGTTTAGTAAAAATCTTGAGGCTGTTGTTGAATTATCGCGCAGAGAAGCACAAATACGGGCAGAAGCAACAGGTCTAAGTCGTTATGATGCATTATTGGATTTATACGAACCTGGCATGACAAGCAAAGAATTGGATGTCTTATTCGCCAATGTTAAAACCTGGCTACCTTCCCTTATTAGTAAAATCCGTGACAAGCAGTCAACTGATGAAGTCATTCAGCCGTTAGGACCTTTCCCTATCGAGCAACAAAAAGTACTTAGCCTTGAGCTAATGACTAAGTTAGGATTTAACTTTAATCATGGCCGCCTTGATGTAAGCACGCATCCATTCTGTGGCGGTGTACCGACGGATGTTCGTATTACTACTCGCTATGATGAAGACGACTTTACGTCGGCATTAATGGGCGTTATTCATGAAACAGGACATGCTCGCTATGAGCAAGGGTTACCAAAGAAATGGGCTGACTTACCCGTTGGATCTGCTCGCTCAATGGGGGTTCATGAATCTCAAAGTTTGTTCTTTGAGATGCAGCTTTCGCGTAGTGAGTGTTTTATAAACATCTTAGCGCCTTTAGCCGCTGAAACTTTTAAGCGTTACGATGACCCATCATTGACGCCGGAAAATTTAACCCTATTAAACACTCGCGTAAAGCCAGGGTTAATTCGAGTCGATGCTGACGAAGTTACCTACCCAGCTCACGTTATTCTGCGCTATGAAATCGAGCGAGACCTTATTGAAGGCAATATTGAGGTCGCTGATATCCCAGAGCTATGGGATAAGAAAATGACAGAATACCTTGGCATTTCAACTAAAGGTAATTTTACAGATGGCTGTATGCAAGACATACACTGGACAGACGGTGCGTTTGGCTATTTCCCTAGCTACACGCTTGGCGCTATGTATGCAGCGCAGTTTATGGCTGCGATGCGCAAAGAGATGAATGTTGAAAACCTCATTCGTGAACGTAATTTACAACCTATTTTCAACTGGTTAGATAAGCATGTATGGAAGAAAGCGTCGACGGTTTCAACCGATCAACTTCTAATTGACGCAACAGGCGAACGTTTAAATGCTGACTATTTAAAAGCCCATTTAGAAACACGCTACCTGAACGCATAAAATATTTTCTGCTAAGCCACTAAGCCGTTGCGACTTGAAGCAACGGCTTTTTTTTAGGTAAAGATAACAAACAAAAGGCATCTACTCTATCTAGTCTGCTTCTATACTCTATTCAGGACTATTAAAGCTCAGAGGCAAGTCATGAAGAAATACCAAGCTCATGATTTAAATTACAAAGGTGAAGACTGCGGTGTGCATAATTGGATAACGGATCAAGGTCATAGCTTTTACTGGCACCCTGATTGGCTTCATATTGCAGAGAATGAAACAGGTTTACATGCCAAACAACAACTTGATGTAAAAGATAACGAGAAAGGAACCAAAGAGCATGCTGTTGTTGCGATTTTAAAGCATTTAAATGATTGGATAGTGGATGAAATAGATAAGCATCCAGAGATCAAGAACCAACCAAAACTATAGCTTCTTAATATACTGGATAAGATTGGTGGAGAGCCTATTGATGAGCTCTCCGACCCCATTTAGATTAAATTTACTTCCAAAATAGAATTAACCGAGTCCCCGTTCCACTTATAAGTAAAATGCTTACTTTGGCACACCTTCGTCACAACATTCGGTTTAAATAATGCATAGCAGTCATGTCCTTGGTGTCGAACTGACTGGTAAACCACACCATCAGCTTTACTTGTTTTTAAATCGCATGCTAATGCTTGCGATTGATTGTAATTTGTTGGGTGGTAAAGGGATGAGTCAAGAGCCTCTTGTAAACGCAAATCAATTAAGTCAGCAATAAACCAAGCATCGATGCAGCGCATTTGAATATCTTGTGCAGGTTCATTGGTGAAGCCCATCACGCGTTCCATATGATGAACAGTTTCCTTGATCGCGGTATTGATATCAGGTGCGGCATAATATGCCCCAAAATCTGCAGTATTAAATCTCGCACCATCAGGGTTTACATGAGTAAAAGCTGCCATAACGAAACTGCAATGTGGAATACCAACGAGTCGCTCGTCAGCAGGAATACGGCTGAAATCCCCAACTTCTTCTGAAAGCCGAGGATTGGTGATAGCTTCTATCGCAAATATTGCTTCTAACTGCTCTGGTTCACAGACATCTTCATACAAGTTTATTGGGGGATACTTGGACGGAATTAAACGATAGCACTGCTGACTATTAAACGACACCTTACTGTCTTTTACACTTATAACGTCCATTTATGACCGTCCACCTCGCCATGCATTTAGCCGTGAAGCAACCTGATACAGGTCAACAACTTTTCCTTGGCACATAATATCCATTGCCGAGCGTCCAGCGAAAAATGGGTGGTTATTGGGTTTTTGTACCCAGTTGTACACGCTTTCTTCTGCGGTAAACATGATGCGAAGGCATTTATGAATATTAAGGATATAACTCATTCTTTCTAATAGATCTTTAGAAACTTTTGCGGAATCTGGTTGGCTACGGTACTTATTGAGTGTCGAGCGACTATTAATACCAAGTAGCGCCATTTGCTGGGCTTGAGTACATGACCACTTATCCAGAATATTAAAAACCACTGGCAACACGCTATTGCCTGCATTAACCAGCTGTTGAGCCTGTTCTGCTTTAGAGGTATTCATAATCACACCTACGTTTTGTCCATATATAGACAGAGTAGCACCTTTGGTTCGTAATACCAATTAATGGATACGCGGTGTTATCAACGAAAGATAAAGGTTGAGTGTACTTTTTAGTAGCTGACATACAACAAAGCCAGTCCATATATGAACTGGCTTAAGCATTGAGGCATGACTCCATGTTGTTACTGTGACTGTTTAGCCGTGTTTTCTGCCAATTTAACAATCACTTTTACTGCCTGCTCCATACCTTCTATCGTAATGAACTCATGAATACCATGGAAGTTGTAACCGCCAGTGAAGATATTAGGACAAGGTAAGCCCATAAATGACAAACGTGCACCGTCAGTCCCACCACGAATTGGTTTGATGAGCGGCTGTACATCACATTCAATCATTGCTTGTCGTGCACATTCGATAATATGCGGGTGAGGCTCGACCATTTCACGCATGTTGTTGTAGCAATCGGTTAATACAAGCTCTACACGCCCTTTCGGTAGATCTGTATTCAACTCATCAACCTTTTGCTGCATGAACGCTTTACGCTGCTCTAGTCTTTCACGATCAAAATCACGGATGATATAACCAAGTTCAGTTCGCGCAACACCTGCTTCCATCGATTTAAGGTGATAAAAACCTTCATAACCTTCGGTGCATTCAGGCGTTTCTTCGGCAGGCATCATAAGTTGGAACTTTGCAGCAATGTTCATTGCATTTACCATCTTATTTTTTGCCGTCCCTGGGTGTACATTCACACCATAGCAAATCACATCTGCAGACGTTGCATTGAAATTTTCGTATTCCAACTCACCCACTGGCCCACCGTCGATAGTATAAGCCCATTGCGCACCAAACTTTTCGACATCAAACAGGTTAGCGCCACGGCCAATCTCTTCATCGGGGGTAAAGCCAATGCAAATGTCACCGTGTTTGATCTCTGGGTTTGCTTTCAGGAAAGCGACGGCAGTAATGATTTCGGCAATACCCGCTTTATTGTCAGCGCCTAATAGTGTTGTACCATCAGTGGTGATAATGTTGTGGCCGAGTAATTTTTTTAGGTCTGGATATTGAATAGGAGATAGCACTTCATCACCGATGCCTAATGCAATATCACCGCCTTGATAGTTTTCAACAATTTGTGGAATAACATTTTTACCAGAAGCATCTGGTGCCGTATCCATATGAGCAATAAAGCCAATTGCTGGTACGGTGTAGTCTACGTTCGATGGTAGGCGTGCCATCAAATAACCATTATCATCAAGTTCAACACTGTCTAGGCCAAGCTCAATTAATTCTTGTTTCAGTTCTTGTGCTAAAACTCGCTGCCCTTCAGTACTTGGACAGTGGGCATTGCTTGGGTTTGATTGAGTCTCAAAGCTTACGTATCGAAGAAAACGCTCAATTAATTTATCCATGTGCCACTCTTTGCGTATTTTGTTGTATAAAATTCCTAATAAGTATCAAGGCATGAGTAATAAAATGAATTGCGATGAATCATTTTTTTGTGGATTTAATATGGTTTATCTCGAACTCAGACCAGTTTTTATTATGTAAATCACATCATTATCAGAACTTTTATTCATTTATTCACCGTGAACAGCAACTTTTATCACTCTTATCAATACATAAAAATGAATAAAAAGTATGTCGAATTGTAAAAACTTGACACCCTGCCGTAGAACTCACATCTTGTTTAGCAAGCATTCAGGTTGTGTGACGTTCGCTAAGAATATATTTCAGGAGAGGCTATAAGATAGGGTTATTGATCAGTTACTTAACGTTTGAGAAGATCGCCAAGGAGGCCTCTCATGTTGGAAACACTATTTTTACCTCACAAAACAATTGAGCAAACATCGGATATCAACATTCCAGTAATAAACGGAAATATACCCGCCAAGCTCAAGTTGCACTACCGACAAGGAAAATTAAAAGCTAACCTGCATATCTGCACTAAAGAAGGCAAAGACAAACTCAATTTATTCTACCCACAAATAGCTTCAGAGTTTAAACGCCAAGCTCACCAAACCTTCAACCAACATTGCCAATCACGTTACTTACCCAACTCTATTATCACTTCTGAAGTATCTAAATGGCTTAGCAACAACGCACAACTGTTCGTTTCTTATGAAAGTAGCAATGGTTTAAAACTAACAGAACATAAGAAGGGAGGCGTAAGGGTTAAGGCCAAAGAGCAAGATTTAAATTTTTAATTGTTAAGCACGAAAACTGGTTTCCAAAAACAAAAAAGCCCGGCAAGCCGGGCTTTAACTTATTCTCTAACGAATTACGCTCTTGGAACCCAAGGTGTCACTTTAACAACAGGCTGCTCAAGCGTTAGCAGCTCATTTTCACCTAGAGAAGACAGCGGTAATATCAGCGTTTTACCTTGTACTTCTGCTTGTTGGCCATTGGAAAAGGTAACAGGCTGGCTCAACGGTTCGGCAAAATGCACCACAATGCCGGCGACTTCTGGCATAAACCAACCAGAAAACATTCCACCTAGATCAGAAAGTAGCTGGTTCATTTGAGGTGTAAGTACAGCAACATCTGTTTGACTAATTTGATTGCCATACGATCCTTTTGCGATGACTTGCATTGAGACATCGCATGTAATGCCCTCATCAATTACAAAAGTCACATCAGGATTCGCTTGGCGTAAGTTATTATCAACGGGTACGGACATTTCGTTACTGGCAGGAATAGATAACTCTTCATAATGGGCATCTTTTCTCATTGATGCTTTATGAATTTCACACACGCTACCATCGCGCTGATCTAACAAGAAGAAGGCTATTTTTACATCATCATGGCCTTCTTTAACATTCTGTTTTAACTTGCCATAGAGAGTGCTGTATCGCATCTCAATTTTTTGTGTTGCAGGTTCAATAACATCCTGTTGAGCATGTAGCGAAGTGCTGGCAAATAAACCAGCAAATAGCCAATGGGTTAACTTCATCCTTTATCCTTGGCGCCAATATTGATTGTTATGCTTGATCATGGCTTGTATTTCTTCGATATAAGCATGACCTCGCTCAGAGTATCGAATCAACCCCTCTGCAAGTTTAGAGCCTTCAATAGTATTTCCAGCTTGCCGCTGTGCCGTTCGAATATCACGAAGATCTTGATAAGCACGGTTACGATTAACATTCATAAAGTACGCTTGAACAGAGAGATAAGCTGAGTCAAAAACGGCAACTTCATGTGTGGCATCATCTTTTCGAGAGGCGGGGATTAACCCACAGCCTTTACGATAACACCATTGGCCAAAATAATTGTTACCTTCAACAGCAAAGCGTGATGTACCCCACCCTGATTCATTTGCGGCTTGGCTAAGCACTAATGATTCGGGTAATMCATCCACTCGATTAAGCATTTCTTCTAACCAACTTTCCGTGACAATGTCACTAGCCAAATCATAGCTATAATTTTTACCTAGCTTTTTAGCGTAAAATACTTTTTCGCTTTCTAATTTATCGCCAGACTGGATAAGCTTTTGCAGCTGCACTAAAAATTGTCGCTCTTTCTCAACACGTCTATTTTCATGCTCGACAGCCGGGCGAAGGTAGTCAAAAAATGCGGTTTTCTTTTGGTTTACATCAGCAATGCTTGCAAAGTCAGGTTTACCTATAGCCTCTCCCCTGTTTTGTTCCATTTGCGTCAATTTACCAAGAATGGCATTTGTATCAGCTTTAAGCTGATCCTGTTCCGAGATTTCCGCACTCATTTCTGACGTTGGGGTCTCTCCACAGGCCGTAAGGCCACCCAATAATACCATCGCTATTACACTGTTTTTTGCTCTTGTTATCACGCGTCGAAAACCTTTGAATCTGTTGATTTAGATTGAGAGTCATCATCACTATCACTGCCTTTTTGTACAGTGCTAACCTGAAGAGTAATACCAAATAGATTACGGTAGATAATCGCTTTTGCATTGAAGAAAAATGGAATGGTCCAAATAAGGCCGATTCCCGCCGTTGCAAAAGAAATAATAAACATCGTCATAATCGCAATGAAGATTGCACTCATTGGTAAGATCTTACGCCCTGTCGCCATTAGAGAGTATTGTATTGCTTTTAATGGCGTAATACGCTTTTCGCATACGAGAATGATCGCGAAGCTAAAAGCCATAGATAAAAACAACCCAACAACTGGGAACAATGCATTACCAATACCTTGTAAAGACGACGTTAGCAAAACAGTGACAATTGAAACCAAGGCAAATGGGAAACCTTTTACTAGATGACTAGGCTTACTTGGCAGTCCAACCGCATGATTAAGTGCCATCAAGCTTATCCCTGCATATAAGGGAGCGCTTAATACATCAGACCAAAAATTGGCCATGTAACCCGCCTCTATCACCTCGGCCGATATTTCACCACCTTGAATAATTGAGTCGAAGAACATGCCAGCACTGCCAAGTTGCACTTGTAATCCAAGCAGTAATAGCGCTACTTGCGCTAAAAACAACCCAATAACCGCAGGCAAAAAAGTGAGCAAATTTTTGGCTGTTACCCGCCACGCTTCTTGAAGAACAGCTAAAGATTGCAGTTCGCTCTCGCCTTTCACTGCTTTTTCAACCGAACCACCGACATGGAAAGTTTTGTTATTCATTCTGTTTTCACTAAATCTTAAACATTTGGGGTGCTGATTGTACGCTAGGTGAAGCCGATATAAAAATAGATGTGTGTTATTAACTGATTGCTGCACCTCCCCTTTAATTACAAAAAGTCAAAAAACGCGAAAATACATGATCTATGCTTAATAGATTGCAACGAATGAACAGTGAAGCTTTATCTTTGTTTTTTAAGCCTTTTTTTAAAAGCATAGGTTAACGCTTAGTCAACTGTAAGCAAGCATATAAAATAGTGGGCAATTCATTCTAAAAAACAAGAAAAAAACGCTTTAATTTACGCGGTTAGGGGTCTATCATGCGCCTCCTAAAAATTAGCCTAAAGTTGGGGATGACCTGTTAGACCCCAAGGTGGAGATAACGTAGAATTGAACGCTGCACAAACAACTAAAGCACCAGTGATTCAGCTTAAAGGGCTGAGTAAGAGTTTTGATGGAAAGCAAATCATCACTGGTCTCGATCTGAACGTTAACGATGGTGAATTTCTTACCATTTTGGGTCCTTCTGGTTGCGGTAAAACCACTGTTTTGCGATTGATCGCGGGTTTTGAAAATGCCGATGCCGGACACATTGTTATCGCTAACAGCGACGTTACCCAAATTCCTGCAGAACAACGCCATGTCAACACGGTTTTCCAAAGTTATGCGCTTTTCCCGCACATGACTGTATTTGAAAATGTTGCATTTGGCCTTCGCATGCAAAAAGTTGCCGAGCGTGATATTGAGCCTCGTGTAATGGAAGCATTGCGCATGGTTCAGCTTGAGCAATTTGCACCGCGTAAGCCTCATCAATTATCTGGCGGCCAACAACAGCGTGTAGCCATTGCTCGTGCAGTCGTTAACAAACCCAAGGTCTTATTACTTGATGAATCGCTCTCGGCACTTGATTACAAATTACGTAAACAAATGCAGATCGAGCTTAAGCAGCTTCAGCGTAAACTGGGTATTACGTTTATCTTCGTTACCCATGACCAAGAAGAAGCTTTGTCAATGTCAGACCGTATCATCGTGATGCGTGACGGGAATATAGAGCAAGATGGCACGCCTCGTGAAATTTACGAAGAGCCTGCGAACTTGTTTGTTGCTCGCTTCATTGGTGAAATTAATGTCTTTGATGCTGTTGTAAAAGAGCGTTTAGACGAAAGCCGTGTACTTGCAGATGTTGAAGGCCGCTCTTCATTAATTCACTGTAAGATAGCGGTTAAAGCAGGCGATAAAGTAAAAGTACTACTGCGCCCTGAAGATATTCGGCTTGAAGAGATTAACAACGGTGATGATGCAAAAGGCATTATTGGCTACGTCCGAGATCGTACTTATAAGGGTATGACACTCGATTCGGTCGTTGAGCTTGAAACGGGTACATCAGTAATGGTAAGTGAATTCTTCAATGAAGATGATCCTGATGTAGACCACTCTCTTGATCAAAAAGTTGCGATTACTTGGGTTGAAAGTTGGGAAGTGGTGCTGGCAGATGAACAAGAAGCTTAATCTTCAAAACATCATCATTACAGTTATTGTTGGTTGGTTATTGGCGTTTGTATTTATCCCAAACCTAATGATCATCGGTACCAGCTTCTTAACTCGAGATGATGCAAACCTGATTGAAATGACCTTTACATTAGACAACTACACCAGGTTGTTTGATCCGCTTTATGCAAAGGTCATGATGCACTCGTTTTATATGGCATTGGTAGCAACAATGATCTGTTTGCTCATTGGTTACCCATTTGCCTACGCGATTGCAAAGATGCCAGAGAAATGGCGTCCATTTATGCTGTTTTTAGTGATTGTTCCATTTTGGACTAACTCGCTAATTCGTACATACGGTTTAAAAATCATGCTAGGTACGCGCGGTATTTTTAATAATACCCTTCTGTATTTAGACATTATTGATAAGCCTATTCGTATTATGTATACCGAGTATGCTGTCATGATTGGTTTAGTCTATATTCTTCTACCGTTTATGGTGCTACCACTGTATTCGGCAATTGAAAAATTAGATCACAACTACATCGAAGCGGCTCGCGATCTTGGGGCAAATAAGTTTCAAACATTTGTAAAAGTTATTTTCCCACTAACGATGCCCGGTATTATTGCAGGTTGCTTGCTTGTACTTTTACCCGCGTTAGGCATGTTCTATGTTTCTGACCTGTTAGGTGGTGCAAAGAACCTACTTATCGGTAATGTCATTAAGAGCCAGGTATTAAATGCGCGAGATTGGCCATTTGGTGCAGCAACGAGTATCGCCCTTACTATGGCAATGGCAGTAATGCTTTATGCCTACTACCGTGCAGGTAAGTTGCTTAACCGTAAAGTGGAGCTGGAATAATGGGACGCATATTTAAATTCAGTTTTATGACTGTGGTGTATGCCTTCCTTTATACGCCAATTATTATTTTGATAGTTAACTCCTTTAATGCCAGCAAATTTGGTATGAAATGGGGTGGCTTTACAACCCAGTGGTATCACCAACTACTTAACAACGACAGCTTAATGCAGGCCGCATGGCATTCATTAAATATTGCAGTTTTCTCTGCAACTGCCGCTGCAATCATCGGTAGCTTAACGGCTGTTGCCCTATTCCGTTATCAGTTTAGAGGCAAACATTTCGTTAACGGTATGCTGTTTGTGGTGATGATGTCGCCAGATATTGTAATGGCAATATCACTACTGGCATTGTTTATTCTGGTTGGCGCTGAACTTGGGTTCATGAGCTTGCTCCTTTCTCACATCACGTTTTGTTTACCATTCGTAGTGGTAACCGTGTATAGCCGACTAAAAGGCTTTGATGTGAAGATGCTTGAAGCCGCACGAGATCTTGGTGCGAGTGAGTGGGTGATTTTAAAACAGATTATCCTACCATTGGCAAAGCCTGCGGTTGCTGCAGGCTGGTTACTGAGCTTCACCCTTTCACTCGATGATGTGATTGTTAGCTCATTTGTAACAGGTCCAAGCTATGAAATATTACCGTTGAAAATTTACTCAATGGTTAAAGTGGGTATTTCCCCAGAAGTAAATGCATTAGCTACAATTATGCTAATCGTGTCATTGGTGCTGGTGGTTTGTTCACAACTTCTCGCTCGAGAGAAAGTTAAGTAACGAAATATAAGTTCTAAAATTGGCATTTGTGCCATGAACCGCAAGTGATTAATCGAAAGGTTAATCACTTGTTTTTTATCAATACCCTAAAGGGGTTTTGGAGATGATAAACGAATGAAAAAATGGTCCGCTTTTTTAACCGGTACTGCATGCGCTGCTGCAATGTTTTCTTCTTTTGCGAACGCTGCAGACAAAGAATTAGTCTTTATGAACTGGGGTCCGTATATTTCGTCGGAATTGCGTGAACAGTTCACAAAAGAAACGGGTATTAAAGTGATTTACTCGACTTACGAGTCGAATGAAACGATGTACGCGAAGTTAAGGGCACACCCTAACGGTTACGATCTAGTTGTTCCATCAACTTACTTCGTGGCTAAAATGCGTGATGAAGGCATGCTACAGAAAATTGATAAGTCAAAGCTTTCAAATTTTCAGGAGCTTGATAGCAATTATCTCGACAAGCCGTTTGACCCTAACAACGATTACTCGATTCCACATGTTATCGCAATGACAGGTTTAGCAGTAAATACTGATATGTATGATCCTGCTGATTTTGATAGCTGGGCGGACCTATGGAACCCTGAACTTGAAGGCCAACTAATGCTAATGGATGACACACGTGAAGTGTTCCATATTGCATTACGCAAGCTAGGATATTCAGGCAACACTACTGACCCGAAACAAATTGATGAAGCTCATAAAGAGCTTAAGAAATTAATGCCAAACGTGTTGGTATTTAACTCTGACAACCCTGCTGCACCGTACTTAGCTGGTGAAGTTGGCCTTGGTATGCTGTGGAACGGCTCAGCCGCTGCGGCGCAAAAAGAAGGTTTGCCTATCGAGTTAATATGGCCCAAAGAAGGCGGCATATTCTGGGTAGATAGCCTAGCTATCGCAAAGAATGCAAAAAATGTTGAAGCAGCCCATAAGATGATTGATTTCTTGCTACGCCCTGACGTCGCCGCAAAGATTTCTGAAGAGACGGGTTACTTAACAGCCATCAAAGCATCAAATGCAAAATATAAAGACAACCCTACACTTTTCCCACCACAGGAAGATCTTGACCGTGGTGAATGGCAAGATTCAGTAGGCGAAATGAACATTCGTTATGAGAACTACTTTTTAGAGCTAAAAGCCGGACAGTAAATAGCGTTGAGCATTCGTCTTTATGGCAGCCTATTTAGGCTGCCTTTTTATATTAAACATCACCATTGCACTTAACCCTCCATGTAAAATGGCTATTTATAACTCACACGATCATCAAAAGCCGATTATTCTTCTATAACAACAACTGTTCCCTGCTATAATCCCTACGTATATTTGGCATTTCTGCCTTATTTTTATTTACCATTATCCGTAAAAGTCACTTAGCTTACGCTAAGCTCTTTTATAACTTTGTAGGAGAAGCGGTAAAGTACTCATGGCCGATATGTATTACATATTCACGAGTACATTCGCTAGAGAACACTCTCAAAATTCCTGTTACTTTGGAGCATATAAAAATGAAAAAATGGTCTTCTTTAATGGCCGGTGGTGTTTGTGCAATGGCGATGCTTTCGGGCATGGCAAACGCTGCAGACAAAGAGCTTTATTTCTATAACTGGTCTGAATACGTTCCTAATGAAGTATTAGAACAGTTTACGAAAGAAACTGGCATTAAAGTAATTTATTCGACTTACGAGTCGAATGAAACCATGTACGCAAGACTTAAGACTCATAGCAGCGGCTATGACTTAGTTGTACCGTCGGCATACTACGTATCTAAGATGCGCGATGAAGATATGCTTCAAAAGATCGACAAATCAAAGCTAGAGCATTTTGCCGATCTTGATACAAACTTCCTATACAAAGAATTCGACCCAAAAAATGATTACTCTATTCCATACATTTGGGGTGCAACGGGTATCGGTGTAAATACCGACATGATGGATAAAGAAGAAGTATCAAGCTGGGCAGATCTATGGGACCCTAAATGGGAAGGTCAGCTAATGATGATGGATGACGCACGTGAGTTTTTCCACATCGCACTTCGTAAGCTTGGCTACTCGGGTAACACTCAAAACCCTGAGGAAATTAAAGCGGCTTACCACGAACTGCAAAAGCTAATGCCGAATGTATTAGTTTTCAATTCAGACTACCCTGCTAACCCATACATGGCAGGAGAAACATCACTTGGTATGCTGTGGAACGGCTCTGCATATATGGCTCGTCAAGATGGTGCAGAAGTTGACATCGTTTGGCCAGAAGAAGGCGCTATTTTCTGGATGGACAGTATTTCAATTCCAAAAAATGCTAAAAACATCGATGCTGCACACCAGATGATCGACTTCTTGCTTCGCCCAGAAAATGCCGCGAAGATTGCAATGGAGATTGGTTACCCAACACCAGTTAAAACAGCTAAGAAGCTACTTCCTGCAGAATTTGTTAACGACCCAAGCATCTACCCGCCACAAGAAGTGATGGATGCTGGTGAATGGCAAGACAGTGTTGACTCAGCAAATACTATCTACGAAGAATACTACCAGAAGCTAAAAGCAGGTCAATAACGACTTAGTACGCTATCGTCTAGCCCGAGCTTTTGCTTGGGCTTTTTTATTTATGAAAAGCTAGAGCTTTGGAACATTAAGCAACACACGAGATAACAGGTTATTAGCAATTTTCAGCCGAAGTATATGCTTTTCATAAGCCAAGACCTTCGCATCTAACGATACTCTGCCTTTCTGCGCTTTTGGTGGGGCTAGCATTTTTTTACCTGATTTTTCAGCAAGATATTGATGTATATATTGTAATTTTCGAGTTTCATAAATTACATAATCAAGGTCGCGTTGAGTATAAATATCAACATGATTCCCCTTCAATCGGCTTTTATGGTATCTAGGAGTAATAACTTTATCTACCCCATACTTTTTCCATTTGAATATATCTGCTATTTGTTCAGTTAATGTTTGGTTCATAATATTTAGTCCCAAAAAGAACCCCTCACAACAAAGTAAGGGCTTGTGAGGGGGCAATCAAAAAAGGATTAATTTTCTTTGGTCAACACCAAAGAGCCTAGGGTTCAATTAAAGAGTTCTGCTAGGTGTTAATGCAAAAGTTTAAACAGCTGGTTGTTAATCTAGCAATCTGCATAAATATTTAAATAGCATCTGTTTTTATAAAATATTACTCTCTGCTAAATAAATGCTTAGTTAGGATGAACCTGTGTCAAAAAAGAGTGAACAAATCGTAAACTCACCCGTAGGAGAAAGGAGGGGGATAGAAAATAAAGTCAATAAAAACAATATCTTATTTTGATATCGCTACGGTATTTTAAATTATCACTAACTTAAGGTGAGCGAGCCGAAGACATCAGAATCATTTTTATTGATTAAAATGAGAGATTGTTAATCTTCATATCGTAGGTGATTCTTGGTGATCAGGAGGGTATATGCTATAAAAATGAATATACAGTCAGATGAACCACCTACCAGTTATTATTGGGATATTTTAATCTTAATTAGCAGTGATCAACCCAATAAACCGCTTAACGCATTTACTAGCCATTTTGCCGCAGGTCCAGCACTCAATGTTTTGGGTGTTATACATTCGACAGGGATCGACCAAGCCTTATGATCAAAAGTTACAGGTAAGATATGCAGTTTATTATCCTGATTTACTTTTTCGACAAGATATTCTGGCAAGTATGCCCACCCTAGCCCACGCTCAACATAGCTCATCAATGTCCGATGATCATTTGTCCACCATATATGCGAAGAAAAAGGCTGCATACTCGATTGTTGCTTACCATTAACCCCTCTTACCATTAATTGGCGATAAGGAATTAAGTTCGCCGAAGTAACATGCTTTAACTTGCGAAGGAGATGATCTGTACTGACTACAGGTACAAACGTTAAGTTGCCGATATAACAGATATCGACCTCGCGTGAGAAAGTCATATCATTAAGCATTACGCCAATATCTGCATTACCACGATTAACAAAATCAATAATATCGCTGCTGGCACACAGAACCATATTTAATGAAGTAGCAGCAAAATGGGTTGAAAATTGCTCGATAATAGTAAATAACCTTGATACTTGTAATGCATCATCTATTACCAACGTTAATTGGGTTTCTTCTTTATTACTTAATGACTTAGAGACACTTTCAAGTTCGTAGGCTTGTTGTAGTGTTGCTTCAGCGAAGGTTAACAAGTGCTTGCCTGATACAGTCAATGTCGGCTTTCTAGTTGAGCGATCAAACAGTTCAACATTCAAATCAATTTCAAGGCTAGAAATACCATGGCTCACGGCTGATTGTGCTTTACCCAGTTTTCGGGCGCACGCGGAAAATGAGCCAAGCTTTGCCGCTGTCACAAACATATTCAATTGATCAAGGTTATACATACTATCAACAAACCAGATAATAACTAACTAGATTTAATCTTATATCAAGATAGATTAGACGCATAGATTTACTTACATCATTATCTTGGATAAATAATCATGACAATAAAAGAACGTATCTTACACTCAGTGCTATTTGAGGTATTCGCCTTACTTATCATCATGGTTGGTACAAGTTTATTTACTAGCCATAACCCTGCTGAAGTGGGCGGCTTAGGCCTGATGATGTCACTTATCGCGATGGTATGGAACTATGTGTACAACTTAGGTTTTGATAAGGTATTTGGTGATGAGCGACTATCTCGCAAAATGGGGCTTCGTGTCGTGCATGGTATTGGCTTTGAGTTTGGATTGTTATTTGCCACAATCCCGCTACTAATGTGGATATTGCAACTCGACTTTTGGACTGTGCTGATTCTAGATATTGGTATCGTGATTTTCTTTTTGGTTTATTCGATTCTATATAACTTGGCATACGACCATGCTAAAGCTAGGTGGTTTAATAAGGCCCTCGCCGCTTGATTTTTTACTCACTAACGCTAAAGCTAAAGCCCCTGAGTAATACTCAGGGCTTTAGCGAAAAGTAATTCTTGCCGTTAAAAAAGCCCTACCAACAAATAACTGAGCCGCGTAACGTTTTTGTGCAGAGCTTTCCACAATATAGTAAACCCATAAAAATATATCTTGAATACAGTTCACTTAGGCATAAATACTGGTGAAAACAGTAATATTATGCTATTAATTAATACGTTACATATACAACTATCGATACATAAGTACTTACTAAAACATTTCGTTTTTATAACAATAATAAATGACACCTTATCAAGACTTCTTCCATGGAGGGTTTAGTCATGTTATATAAAATATCAGAAATTATTACTTTTAATGATAATGAAGGGAAAATAAACAGTTATAAAAAAGAGCAATGTTTAAACAAGTCTGAAAATGCCATACTTTCCTACCTCTGCACATATAGTGGAGAAGCCATACCTAAAGAAACATTAAAAAAAATAGGATGGCCCGATCAGGAAGCATCTGATCAATCTTTAACACAAGTCATTTATTCACTAAGAAAAAAGCTATATTTGTGCGGTGAAAAAGATATGATATCGACAATATCCAAACAAGGGTATCAAATAAATAAAATTAAGGGGAGCAACAATAAATCACGTAATTCCCTCCAGGCGAATAGATTAGAAAAAATCATACAAACATCGTCTTTAATGTGTCTATTTTTAGTTATGTTTTACTATTCATTTACTGTCGGCGATAATAAATCAACTGAAACGATGACGTTATCAATGCCAATAACGTATAATTACGGCAATCATAGAATGACAGTTTACTTTAATGATACTCTAAATGAAGAGAGGCTGTATGATATCGAAAGTATCTCATCGTACCTTACTGAAGAAAGTAATATAGTTTCATTTATAACCAAAAATAAAACATTTGTTATAACGTGTCCCATAA
>NZ_JAKJSJ010000048.1:0-55292 GCF_050336715.1 Photobacterium makurazakiensis
TTGTTGGCCCCGGCTCTGCTGCTTTTGAAGTTATGCGAGATTTTGTCTACCACTTACCCGTTATTGTTACCCCAAAATGGGTTAAATCCCGTAATTCGCCAATCGCATTACGTAACCTACTTTATTATTTACTTGAATTATTAAAGTTCGAACCATGCCGCCATCAAGTCATGGACATCGCTGGCCCAGWAGATATCACCTATGAATCGCAGATGCGTATACTGGGCCGCCAAGCAGGGAAAAAAGTACGTATTTTACCTGTCCCCTTCTTAACCCCGAAATTTGCCGCACTTTGGTTACGCTTTATTACTTCGGTACCCACAAATATTGCTAAAGCCCTAATCGGAGGCTTACGATTCGATCTTCCTGCTGACGGCAGTGCAATACAGTCTCTCATTCCTCAATACCTGCTCAGTTACGATGAAGCCGTAGAAGAATGTTTAAGTCATGAAACCGAAGTCGTTAGAAGTGATATTTGGGGGTTTGACCCTGATGCTTTATCTCGCTGGCAACCAGGCTACGGTTATTACCCTAAGCAGGCAGGTTACACCTTACAAACAGACGCGACGTGCGAACAACTCTGGCGACAAGTGCAACTTGTGGGTGGTAAAGAAGGTTATTTTTATGCCAATTTTTTGTGGCGCATACGGGAATGGATGGACTTTGCCATTGGTGGGAATGCATTAAAGCGCCATCGGCGCGATCCTAATGAACTACAGCTCGGCGATAAAGTAGATTCATGGAAGGTTATTAACCTTAAAGAGAATAAGTTTCTCTCGTTATTATTTGGCATGAAAGCACCAGGGCTTGGCCGCTTAGAGTTTACTATCGAGGATAAAGGCGAATATCGCGAGGTCGACATTCGTGCATGGTGGCACCCCGCTGGTTTTACTGGCCTACTCTATTGGTTTGCCATGATGCCAGCCCACTTGTTTATCTTTCGAGGTATGACGCACGCCCTTGTCAAGCGATGCAAAGCAAAGGGACATGATGGTAAAAGTGATACACTCTAATAGGCCATCCATTGGCCGATATCATCACAAAATATGTAGATAAAAAATAAGCGAGAGCAAAAGCCCTCGCTTACTTATTCAGCCAATATGGTACCTTTTAGCGTGTTGGCAATTCAGGCAAGTGTGAACCCGCATTTCCTGGGTAAACAAGGTACTCACCATGGTACTTAACCATCGACTTATAATCCGTCACTTTATACAGCAACAAACCGTGCGCAAACGCGGCGTCAACCAACGCTTTAGCATCGCCACGAACAAAAAATGAAAGAGGCTTCACCAGCTCATCACCTTCTGAAAACCCGGCTTTAATTTGTGCCGAACACACCACTAATGAAGCTTGGCCATCCGTAAAATGCTTAACCTTACGATTAACTTCATATTCCGTTGTCACTAACCAATCATCAGCTTCAAGCTGCTGGTATAAAGCATCAATTTGGCTTTTGCTGATCGCTTTACCACTGTTGTTGTCATCAGCTTGAGTTCCACCTATCGTGTATTGAATGTGCTCAAACTGCTGCTTTAGTTGTGCATTCTTGCCCTTGCTTCGAGCTTGTTTTTGCCACGCAATAAGCGTTTTAGCCACACAATGATCATAATATTGCTGCTTGATCACTTTTGTAACCCAAGCACTAAGAAAATGGGTTTCACTGATTGGATTACGTGGTGTTTTACCTGATGACTGAGATTCAGACAATAAGGTTAAGCCATCGGTTACTAGTTTATAAATCTCTTGATAAAAAGTTGTCATGTGTTTCCTTAAGCATCACGCGATAAAAACCAGTAAAAGCCAGCAGATAAAAACGCACACAGCGCCATTGTAATTGCCATCGGCCATGCCGATGAATTGTGCATTAAAGCAACCAACCCACCGACAACAGTACCGGTTCCAAATCGCATTGTACCTGCCAATGAAGAAGCCGTCCCCGCCATATGCGGGTACTTAGCAAGCAAGCACGCCATTGTATTACTACCAATGATAGAAATTGTACCAACAAATAGCATGACAGGGATAACAACCCCCCACAAGCCTAGGCCTAGCACCTGCCCAAGAATCGCACCGATACCCGCAATTAGCTGAATAATCAGTCCAAATCGTAACATCCAATGCGAGCCCATTTTTTTAACTAAGCGTCCATTAATACTGGTCATTAATATTAAACACACGACATTTAAGCCAAATAACAAGCCAAAGTGTTCAGTGCTTACATTGTACAAATCGATGTAAACGAATGACCCAACAGTTAAAAACGTAAACATGCCTGCAAATGAAAAGCCACTACAGAAAATCAACCCAACAGCCGTCGGTGTCGTTAGCATTTTGGCGTAATTACGTAGGGTCGAACCAAGATGAAAAGGCAAACGTTTTTCAGGTGGCAACGTCTCGGGAATACGAAAGACAACGGCGATGACAATCAGTATCGCAAAGCCAGCCAATACCCAGAAGATCGAGCGCCAGCCAAACCATATCGATAAGTACCCCCCTAACATGGGTGCGATAAGTGGAGCAATCGTCATGACCAAGGTAATAAACGACATCATTCGAGCAAATTCTTCCCGCTCAAACATATCACGTACCAAAGCCTGAATTATGACCGCGGCAGCAGCGCCAGCAAAGCCTTGTGCAGCACGAACCCACGTCAGTTCAACGATACCTTGACTAGTTGCACTGAACATAGCAGCAATCGCGAAAGCAATAACACCAATGATTAAAATTGGTTTTCGTCCGTAACTATCGGCTAAAGGTCCATGTAAAAGCTGTCCAATAGCAAAGCCTGCGGTATACGCTGTTAATGTCGTTTGGACTAAGCTTGGGTTTACTGCTAAATCTCTGGCAATCGTCGGCATTGCCGGTAAATACATATCGATGGCAAGTGGTGTTAATGCACCAATCGCACCAAGAATAATAATTAATTGCAAGCTCAGCTTTTGGCCGTCTTGTGTTGTCATATGAACTCTATTACTGCTGGAATTATCAAGAAGAAGCTTATTGTACGATGAATTAGCTGAATTGACTCTTTCTCAATAAGAAAGATTGCGTTTCTAATAAGGTATCTACGGGATATGACGTAGATACTCGGCTTTCACCAATAGTTTATAGTGGGAAAAACTAAACAAGGGAGCAAAGCTCCCCTGAAAATCGTTTGTCTAATTTTGAATAAACGTTGAAACGCCTACTCTTACTTTTGAAACGATGCGACTTCTTCTTCCGTCAGTTGGCGGTATTCACCCGGCTCAAGCTCTTCATCAAGCTCAACACTGCCAATCTGCTCGCGATGTAGCCCAACAACCTTATTACCAACAGCGGCAAACATACGTTTAACTTGATGGTATTTACCTTCAGAAATGGTAATAACAGCTTCACGCTCACTTAAAATTTCAAGTTTAGCTGGTCGTGTTAGATCTTTTTCACCACGCAATTGCACCCCTTCAGCAAACTGCTGAATAGTTTCTTCTGGGAGAGGATCAGCCAACTCCACATAATACACTTTTTCGCAAACATGGCGTGGAGACGTTATACGGTGAGACCATTGCCCATCATCGGTAAGTAAAACCAACCCTGTCGTATCACCATCTAGGCGACCCGCTACATGAAGTTTTTCAGGGCTTACTTCATCAATAAGTACAAAAACCGTTGGGTTGTAGTCATCCACATGGGAACACACAAAGCCTGTTGGCTTATTAAGCATAAAGTAACGGGGACCATTGAACCGCAAAGAACGACCGTTAAATTCAACGTCACAATCATCAGTGACTTTTAGTGAGCCATTTTTAACAACCTCACCATTGATTTCGATCTGCTTGTCTTTTAGCAGTTTACCTGCTTCTCTGCGGGTAATACCTAGCGTGGTACTTAGGAATTTATCAAGCCTCATTACTGGCTCCATATGGTACAAAAACGCGCATCATAACAACTTACACATTGTATGCACATCTTAACGCGCATTATGAGCTAAAATAGAAGCGATCGTTGACATCATTCAATATGCAACCCTAGGAATTTGTGTAAGCTTTAAAGTTCAAGGTTATTTTTCAATTTCTAACGAACATCTAAATCTCGAACATTTTTTACTTTATGTGGTCTGAATTATTGGACGTGTCAGATATTGGTTACGTATAAACAGGATGTATACCTTTCACTACGTTTGGGTAGTGAAGCCTAACTGCTAAGGTCAAAATATGAACATCTCACTTGTTGCGCCAAGTATGTCATCAAAGGATATGCTACTTAAACTCGTTGAGGAGCTATTTGAATATGAAGTTCTTCCTCAAAAGAAAGAACAGACTCAACACGCAATCAATCAGCTTCTTAGTAACCCCGAACTCGGCCAAGCTTGGTTTATCGAAATAGACAACGATGGTGAAAAAGTCATTGCTGGGCATATCATTGTTAGTTACAGCTTCAGCCTTGAACACGGTGGACGGGTTGGTTTAATCGACCAATTTTACCTCAAACCAGACTGGCGTCAGCAAGGGATCGGCACAGACCTTATCCCTCAAATTGAGCAACATACTGCTGAAGCTGGCGTACACGCCCTTTCACTTGAAGTAAATATCGGTAATAAAGGTGCGCGTAAATTCTATGAAAAGCATGGCTTTGTTCCTCGACGCCAGTTCTGCATGATGACCAAAGTGATTAGCCCAAGCGAAATACCACTGACTATTGCCTCATAATACCAACATCAGAATAACTGCTTCATAATAGTGAACTGCCTAACCAAGAGGCAGTTCAAGTATCCAATCAACACTCGCCAATAAGCATAACGATCGGTACACTAGCAAGCCTCATCTCGCCATGCTCATTACGCCATTTTATGTATACCCTTCGTCCTTATCAGCAAGACAGCGTCAACGCAACTATCCATTACTTTCGTAAAAACTCTACCCCAGCAGTACTCGCTTTGCCAACGGGTGCAGGTAAGAGCCTAGTGGTTGCTGAGCTTGCAAGGATAGCCCGTGGGCGTGTTTTAGTACTCACTCACGTAAAAGAACTGGTAGAGCAAAACCATGCTAAATATGAAAGTTATGGCCTGAAAGCCTCTATTTTTTCTGCGGGGCTTGGTCGTAAAGAAACCGATAAGCAAGTTGTCTTTGCCTCTGTACAGTCTATGGCTAACAGTCTCGAGTTATTTGCCAATGAGTTTTCATTATTGGTTATCGATGAATGCCACCGTGTACCAGACGATGAAAATAGTGCATATCGGAAAGTCATCGCTCATGTTCAGAAGATAAACCCAGGCATTAAGATCCTTGGACTGACTGCAACCCCTTATCGCCTTGGCATGGGCTGGATATACAAGTACCACACGCGTGGGCAAGTGCGCACCGAACAAGAGCGATTCTTCCGAGACTGTATCTTTGAATTACCCATTCGTTATTTACTTGATGAAGGCTTTCTAACCGAGCCCAAAGTCATGGACATGGCAGTACTTGGCTATGACTTCTCCAGTCTAAAAGCATCAAACAGTGGCCACTATAAAGAGTCAGAGCTCGATAGTGTTATCGAAAAATCAGCCCGTGCGACCCCTATGATCATTGAGCAAGTCATTGACTATGCCAAAGATCGCCGCGGCATCATGATTTTTGCTTCGACTGTAAACCATGCGCAAGAAATCATGGGCTACCTTGAAGGTGAAAACGCCGCTCTCGTTGTTGGCGATACGCCGTTAGATGAACGAGATCGTATTATCAACAGCTTCAAGCGCCAAGAGATCAAATATTTAGTTAACGTTTCAGTACTTACCACAGGTTTTGATGCACCGCATGTTGATCTGATTGCGATTCTTCGTCCAACAGAGTCCATTAGCCTTTACCAACAAATCGTTGGCCGAGGTTTGCGCTTATCTGACGGAAAAAAAGACTGTTTGGTTCTTGAGTATGCAGGGAATTGCTACGATTTATACCAACCCGAAGTCGGCGACCCTAAACCAAACAGTGATAGTGAAGTGATCATGGTGCCCTGCCCTGCTTGTGGCTTTAACAACAGCTTTTGGGGCAAACTTGATCCTGCAGGCTTCTTAATTGAACACTATGGGCGTCGTTGCCAAGGCTATTTCGAAGATGATGATACTGGTGAACGTGAAGAATGTGGTTATCGCTTTAGAGCTAAATATTGCGAAGAGTGTGGCGCTGATAATGATATTGCCGCGCGTCGTTGTCATCAGTGTGATGCGGTGATGGTCGATCCGGATAAAAAACTCCGAGACGCGCTGAAATTAAAAGATGCCATGATCATGAAGTGCACTGATCTGCGTTTAGAGCCAGGCAAGAACAAATTTGAAAAGCCGCAATTAAAAGTTATCTACGTCAGTGATGAAGGCTCAGAAATTAGTGAAGTTTGGCCGTTATCGACTAAAGGACAAAAAAACGACTTTTTGCGTAAATTCATTAACCCGCACCTAGTGGATCGTCACCGTCCATTCACTGATACCGCACCAACAAAGGTCGCCAATAATGAACACCGTCTACGCCCGCCAGAAATCATTATTGCCCGCAAAAGTGGTCGATTTTGGGCGATTCGAGATA
Organism: Photobacterium makurazakiensis; assembly: GCF_050336715.1. Classification (NCBI taxonomy): domain Bacteria; kingdom Pseudomonadati; phylum Pseudomonadota; class Gammaproteobacteria; order Vibrionales; family Vibrionaceae; genus Photobacterium; species Photobacterium makurazakiensis. The sequence continues at coordinate 6,537 of NZ_JAKJSJ010000048.1, forward strand.
AGCTATTTGACATTGATCAGTACCAAAAAGCGTAGTCATATATAATTACATAATATCGACAATGACCGACCAAAATACAAATGGTTACAATAAAGTCGATTTTATTGTTTAAGTTATGACACTCAAAGGGATTGCATAATAGCAATATCATCTCCCATCATTACAATTCATAACTTGATCATCATCATAATGCTTCAGGGACTTAGTATTGAAGAACTTTAACAAGGCTGTATTACCACTTTTGCTAATCGTTACACCATTTTCAGCCAAGGCGATGACAACGTTCGATACCCGAAGTGTAGGTATGGGGGGAACAGGTGTAGCCTCTGCCAATTACCTTACAGCAAGTTTCCATAACCCTGCCCTTACAGCAGCTTATGGATACGATGATTCTTTCGGCTTAATCCTCCCTATGGTCGGTGCCCGATTACATGATGCTGATAATTCACTGGATAAACTTGACCATTTTCAAGAACTCGATAACAACCTTGGTAACAATCCTACGCCAGACGAGCTCAATCAATGGCGTGAAGCACTAAGACAATTAGATAATAATACATTAAATGCTGAAGCCAACTTAGGTATCGTCGTCGCGATTCCCAATCGTTATTTAAGTACCAACTTTTTTATTCAATCACAGATGTCTGCCATTGCAGCGTTTGATGTTAATGATGATGATTTAACCTTAGACGATCCTGCTAATTCAGAACTGAAATCCCAAGGCCAAGCTATTGCAGGGGCAACAGTCGATGTCGGTTTTACATTCGCAAAATCATTTGGTCCTAAAGATCAGCCATTATTTGTGGGCATTTCACCAAAATATCAACGCATCTATGCGGTTAACTACATAGAATCCGTGGATAAATTTGAAGATGATGACTTCGACTGGGCTGATGAGTATGTTGAGAAATCGACAGTTAACATTGATATTGGTGCAGCTTACCAAGTTACCGATGATATGTTGGTTGGTATTACAGGACGCAACATAATCAAACATACCCTTGCCGCTAATCCTCAAAATAGCATAAGGGCAACCTACATTGTGAACCCTGAATATGTCTTGGGTATCGAGTATGAGCTTGATTGGATTAGCCTTGCCGCAGACATTGATTTAAACACTAAAAAGTACTTCAAAGAGTACGACTATAAGACTCAATACGCCCGCTTAGGTGCAGAACTTGATGCTTGGGGCTGGGCACAATTTCGTATGGGTTACATACACAGCATGACAAGTTTTACCGATGATATGGTAACCCTCGGCTTAGGTTTCCGCCCATTTGGCAAAATTGGGTTTGATTTGGGCGCACAAGCAGGTAAAGACGATAATTACGCTCTTTCAGCGCAAATGACGCTGAATTTCTAACCCAGCGTCCCCTACAAGTCGAAACCGATGAATTAAAAAAGGTCTAACCATTGGCTAGACCTTTTCATTTTCAGTCGAAAGTAAACTTAGAAGCTGTAATCTAGGTTTACGCCCCAGTTACGGCCGGGTTGAGTACGACGATCAATACCTTCCGTTGACGCGGTTGCACCGTCAAGGTCTTGGTACTGCCAATACTTCTCATCAAAGGCATTAAACAAGCCTGCACGTAGCGTCAGATCATTCATTGGACGGTAATATGCGGTCAAATCAACAACAGTGTAGCTTGGTGCATCAACATTCGCTTCTTCACCAGCTTCAGGCGCTTCCCAATCACTACCTGATTTAGAGGCAACCATTGTAACTGTTACTGCACTACCCCAGTTTTCACTTGGTGCATCATAACCAAGGCCTACAACGGTTGTGAATGGTGCAATCGTATTCAGGGTTTCACCCGTTTCTTTATCTTCACCATCTAGGTAGGCTAAAGACAAGCGTGCGTATGTACCCATCGGGGCGCTAAATGCTTCATCTAACCATAAGTTACCTTTGAACTCAGAACCATAGATACGTGCTTTATCAATGTTCTCATTGGTCGTAACTTCTACACTGCCATCCATTGTTGTCTGGCTTTTAATGAAGTTCTTGTAGTCATTATAAAATGCTGACAGTTCAAGGTTACCGAAACGGTTAGCCGCCCTCACACCCACTTCGTATGACTGACTTTCTTCCGGTTTAAGATCTGGGTTTGCCTCAATACGATAACCAAACATCGTATTATCTTTGTCGTAATACATTTCATGAATCGTCGGTGAACGGAAACCTTCGCTGTACTGAGCATACGTACTTAGGTTATTTGTCCAATGGTATACCGCACCCAAACGTGAAGTTAATGCATCGCTATTATGCTCTTCTAGGCCTGACGAACTGTCTGGTGTCGCGGTAAAGTCATCGTAACGAAGGCCTGCGGTAACGACCATTTGATCATCCATAAAGAACATCTGATCTTGTACAAATACAGCGCGTTTTTCAGATTCAGAGTTCGGCACTTCTTGGCTGCCAGGGGTACTTGATCCATCGTCCAAGTTATAATCGGTGTAACTTAGGCTAAATTTATCGTTTGCCGCTGAAACACCGTAAGTGAATTCGTGTCGGCTTGTAGCCAGCTCAATCATTTTCTGCATTTGTAGATCAAACTGCAAACTTTCATCTTTACCTGAACGGAAGCGATTACGATTTCCTTTTGCTTGAGTGTGATCAAAGCTATTGTGATCAGCATCGCTTTCTGTCCAGTTCACGCTCCAATCGAGTGTGTCAAACACAACAAGATCAGCTAACCATTCATGCTCAAAACCAATGCGATAGCGCTGATCTTCATCTTCACCACGTACATTGGTATAAATGTAACCCGGCATACCACCATCACGACCTTCACCAGATAAAATTTTACCATTGGCTGATCGGGTGAAGAATTCGCCAGTGACACCAACACGATGTTCATTGTTAATTTGGTAAAAAGCTTTCGCTAATACATTATGAGATTCAATGCTATAGGGGTCAGCTTGGCCACGATCTGGACCTGTTATATCAGCGCCATCACCATGGGTTTCAGTTTCGTTCCCATCTCGGTAGGTATAGATAACCATGGTTTCAAGATCGCCAGTTCTATTTGCAACCTCAACTGTCGCTTTATACTCATCGCTTGCACTGGCATAACCCGTTTTCAAGCCAACATGCGTATCATCACCAGCCCCAAGTAAATCTTCAGGGTTCTTGGTACGCATCAGCACTGTACCACCAAGCGCATCACTTCCGTATAAGGTTGATGATGGGCCTTTATTCACCTCAATTGCAGTAAGGGTATCAACTTCAATCGTATTGGAGTTTTTACGCATCACTTCAGCACCAGGATTGTAAGATGATGGTTGCTCTACACCATCCACCATTACCTTTACACGGCTACCGCTCATGCCACGAACCGTAAAGTCTTCCATACCAAACCGACCTTGACCGTTAACCTGCACGCCCGGTTCATACTTTAGCGCTTGCTTAACATCTGTTGCTAAGTTTTGCTCAATGTCTTCTGAAGACACCTTAGAAACACTTGAAGGCACATTTTTAATACTTTGCTCAGAGCGAGTCCCCGAGACAACAACTTCATCAAAAATAGAAACATCTTCTTGGGCATGAAGAGAAGGTGAAAGTGCTATCACTACAGAACTGGCAATCAAAGTAAGCTTGTAACTCATAATCCCTGCTTAAAAATATTGTTATCAACAAATCAGTGGCTGAGATTATTACAAATACAAACGATAATTACTATCATTATCAATGTGATTTCGATCGAATTTTTCTTTTCTTGCAGAAAACAGGCTATAGCAAGAGCTATAATTTCTGCTATTACGGCTTTAAATTTGATGCATCCCGAATATGATGAAAATTGAAGAAACCATGTAATATAATGGCTACCATTACTCAGTTTTAGCCTGAATTGCTTAAAATATAAGTCGTTGAATGAATATCATGGGATTTAAGCTTGCCGACTCCACGGATCGTTGTTACTATCCGCGCTCGTTTTTACGACATTGAGTAAGGTCGCATTACTTGATGAACTTATATATATAAAGAGTATTTACTATGTCTATGAAATTTGAAGCAGTTGTACGTACTGACCTAGGTAAAGGTGCGAGCCGCCGTCTACGTCACGCAGAAAAATTCCCAGCTATCATCTACGGTGGCGAAGCTGCTCCTGTTGCTATCGAGATCCTACACAGCGATATCATCAACCAAATGGACAAGCCTGAGTTCTACGAAGGCATCATCCTAGTGATCGATGGTCAAGAAGTTGCTGTTAAGCCACAAGACATCCAACGTCACGCGTTCAAGCCAAAAGTTGAGCACATGGACTTCAAACGCGTTTAATCGCATTTGTTACCATACTCAATTTAAAAGCGCCTTAGGGCGCTTTTTTTATATTCACAATTCCAATCGTAATACCTACCACTAAAACAACTCCTGTTGACCAGAGTCTTCCCGTTTATCGCTCTCCTGTAACAACTGATTTTTCGCCCGTAAAATACGCAAATAACGTTGATGGCATAGCCTAACTACATTTCGCTTCTGCTCATTAGTGAATTGCTGCCAATGGAAACGCTCATCTCGGCTGCGAAAGCATCCTTTACAATAACCACGGTTATTTGCCTGGCATACACCCACACAGGGGCTAGGAATCGTGAAGAAATCAAGTTGTTCCATAGACTACCTCTCCCCCATAAAACCATTAACAGCAAACTAGGCACCTTCTTTGATCATAATCGTTTATCATGCTGAAACCAAATCGGTTACATTAAAATAACGAATTACTATGCAAGTAACTTGCAAGTCCAACAAATATTCTGGTAACCTTTGTGAGGTTATCAGGGTCGATAACCGCTCATTTTAACAGTAGGTTACTTCACTACTGTGCTTCTAGGAGGGAACCATGGATTTTTTTGTACCATCGGCATCTAGCCCGAGTCAGGCAGAGTCAGTATTCAGCTCTATTGCTAACCATGTTGACGCACCAACACAAGAACAACGCATCTTTAAATTAGAATGGCAACATGAAGGTCAAGCGTGTACATGTGAAATAGGTCAACCGCTTCCGGCAATTTTCCGTACAGATGAAACTGTGTTAGCTATTTTTGACTGCGGTGACTTATATAAAATTTGTACACCAAATAGAGGGGCGATTAAATTCGATCCAATTCATGCCTCTAAAACATCAGTGAATAGCGTCGAGTATTTCGGCTAATATCAACAATCTTCGTTGATATCATCACAATAAAAGCCCGCTAAATGCGGGTTTTATATTAATTCAACGCTCAATTCACAGATGGCTAAGCAGCCAGTTTATACTGCCGTCACCCCTGCTTCAGAAAAACTCGCCATATTGTTATAAAACTCGACTGCAGCTCTTAATATCGGTACCGCTAATACCGCCCCTGTACCTTCACCTAACCTCAGTGATAAATCCAATAAAGGCTTTGCATCAAGCATCTGCTATTTCCTTGTGTTAGCAAATTAAAATAATCCTAGTTGTGGTGCGGTGATCTCATCAAAATGTTTACCGATAAATGGCAGTATTCCGTCGGCAACAGGCTTTAGTTGCTTATCTACATAGTGGTCGTAGTCAATAAGGCTCTGCTGAGCTTCAATCGGTTCTGGGCCATTAATCGTGATAACGTATTCAATCCAACCACCATTTTGATATTGCATTGGACGATCAAGCTTTTTGTTCATTTCATCAGCCATTCGTGCTGCACGTACGTGTGGAGGGACATTTTTTTGATATTCAGAAAGGTTACGACGTAACCTCTTGCGGTAAATCAATTTACCGTCATAATGACCAGCTCGAGTATCTTCAACGTATTGTCTTACGTACTCCTCTACCACTTCGTCATGAAACACACGATGGTACAGTGCTTGCTGAAAATCTTGTGATAGTTTTGTCCAATCGGTTCTAACCGTTTCTAACCCTTTATAGACAATCCTTTCTTCATTGTTCTGCTTTACTAACCCGGCATACCGTTTCTTACTGCCAGTTTCTTGGCCGCGTATCGTTGGCATCAAAAACTTGTGATAATGGGTTTCATACTCAAGCTCAAGAGCCGAAGAAATGTTGTACTCCTGTTTCAAATGGTCATGCCACCATTGATTAATGTGGTCCACCAGCATCTGGCCAATATCATCAGCTTGTTCTGATGAATGGCTGCTCTTTAGAGAAACAAACGTTGAATCGGTATCCCCATAAATCACCTCGTACCCTTTTGCTTCTATCAGTTCACGGGTCGTTTTCATAATCTCATGCCCACGCATGGTAATCGATGAAGCAAGTCGGTGATCAAAGAAACGGCAACCCGATGAACCCAGTACGCCATAGAACGAGTTCATGATGATTTTGATTGCTTGTGAAAACGCTTTTTCACCCTCTTTTTTCGCCTGATCGCGCGCCGCCCATAAGTTTTCAATCATGCTAGGAAGGAAGTGTTTTTCACGGTGAAAGCGCCCACCTCTGAAACCGGCAATCGCCTTTTCTCCTTCCCGCCCCTCTTCGAGAAGCAAGCCTTCAACCAGCCCCAACGGATCAATGCGGAATGTTCTAATGATTGATGGATAAAGCGACTTAAAGTCCAACACTAATACCGACTGATAAAGTCCAGGTTTAGAGTCCATGACATACCCACCAGGGCTTGCAATCCAGTTCTCACTATCAAGGCTTGGGGCAACATAGCCAGCTCGGTGCAGTTGAGGGAGGTATAAATTTGTAAAAGCCGCGACCGAGCCCCCCACCCTGTCGATTTCAACCCCAGTTAAACAGCTACGTTCAATAGCAAAATCTAGTAAATGGGTATGTTCAAAAATACGGGTGACTAATTTACAGTCTTGAAGGTTATACTTGGCCAGTGAAAGCTTATCGTGGCGGAACATGTGATTAATTTCAGCCATACGATCATGAACATTATGTATATCTTTCCCTTCCCCCAATAACTCTTGCGATACTGACTCCAGCGACCAAGAACGAAAGTTATACGTTGCTGTTTTGAGCGTATCAATACCATCAAGTACCACACGGCCGGGAATAGTTATAAAGCCTTGGTTAGGGTTTTGATGTGATTTTCGCCAATGTGGTGGTTGTTTTCCACGCCCTATACGTAAACTAAGCGCATTCCATTCCGCCCGTTTAAGCAGCAAGTGAAAATCAAAGTCGATAACATTCCAGCCGATGACAATGTCCGGATCATACTGAATGAACCAACGTTCTAACGCGAATAGCAATGACTTTTCATCTTCTACCCATTCAATCCAATCAGCTGCGTCATCGTAGCTGTCAGCGCAACCAACCATTATCACTCGGCTGTCGGCATCACTATGAAGGCCTACGGAATATAAGATGCCTTTTTCTGAACACTCAATATCTAATGAAACAATGGATAGAGTCGGCTTATAGTCAGCCGACTTGGCTTTAACTTGCGAGTATTCTAAATAACCTGCACGCTGATGGGGCTGGCCTGAAAACGCTATGCCCCCCCGAATAAACCGCTCCATCAAATAGCGGTCTGCTAAACGAATATCAGATTCAAACGCTTCAACCCCAGCCTTTGCCAATATTTGAGGCAGCTGGATGCTGTCTCTTATTGACGAGCAATAGCATGCAGCCATATCTTGGTACTGAAAGTTTTTTAATGCCAAAGGCTTACAATTAACGCTAAGTCCAGCTTTATGGATTTCTTGTTGGGCAAGCACTAAGTCTTGCTGACGAATGAAGCAAACAGGTTTATCACCCTGTACAACAAGTCGCGCAGGGCCCGTTTCTGTCTTAACCCAAAGAATAACTTCCGTTGTTCCTCGGGTATCACGGCTTTGGCGCGTTAACACAAAACCATTGGATTGAGTTTGCAATGAAACCTCATTTGTTTATGTATAGCGATGTTAGTTCACGAACGTTCAGCGGTGACTAATTATCCGATTTTTCGCTCAATTTTGTCGAACTCAGTCACAATCCAGCCACCAAACTCATTAATCATAAATAATGCTGCTTTTTTAGGGACTTGCTGACCAGAGCACAAAATATACAGCCGCTCAATCTCGGTTTCTTTCTCAGGGTAGTATTTCAGAAACGTCTTCGCTGCATCGTCCAATGACAGTGCTAATTTTTTTTCTCGATGAAGAACTAGTGAGAAACAGCTCCAAATCATTTTCTTTGCAATAGCTTGGCAGTAGCCAATATAACTCGCGAGTACTTTCGTCGTCATGATTTTCTGTCGGTACCCCTTAAGCTGCTCTGCAATATCACCATTTAACGATTTAGCGATATCCCAACTAGGCTCAAAACAACCGAAGCGACTTGATAAGTCGTCACCATAAAGGCAAAAGCTACTGTGTTTAAGCCAAACCCCCCAAGTAAATACGGACGAAATAGAAAGCACATCTTCAAGCAAAACAACACGTAGCGATAGTTGCGTAAACACTTTCTGTTGATTGGCAAAATGATATTTTATCGTACTTAACAAAGCATCTTGGGCTGGACTTAATGCTCGATTGAGTACCAACGTTAAATTCAAATCAGAATCACCAATCGTTGCAGTACGGCGAGCTACGCTCCCAGACAAGTAGATACTATGGAGTGCAGTCCCAAAACTGGATGATAGCTGAGTAACGGCTTCAACAACGATAGAGTGACATTGAGTCTGGAGTGGTGATTGGCTATCAAGTGTGGGTAACGCAGTCGGCACGGTATTTCCTTTGCAGCTTTATAATAACAAGGTAATTATAAACGGAATAATCACTAAAATATTCTACTCATAGTCATCTAGGCTGAAAATGTTGGCTTTCTATCCCATATGGCTTCCGCTTTACTTCCCGCGTAACAGTGAACTGACGTACTCGCCCCTTTCATTTGTTCCCCTTCTTCTCAATCGTTATACTGTAGCTTCACTCAACCTGAGATAGATGTAATTCATGGAAACACCAAACCTGATTTCTTACGACGATGCGATTGATGCGGCTTACGATATTTTTCTAGAAATGGCGTCAGATAACCTCGAATCTGCAGATGTATTGTTATTTACCCTGCAATTTGATGAACGCGGTGCCGCTGAACTGGTCGAAACAAAAGACGACTGGGCTGAGCATGTCGGCTTTGACGTTGATAAAGAAGTTTATGCCGAAATTCGTGTTGGTCTGGTAAACGAAGAAAATGACGAACTTGATGATGTGTTTGCTCGTTTACTGGTTAGCCGAGATCCTGAACATAAATTCTGCCATATTCTTTGGAAGCGTGATTAAGGCAATTCGGGTTTAAGCGATCCAAGTTACTTCAAGATACTGAAACGGTATATTGATGTAACTTGGGTATATTTGTCGTAATTAATGTTGGCTTGCTTGCACGATCAACTCATCAATCAATGCCACCACTTCTGAGCTTGCTTTTTCCATAGCCTCTGTCGCGGCCAGCAAAGCATGACTATCGCCCTGCTTTTTCGCATTCAGCGCCATTTGTCCCATTTCATGCACTAAGCGGTGTGGCTCATCCATTTTAACAAATGCTGGGAAGTGACGATAAGACTCATTGCCTTCGCCTTCAAAATACCACTGACCTAGCCGGCACTCTTTATGAGTATTCAAGGTACCTATTTCATTATTAGCTATTCGGGTATAAACATTATTTTTCCATACCGCGTGATCTAATTTAACGGTTTCCAAAAATGCTCTTACTGCCGACTGTCCAATAACTTTTTGCATTTTATGGCTAGAATCAAGTACTTCCTCAATGACAGTGCGCATTTGTAGATTACTTGCTGATACATCTTCAACGCTGATAAGGCTTTCATTATTTGCCGACTTTATTTGTGATGTCATGTCTATAACATCATTAACAAGTCCATCAATATTCGTACTCGCTTCTGCACTGGTTGACGCTAAACTACGCACTTCATCGGCAACTACGGCAAAACCACGTCCGGACTCACCGGCTCGTGCAGCTTCAATGGCGGCATTTAATGCCAACAGGTTTGTCTGTTCAGAAATATTTCTAATTACATTGATAAACTCATGAATCCCAGATGCCGATTCATCAAGCCGGCCAATTAGGTTATGATTTTTCTCCGTTTGATCAGCGATCATATGGCTTCGCTCATCGAGTTTTGAAATTGCATCACGGGTTTGTGTAAATACACTCGTTAAGGCAGATAACTGCTGATCTTCACTATTCAGGTTTTCAGCACTATTAACTAGGCTTTCACGAATATCATTCAATAAGCGAAATCCGCTTTGCTGGTGATGAGACAGTGTTGAAAAAATCATTAAATCAGTATTGAGCCTTTCACTCTCTCTGCGTGATTCAACGAGCTCATCCTTAAGTTCTTCTATTTGTATTTGTAGGTGCTGTAACCCTTGCTTATGATCCGTTTGCAGTTTATCCATTATTTTTTGATGCTGTTTTTTGAGTATTAACATCGGTTGATTATTATCCTAATTATTCTATGGGTACAGAGGTGTAGCTCAGTAATTATATGATAATTAAAGATAAACCAATATGATTTGAAACATGAGAGGTGCAACTTTATGCACTATAAACTGTAACGATGTATATCTAAGTAATTATTCAAGACCAGAATATTAACCTCAGCATTTTTAGCTTTATAAACATTCGCTGTGGACTAAACACAAAAAAGGCGAAGTACTGTATGTTTCTCGATTACGAGTAAAAACATACGTACTTCGCCTTTTCTTTTTCTTCAATAATAGTATCTATACCAGTACGGGGGCATCATCTTGTTGATTACTGCGATAAACCAAAAACAAGCTGAGTACAACGAGTATTGCCATCACTGTCATAACTGCGCCAAGGCTATATTGATCTTCTGCACGCATCAAGGATGCCGCAAGTGTTGCTATACCGGCACCTAAATTCTGTAAGCCGCCAAGCACTGCGCCTGCTGTTCCAGCATGTTGTGGAAAGGGTTGAATCGCTGCAGTCGTTGCTGCTGGAAACAAAATACCCGCCCCAATAAAATACACGAACGCACCACCAATCAGTGAATTCACTGTCACTAATCCAGCCATACCTGGAATCAAGATTGATACTGCACCAACAATAATCGCCATCATACCCAAGATCATGACTCGGAAGTTACCCATTTGCTTAGCTAAGGTCGCAGATAACCAAGCACCCGCTAAATAGCCCGGAAGCGGTAATACAAACAACCAACTCACCGTTTTAGGATCTAGTTTTAACACACTGCCTAATAGCACCCCTGCTGCGGCTTCAAAAACAGCAATACCAGAGAATGTTGCCATCATGCATAAAACATACGCTTGAAAACGACGATTGCTTATTACATAACGGTAGCTAACCCAAACTCGCTCATTACGGCGTTTTTCGGCAGGTAACGTTTCAGTAAACATAAACATCATGGCGACAGTAACAATCGAACCAAAAACGAGTAAGAACACATAACTCGATTGCCAATTAAACTCAGCAGATAAGTATCCGCCTAATACTGGCGCAAGTAATGGTGAGAAAATAACCCCCATACTTACAAAACTATTGGCTCGATGTAATTCATTGCCGTTATAGCAGTCGCGGGTAACCGTACGGCACATTGCACCACTACAACCTGTACCTAAACCCTGAACAAAGCTGGCTAACAAAAATAACTCAAAGTTAGGCGCAAGTAATGCGCCTAACGCACCAACAAGAAAGATCACCATACCAATGATGATAACTGGGCGTCGACCAATACGATCCGACAGTGGGCCATAAACGAACTGTGAGAGACCATAAGGGATCAAATATACGGCCATCACGGCTTGCAAATATGCAGACTTAACCGAGAAGTATTCCGACATTGCCGGAATAGATGGCACATACATGGTTTGTGTCATTTGACCGACAGCAGCCAGAATGATTATTAAAAATAACAGCTTTGCTAACTTAGCAGAAGACGATTGCTGTTCCACAGCTAAATCCTCATCACAGAATAATATAAAGATAAAAGAGGTATTTATTAAAAACACCACTCGAAGGCAGGATAAAAACCCATAAGATAATCTTTGTTAAAACATAAACCCGCATTGATTGATTTACATGGTAACAAGCACTATTTGGGTGGAGGGATAGTAAAGCTGAATGGGCATTTGAGCAAGAATTTAGAGCGTAATTAAGCACGATAGTTTATTATGAATTTCATTAGAAAATATAATGCGAACTCATACTCTATAGATATAGCCAAAAGCGTGTAACAAGCTGAATAATATGCACACTTAAAAAACCACTTACATTATTATGAACATTATTACTAAAGGCTTAGGTATTCTGGCTAAAACAATATTATGATTTAGTGGCAAGTCTCGCTTCTATTGCATCTATGCAGAGTCGCACGAGTAATGGCATCGATGATTGAAAGGCGTGAATAGCGTAGACATTTGTTGGCATTAAATAAGCCCCGTCAACAACAGAAGTAAGCTTCCCCTCCTGCGCCAGCGGCTCAAAGAGAAACTCCGGTACAATTCCAATACCAGCACCTGACTCTATTAATGCCAATGCTGTCGGTAAAGAATCAGCAAACCGGGTTGGGTGCAACACTACCGTTAAGCCATCTTTTCGGGATGAATGAAAAAGCTGGTGAACCACGTACTTTCCCTGCCATACATTCGCAACGTAGTCTAATTGCTGTAAGTCCTCAGCGATAGTATTTGAATAACCTAACACTGTATTACTCCGTCGCATATAATCATGCGAAGCACACAATACATCACGAAATTCACCTAGCCTTCGTTGCTTATAACTGCTGGATGGTGATTCTCCCACCCTGATTGCAAAATCGATACTGTGTTCTATAAGATCTAACCGACCGTCATCAGCAATTAAATGCGGAATAATAGCTGGGTATACAGAAACTAGCTCTCCAATCGCAGGGGCCACAATGCTACTCATCAGTGCGTGAGGGGCTGTAATCGTTACTGTGCCCGTCGGTGTTAACTGGCTTTCTTTTGCGACTTCCCATGCATCTTGCGCTAGCTGATTCATTTGCTGACATTTTTCATAGAACGCGACCCCAGCAGGCGTTAACGTTTGCCGCCTTGTTGTTCTCACCAATAAAATAATGCCTAACTCATTCTCGAGTGTTTTAAGGTGCTGGCTAACTACCGATTTAGATAAACTCAATGCATCTGCAGCAGCACTTATCGAGCCTTTTTCTACCACTTTTGCAAATACAGCCATATGACGTAAGTAATTCATTTTTATTGTTCGATTTAACTAAACAGTACTTACATATTACTTCATATTTCTCCATCAATTTATCTTTTATGCTTATACACAAGCTAATGCGACTCGCTAGCACTAAATACAAACACTCTGAACATCTTGCTAACGATATTGATGACATTAAAGGATAACAACATGGACAACACGATGAATACACCAGTACCTGAAGCTTTTATAGCTGGCATAACTCGCTGGCAAAATGCATTTAACCAACAAGATGCAAAAGGATGTGCTGAGCAGTATCAAGCCAATACCATTATGCATGCCCGTCCATTTGGTACATTTACAGGGCGAGACGAAATTCAAGCGTTTTGGCAAAACATTATCGATTCAGGCTACAACAATGTTCAGTATCAAAATACAACGTGGGAAAAGAAAAGTGATAAGTGCTACATACTCCGTTCACAGTGGACAATGAACAAAGCGTTTGGTGTTGTACATGAAGAACATTGGGCACTACAAGAAGATGGGACGGCACAACTTGAGTATGATGACTTTGAAGTGCAAGGTGAACGTTAGATTTGATTCTTAGCTGAAACTGCTTCTTAAATGAAACAAGAAACAAAACAGCCCTGACTAATCAGGGCTGTTAAACATTAAGATTAATCAAAATGGAAGCGGTGTTTACCGTGACTAGCCTTGGTTTTTAGGTAGCTTTCATTGCCATCTTTGACATGCGCTTTTGTCCCAACAACCTCTGAGATAGTAATGCCAAGTGCTTCAAGTTCACGAATTTTCTTAGGGTTATTCGTAATTAAGCGAATCTCATTGATACCGAGCGCCTTAAGCATATACGCGGCTTCAGTGAAGTCGCGCAAGTCATCACCAAAACCAAGGTGATTATTCGCTTCATAAGTATTCATGCCCTGACTTTGAAGCTCATAAGCATCTATCTTATTGTATAGGCCAATGCCGCGACCTTCTTGACGAAGGTATAATAATACCCCACCTTCTAATCCCATTTTTTCAATGGTTTCGTCTAGTTGTTCACCACAGTCACACCGTGATGAGTGGAAGACATCTCCCGTCAGACATTCAGAATGCATGCGAACCAAAGGTGGCTCATCACATTGGTCTGCCGTTTGAAAAACTAAAGCAACGTGCTCTTTACCTGACTCTAAGTTATTGAACGATAGAAGGTCTGCTGAAATATTGCTTTTTAAGCCAACTTTAAAAGGCACTCTCGCCCTTACATTTACCATGTTGTTCCTAAGTACTTCTGTTGCCAAGCGAGCGCCTGCTTTGATTATTCACTAATTCGATAAATCAATATCAAAGGACACTTACTATCTGGCCAATATTCTTTAATCAACACTTAATATGACATGCATTGAAGCACTTAGCACTTATCAAGCATTGCACTTTTTCTAAGATGATATCTAAAATTATTACACTAAAACAGCTTCGTGACACTCTGTTAATACATTAAAAGTAAATATTAGGTAAAACGCCAACGAATTGTTATGTTATAACATATCACGACGGGAATTATCAACCCTATCTAGGTGCTAGCTTCTTATAGAAATTATTGACTTTTTCAGTCTGAAAACAGCATGCCGACATCAACGTAAAGCACACTACGCCCCCCATGATACACAATAACCGGATCCAATCATTACCCATCATCAGTCTTAGTGACACCATGTCATAAGTGATCATTAACCATTGAGCTGCAACAACAACCAGCAACACCGTTATTAACTTCGGCGTATATGAGGAACGGTAAAGAAGCAGCAAGGGTAAGCATGCTAGTACTAACAGCATGCCTAGATTAGAAAAGCGTAAGTAATGTGCTGCAAGTAACCAAAAACTGATCACTACAGGCAATAATCTGAACACTAACATGGTTATCTCTTCCCTCTCAAATAACTTGTATTATTTATATACCTTTAATGGCGTTATGGCTACTCCCTTGACCACCGTTCTAATACAACCACTTACAAGTGCGAATTATTTAATCATAGAAACAAGCAGTATACTGCCTGCTTTTTAACTATTATATTCGCTACAGCTATGATTAAATGCTTCTTTTATTCATACGCATATTTGGCTTAATGACTCACTCTTTCTGGTTACGTTGGCGTTTACCCTCCCTTCTTTTCATCTCTGGCCTCGCCATTATTGCCATTTCATCGAGTATGCTCAGCAATCAGCTATTTAAGTTTGATGTAAGTAAACGATTAGACAACCTTCATTCATTTTACCAAGGTCGCTACCTTGAGTTAGGTAAGGAACTTGATCAATTAGTTGATCAGCTAAGTTTTACTTGTAATAAAAAGGATTTAGCCTTACTGCGTGAAACCATTGAAGAGTCGACGGTTATTCAGCTTATAGAACTTCATACCAAGCAATCACGCTGCTCAATCTATGGTGACGAAGTCAGTTTAATAAAAGAATTTAATGAATCAGAAGCAAAGCTTCTAAGCGGCAATGCTAACAGGAGTTATTCCGTCGAGCCCTACTTTAACCATCGTGTCAAAGTAACCTTCAACATGCCAACGGGCCAGCTCATTACCATTACAGAGCCATTTCAAAATATCTATACTGATAGTGAAATGTGTACAGGTTGCGTTGCCATGGCATTAGAATATCAAGGCAGCCATATCCCGTTGTACCTTCAACACCCTGATAAGCAGTACACTCCGATAGCCAGTAAAAATTTCAGCCCTCAATATATCATTACGATATCTGCCACCCCTGAGGGCATAAAATACATTGTTCAGAAAGATTTACTCACTGTACAACTTTTACTTTCATCATTATTGCTATCAGTATGTTTGTTGATTGGGCTGAAACGCACGCCTGAGCGTACGCTGCAAGATTTGATAACAGTTGGGTTACAAGAAAAAGAGTTTATCCCGCATTATCAACCCATCGTTAACACGCAAACCAATCAGCTCGAAGGTTGTGAGGTGCTTATGCGTTGGCACAAAAAAAATGGTGAGCATATTTCACCAGAGCAATTTATACCTATTGCAGAGTACAGCGGGCAGATCACTGAACTGACATACTATTTGTTATCAGATATCACGAGTAAATTTACTCAAGCATCAGCACATCAATTAGCTGGATTTTTAAGTTTAAATGTCACTCCTGCATTACTTGAAAGCCATGCTTTCGCCGACGATGTACTTGCTATGGTGGAAAAAAGTCAGATACCGCCATCTTCAATAGCATTTGAAGTAACAGAAAGAACGCCCTTTTCCAATTTACCACTGGCACATGAAGTCATTACTCGCCTAAACGAACATGGTATTTCTATAAAACTTGATGATGCAGGTACAGGTTATGGTGGGTTTAGTTACCTTCAGGCTTTACCAATCGACACGTTAAAAATTGATAAAATGTTCATCGATACGATTGGTACGAATGACATGAAATCGACCATTCTCGATTCAATCATACTTTTCGCTAAACATGCAGGGCTCAAGCTCATTGCTGAAGGTGTTGAGAACCAAGCCCAAGTTGACTACTTACAAAGCAAAGGCGTCTGGATTATGCAAGGTTACTTCTTCAGTAAGCCACTGTCATTTAGTGAAATACTAAAATATAACGCTAACCCAACAGCTTCGACTGAACAGCATATTAGCGAGCAACAACAGAGCTAAATAGGCGTTGAAATAAACAATTGCACCTTTTTTAGGTCACTTCAATTGTTATTTTTCACAAAAACTCTAAAATTGCTCGGTTAGAATTCCAGTTACTCTTTCATCTGGCTGGATTGATTAAATTGTCTAACAGCTCAAACGCTGTTATTGACGCAGTAAAGGAAACGAAATGATTCAAGTAGTTGGTCACAAAAACCCTGATAGCGATAGTATTTGTTCAGCACTCGTCGGCGCAGAGCTACTGAAAGCTCGCGGTCTTGAAGCTAAAGCCGTTCGTCAAGGTGAACTAAACCGTGAAACGCAGCACATCCTAAAAACAGCTGGTGTTGATCAACCAGAAATGTGTACTGGCGTAGCTGGTGAAAAAGTTTGGCTAGTAGACTACTCAGATCTAGCACAAGCACCAGACGATATCGCAGACGCTGAAATTGTAGGTATTGTTGACCACCACCGCCTAGGTGATGTAATGACAGTCAACCCACTTGAAGCTTGGATCTGGCCTGTTGGTTGTACTTGTACCATCATGTTTAACCTATTCAAGATGGAAGAAACTGAAATCACTCGTGAACTTGCAACACTGATGATGTCTGCAATTCTAAGTGATACTGTTGGTTTTGCCTCACCAACATGCACACAAAAAGACAAAGATGCAGTAGCTGAACTTGCACTACTTGCTGGTGTTGAAGATCTTGACCTATTCATCAAAGAGCTACTTATCGCTAAAACTGATATTGAAGGTCTTTCTGCTGCTGAGTTAGTAGAAAAAGATCTTAAAGCTTACCCATTCAACAACCGTGACGTTGTTGTTGGTCAAATTGAACTTGCAACTCTTGAGCAAGTTGATGCAATTATCGATGAACTAGATGCAGACCTACAACGCCGCTGTGATTCAGAAGGCCTTGCAATGGCTGCGCTAATGCTTACAGATATCACAACAAGCACGACTCGCCTACTTTACAAGGGAGAGTGGAACGCAACTCTAGACCAGTTTGCTGACAATGGTCAGTTAATGATGGAAAACACCCTAAGCCGTAAAAAGCAGGGCTGGCCTTGGCTACAGAAAGTTCTAGCTTAATCGTTAGAGTCAAAAAAGGAACGCTTTCGCGTTCCTTTTTTATTCCAAATAATTCCAATGCCTTTATTTCACTGAAGGGCTTACGGAAGACGTTTCATTTAGAATATCCGCAAAGTGATTAACAAATTCACGTCCCACTTTTTTGCCTTCTCTGTAATCAATTTCCAGATCATCTTTATCACTTAGTAGTGCTCGACTACGCAGGTTTTTTTCTGGCGTAATCTGGATAACTTTCAAACCTTCAGGGGGAGATAGCATAAATTCATGAGCATCGTTATACGTTGTATAATACCGATTGAGCATTTCTAATATTTCGTTGCTTTTGCCTTTCCCCGTCATTGCCAGCAGCCGTTCAATATTTTCTTGGGAAAGTAAACTCCACCCTCTTTCTTTCGATGCTGCCACTTCGTCGACATTTCGATCAGGGAGGCTCATCCCTTTATCTCGTAAACTATGTTTCCATTGGTCAAACTTTGTTGAAAACTCACTATGCAGCGTCTTCACCTTATCAAATGATGTGTTCATACTCAGTCGGTCAATGTACTCAGGTAAAGCTGACTCTATTCTGCCACGCCAATCATTTGTAGTACGGCTATCGCCTTGCTTATATGCAAGCGGTTCTGTTCGTACCACCACAACCAAATCAGCACCACGTTGCCACGCTTCTTTTACAGGTACAGCTGCACTCACGCCCCCATCAACCCACTCAAGATCATCAATATTAACAGGCTGGTTATAAATAACGGGAATGGCACAGGTTGCTTTTAACACTTCACACCAATTGTGGCCGTAGAGTGGTAGATACAAATCTTGGAGATTATCTTTTCGAGTTGCGCATGCCAAGGCTGTACGCTTAGCGAGTACCTCTTGCGCCTTTACAACATCCAACGGCATTGAACCGCCAGGTATAACGGCTTGCAATGCCCAATCCAAATTCATGGGCTTTTGTTGGCTTAAATATTTATAAAGGTTGAAGAACTCATTGTCAGTTGTGAAATCAACGATGAAATTATAACTAAAACCAGGTTGTCGACTAATAAATGATGATAAATTAAGTGCGCCTGCAGAGGTACCGATATAAAGCTCAAAGGGATCAAACCCAGCATCTAAGAACGCATCAAAAACACCAGCTGTAAATATCCCACGCTGTCCACCACCCTGAACAACAAGCGCAATTTTTTTCCTTTTCACCTGCAACAACTGTCGAGAGAAATTGTTAACTAATGGTAAATTAAAATCTTTTAAGCTAAAAGGTAAATGATTCGTCATACACATTCTCACCAATACTTCGAGAACACTATGTCGACAGTATACCCTACCTTGCTTAATCAAACTGGAACACTGTTAAGATTATCAATAATTATTAGCAAGTTATGTTGTGATTGCGATTAAACCAAAAGTGRTAATGACAGACATCGTAACTGCAGCTAATGCAATGGCGTGTTTCAAATCTTTTTCCATATCATGCCTCTAAATCAAACTAAACATTAACAAAGTATTAACCTTATTTTAGGGGGAGTTCAAGATTCTAGCCATTGAAAAAGCATGAATATCAGAATGATGTCACACTACAATTAAGTATTAATACCAACTTTTAATATAAAACGCCTCATACCCAGCGCCCTGAGAGTAATATTCAGTCTAAAATTAGCTCGGGTATTCATTCTGTCGCCACGTTAACGGGTATGGATAATGATAAAAATGAGATTCATGATGTTCACTTTAGGGGTAATAGCCGTAAGTCCGGCTCTTGCCAGCAATGCCGTCTATGTAACGCCTTATCTAGGTTACAGCTTTTCTAATAGTTTTAGCGATGAAAACAACATCAAAATTGATATTGATAACGACGTTCATTATGCACTCGGTCTCGAAACTGATTTATATAATGGACGGGTTGGATTATATCTAAGTCATCAACCTACAAATGTTGCAAATTTTAATGACAGTGGTTCGCTATCATATGTGCATTTTCAAAGTGCACTACGGTTTGATACTTTCGAACACGTCGATACTTTTGTCGGTGCCAGTCTGGGTACTACGATTATTGATGCCGATTGGACTGACAGTGATATGCTTTTTTCAGGCGGGCTACATGGCGGTGTCGAATATAAAATCGCCTCGAACCTCAACCTTGTCTTTGAAACACGTTGGCTATTCAGCTTAATCGACAGTGATACAACAACCATTTGCAACCTGCCAACAGGCGACGAAAGCTGCAATGTCAAAATCGAATCTAAATGGATGTCACAATTCCATACTAACCTTGGTATTAGTTACTCGTTTTAGGCAAACGTCTCACAATTTATGGCCACCAAGGTGGTCAATTTCCATCCATTACACCCTACTCCATATGATTTAACTATGAATCACTGGTTTTACAGTCAGTTTTCTTATGTCTGTAAAATAATATTTCAAGCCACATAAGCCCCAAAGCATTGGTCATTTAAACCAGGTGAAGCAAATAAACACTTCATTTGTACCGCGCATTAAAAGAATACCAATAATTAACACCTAATCACACAGGCATTAACAACACCACACTCTATTGATTTACATCTCTTGTCTGGTTAATCTCAACCCATTAGCGTGGTCTTACCTTTCAATTTCCACGCTTGTTATTGTTAATACACAGAATTTTTACCTTCTAAATCTTGGTTTCATAGAGATATGCAGTACATAAGGAGATGTATATGAAACGCGAACAATGGGGCTCTCGTGCCGGGTTTATCCTTGCCGCAGTAGGCTCAGCGATTGGACTAGGGAATATTTGGCGTTTCCCTTATATGGCTTATGAAAACGGTGGTGGCGCATTTTTTATTCCTTACCTTTTTGCCATGCTCACCGCTGGTATTCCATTTATGATTATGGAGTTCAGCCTTGGCCATAAACTACGCGGGGCTGCACCTCGTGCTTTCTCGAAACTAGGCTTTAAGTTTGAATGGTTAGGCTGGTTCCAAGTATTTATCGCAGCGATCATCGCTGTTTATTACGTTGCAATTATCGGTTGGGCTATTTCATACCTTAGCTATTCATTCACACAAAGCTGGGGTTCAGATACGAATGGGTTCTTCTTTGGTGAATACCTAAAGTTAGGCGATAACACTCCTAGCCAATTAGGTAGCCTACAGAGCCATATTGCTATTCCAATGGCAATTGCATGGGCAATTACCTTTGCTGCAATTTTTACTGGCGTTAAAGGCGGTATTGAACGTGCAAGTAAAGTCATGATGCCTTTACTGTTTATCATGGTTATTGGTCTAATTAGCCGTGTTGTGTTCTTACCCGGTGCGCTTGATGGTCTGAACTACTTGTTCCAACCTGACTTCAGTAAAATATTAGATGCGAAAGTATGGTCAGCGGCATACGGTCAAATATTCTTCACCTTGAGTGTCGGCTTTGCCATTATGATTGCTTACTCTAGTTACCTACCGGATAAGTCAGACATTAATAATAACGCCTTCATGACTGTATTGATTAACTGTGGTTTCTCTATTACTGCTGGTGTACTTATCTTTGGTGTACTTGGTTACATGGCACAAGAGCAAGCCAAACCCATCACGGAAGTTGTTTCCGCAGGTGTTGGCCTTGCATTTGTAACTATCCCAGCAGCTATTAACTTGTTACCTGCACCGTATATTCTTGGTCCACTGTTCTTCTTTGCATTGGTTGTCGCTGGCTTAAGCTCGCACATTTCCATCATTGAAGCGGTAACATCAGCCATTATTGATAAGCTGAATTTAACACGTAAAGTGGCTGCTTGTTGGGTATGTGGTACTGGTTTTATCGTTTCAATGGCTTTTGCAACCAATGGCGGCCTATTGCTACTTGATCTGGTCGACTACTTCATTAATAACGTCGCGTTACTTGCAAGTTGCTTAATTGAGCTGGTTATCATTGCATGGCTGCTTAAAGTTTCGGATATCCGTAGTTATGTAAATAGCATTTCAGAGTTTAGCATTGGTAAGTGGTTTGAAATTTGTATCCGCTTCCTAAGCCCAGCAATGCTTGCGATTATTCTAGGCACAAACCTTGTTAACACCTTTAACGAAGGCTATGGCGGTTACGCAACGTCTGATCTACTCATGTTAGGTTGGGGACTCGTTGCTGCAATGTTTATTGTTGCCGTTATTATCAATATTTCATCGAAGCCACAGAAAGAGCAGGAGGCATAATATGACAACAGGTGCAATTATCATGATGCTGTTCGGACTAGGCATCACTTGGGGTGGCGCGGCGTATTGTATTTCCGTTGCAATGAAGAAGCAGAAAAAATAGCACTCACCAAGCACATAGCAACATAACCATGAAGAGGCTCATTTGAGCCTCTTTTTTATGTTCTGCTCCTCACTCACTGAATCACCAGAATAAATAATGTTAAGAATGTATTGTTCTGGTAAATAAGGCTTTTCCTTCATTCAAGCAGAGCGTTACAATCAAGTAAACAAGCGCGGTAACGTAATCTCAATTTAGACTCAATCAAGGAAAGGCAATGAAGTTAGCTGCTATTTTACTTACGACTGTCATGCTGCCAACAACAGTATTTGCATCTTCAACAAGCTGTGAAAGCGATAAATATCATCAATATATTGATGCATCACTCTCTTGGTATCAAAGCCTTGTGGAACTAACAGTCGAAAAAGATGAAAACCTTAAGGAAGTCGGTGACTGGTTTCTAGCTGGACGTAAACATCATTTTGAGCTCAACCGTGAAGCAGTCGATTGGTATTTAGAAAACGATAAGGACAAACTCGCACTTTCTCAGCCGATAGAGTCGTGGCTAAACCTTAGCCAAAAAGACGTTAAAGCGTTATCTGAACAAGACAATGAGCTGGGTAAAATTGCGAAGCTATCTTTCGATGATCGCCAAAGTAAACCTCACCCGAAAAATTATGAATTGCGCAGTGCATTTGCGGAGCTGCTGACTCATCCGGGTACCATCGAAAAGCCGTTAAACGCCTATAACGAAAAAATAACGGCGATTTCAGGTATTGAATGCAACTAGTTCTATAAAATATAAGTAAAATATTCCCACTATGGGTGGTCTCAAGGAACGAGATCATCCAAAATAAACCTCTTTTTATAACAACGAGTTATTTAAACTCGTTTACCGTTGCTTATTTGGGCACTCTCATAAAAATGTTTTTTACAATTAAAGCAAGGAGCGCAGGATGATCCCGCAGCGTCATGCCGTCACCATCGGCATATTTTCTTTGGCTCTTCTTTCACTAGAGGCGCACGCCAACGGCCCTCGCCCATGGACCCCAGGGTTTGGTGCTGATATTTCTTTCCTTGTCGGTTACACCGACAGTACGTCACAGTTCAATACTGACAACCATACGATCTCAACGCTCGATTCAGAGGCTTCTTCACAAAGCAACGCCTTTGTCGCCCCACTTGGTACTGTCAGTTACACAACAGAAGATCGTAAACAACAACTCTATTTTGGTACAAGCCGCTCAGATTTGGCCTTAGGTCGCTTCCATGTCGAACTTGGCTACCGCTACCGTATAGAAAACAATGGTATGATCACCCTAAGCTATGTGCCGGGGGTGCTAAAAACAGACACATGGAAAGACCCATTTATTACCGACACTCGACGTGAAGAGACCGAGAGCACAATTCAAGGTGTCCGCTTTCAGTATGACAAAATCTTAGGGTCTAATTTCTCGCTAGAGCTCTCTGGTGGTCAGCAAGCCATTGATGATGAACAAAGTGGCTTCGCAAGCTACACCCCAGAAGAACAAGCGAAACTTAATCGTGAAGGGAATATTTTTTATACAGAGATCGGCTACTTCCACCCTATCAGCCGATTTCAAATTTTACGTAGTGCCATTAACTATACCCGCCTAGACGCCGATGGTGCGGCGATGGCAAGCAATAGTTTCGGGGCAGAGATTGGTATCATTCAAGCTATGCGCAGTTCAAGCTTGGCTTTGACATTAAGCTACAACAACACAAGTTATGATGAATCAAACCCCGTTTTTGATACTAAGCAAAAAGATGATAAATGGGGTGCCTTCCTTGCTTATGAATACAAAGAACCGTTTGACTGGGAGAACTGGGGGGTTGTCTCACTCATAGGCTACAACCAAAGCCAATCAAACATTAATTTCTATGATGAAGACTCGTTGTTAATCAGCCTTGGTATCAACTATAAGTTCTGATCACAAAGGTATTGATGTGCTTCAGATAAATGGGCTAAGCCATTCAGTGCTTATCCCATTTTTTATCATTATCAATAATAAGGTCATTAGTAGAAGGCATCAAATCGTTATTTTTTTCGAGACACAGGCGTTAAATTGCATTAAATTAACATCAGTTTGCCGAATCAAAGTATAAGTAATAGCTATATATGGCAGTGGATTACAGAAAAGCCGATGCGACCGAAGAGTCGTTGCATCGCATTTTTACGGTGCCGGAAGCACCCGATTCAACCCTTGGTCGAATTGAAAAGGATATCTCGGAAAACCTCAATGCGTTTTTACAAACACACATTGCAGCCCGAGAGAAACCATTAGCAGAAATAGAAAAGGACTTTTCATCAGCTGCCTTGCCTGAAAGCCCTAGCTTTGTTTCTGATCATACACACTTCTTACTTGATAAGCTGGTTGCTCAGTCGGTTCATACCTCTGCGCCCTCTTTCATCGGTCATATGACATCGGCTCTCCCCTACTTCTTGATGCCGTTATCTAAGATCATGATCGGGCTAAACCAAAACTTAGTTAAGATCGAAACATCCAAAGCATTTACGCCACTTGAACGGCAAGTGTTAGGGATGCTGCATAACTTGATCTACCAAGAAGATGACAGCTTCTATCAGCAATGGATGCATAGCGCCAACCATTCTCTGGGCGCATTTTGCTCTGGGGGAACAATTGCGAATATCACTGCGCTTTGGGTTGCCCGTAACAATGCATTAAAGCCTGATGGTCACTTTAAAGGTGTCGCACAAGAAGGTTTGTTCCGCGCCATGAAGCACTATGGCTATGATGACCTTGCTATTTTAGTGTCTGAACGTGGTCACTACTCATTGAAAAAAGCGGCGGATATACTTGGTATTGGTCGGGAATGTGTGATCCCCGTAAAAGCTGATAATAATAACCGTATTAGCATTCCTGAGCTAAAAGCAAAAATGGCTGAGCTAAAAGCGAATAATATTAAGCCATTTGCAATTATTGGGGTCGCAGGCACGACAGAGACAGGCAATATAGACCCGCTTGATGAGCTTGCCGATATTGCTGAACAACATGGTTGCCATTTCCATGTTGATGCCGCTTGGGGCGGTGCAACGTTGATGTCGAACACTTATCGCCCAATGCTGAAAGGGATTGAGCGAGCAGACTCTGTCACCATCGATGCACACAAGCAACTATATGTGCCAATGGGGGCTGGGATGGTTATCTTTAAGAATCCTGCGCTCATGACCGCGATTGAACACCACGCCGAATATATTCTGCGTAAAGGGTCGAAAGATCTAGGTAGCCACACCCTAGAGGGCTCACGTAGCGGGATGGCAATGCTACTCTATGCCAGCCTCAATATTATCAGTCGACCAGGCTACGAAATGCTCATCAATAACAGTATTGATAAAGCAAAATACTTTGCCAAACTCGTGACTGATAACCCTAACTTTGAGTTAATCTCTGAGCCTGAGTTATGTTTACTTACCTATCGCTTTGTTCCGGAACGAACACAGCAAGCCTTAGTCATTGCGTCTGACGAAGACAAAGAGACACTACTTGATGCGCTAAATGATCTCACTAAATTCATTCAAAAACGCCAACGCGAATCAGGTAAATCATTTGTTTCTCGTACACGATTAACGCCTGAGAAATGGAATAGGAAGATAACAACCGTATTACGTGTTGTACTCGCAAATCCGCTAACAACGGAAAACATCCTGCAGGATGTCTTAGACGAACAACAAGCCATTGCGAAGCAAAGTATTATTAGCTATCCACAAATTCAAGCGTTGACCGAGAAGATCTTAAACGAAAACCACTCAAAAGGTTCCGACGCTTCCTAAGTTACCCTTGTTTACTTCAAACAAAAAAGCCTGACCTTGTCAGGCTTTTTTGTTTCAAGGCAGCCGAAAACCCGCTATATTTTTCTTGATACCAACCGACATAACTCGTCATTTAATAAAGCTTGTAGACATTCACTATCAAGACCTGAACACATTTGCTCATTTCTCCCCCGGACAACTGTGGAATAAACAAGCAACCAGTATTAGATTCGATAAAAACGCTCAAAAGCAGCCGTTTAATTTAGTTAATAAATTGAGAGAAAATCATCACTTATAAGTAAAAATGCTCAAATGAACCTTTTTACCCCCTACAAAACATGATCACCATCACGTTTAACTTATTCATAACAATTAACAATTATTGATTAAGATCAATAAAAGGTTCGATTCTTAGATATGAAAAAGGCCGATATAGTGGATATACCGGCCTAAATATTACAGTTTATGTCAAACTGAACTTATGTGCATGACGGTTAATTAGTCACCCGCAAACATGTAACCTTCACCATGAACAGTCACAAAAATCTGTGGGTTCTTCGGGTCAACTTCCATCTTCGATCGCATACGTCGAATGAGCACATCAATGGTTCTATCGTTCGGTGCTTCTACTCGATGACTTAGCATGTTCAATATACGTTCACGGCTAAGAACAACGTTAGGGTGAGAGGAGAATGCCACCAATAATTCGTATTCTGCCTTAGTTAGTTTTACAGGCACACCATTATGAGTAAGTGCACGTTTGTTTATATCGAACTGCCAATCACCGAAGCGAATAATACTGTCTTCTTGCAGTTCAACCATGGTCTCATCACGTGCCTTTTCAACCAATGAGATGCGCCACAACAGGTTTTTCACACGAACAAGCAGCTCACGTAACTCAAACGGTTTAGTTACATAATCATCGGCACCCATCTCTAAACCGACAATACGGTCGATGCTATCAGTACGGCCTGTAACTAAAATAATACCCACTTCAGACCGGCTGCGTAATTCTCTGGTTAACATCAAACCATCTTCACCAGGTAGATTGATATCAAGCATAACGAGGTCGATTTTTTCGCTTGCCATCACCTCACGCATTTGGGCACCGCTTTCAGCTTGGCTGACTTTATATCCCTCATTTTCAAAGTACCCAACTAGCTTCGTCCGGGTAACAATCTCATCCTCTACAACAAGTACATGGTGACTCATTTTATTCTCTTTATGTCTTATTTACTGTTCTTTTAAAACTTAGCATAACAGACAGCTGTTCACAATTTTTCATAAACATGAAAACCCTGTTCATTGCCGCCCTTATCGTTATTCATATCGTGACATTAAGATTAAACCATAAAAATTTATACGTCACCGTAGTTTACGGCAGACATACATACTTAAATGGAATCTTCCACTATGAAAAAACTTTGGCAAAAGTTAATCAAGCCAAGCAGCAAGTATCCAATTCTTGCTTTGGTCTTGGTTGGTATCGGTATCACCTTGGCTGGTACATTTGTTGTACACAAGGGTTTTGAAGCCACCTCTTCTATCGAATTCTGTACCTCTTGCCACACCATGGAACAAAACTACGAAGAATATAAAGAAAGTATCCACTTTAAGAATGCTTCTGGTGTTCAGGCAACATGTACTGACTGCCACCAACCAAAAGATTTTCCTGGCAAAGTATTCCGCAAACTCGAAGCGGCTAAAGACCTTTACCATCATTTCGTAACAGGAAAAATTGATACACCTGAAAAGTTCGAAGACCACCGTTTAGGTATGGCTCAAACTGTTTGGGATCGTATGAGCAAACAAAACTCGAAAACCTGTAAGAGCTGCCACTCTTACGATGATATGGATCACAGTAAACAATCAGCTCAAGCTGCTTTTGAAATGAAGCAAGCAGCAGCTGAAGACATGAACTGTATCGAATGTCACAAAGGTATTGCTCACGAACTACCAAACATGGCTGGTGGTTTCCAGAAAGACTTCGAAGTACTACAAGCAACTGCGAAATCTCAAGGTGCTACAGCTGAGAAACTTTACTCGTTAGGTGAAAAAGACCTTTTCGCTACAGCTGATGCTAACGGCAGTGTTTCAGGTAACCTACTTCCTGCTTCTGAAGTCACCGTTCTTGAGCGTGACAACGACATGCTTAAAGTTGAAATCAATGGCTGGCTAGAAAAAGAAGGCCGTGGTCGAGTACTGACTGAGTACATGGGTAAGCGTGTATTTAAAGCAACTATCCGCGGTGAAGTTAAAGAAAACGAACAATTGATTGAAGAGCTAACAGACAGCGCGACAAACATTGTTTGGCAGAACGTTACTGTTGAAGCTTGGATCACTGCTGATGACATGATCGATGATATCCAACCTATCTGGAACTACGCCGATGACATGTATGGTGCAACTTGCACGGCTTGTCATGCTGCACCAACACCAGACCACTTCGGTGCGAATGGTTGGATTGCCAGCTTGAATGCAATGAGTGCTTACTACCGTTTAAGCAAAACTGAAGAGCGTACGCTTCTTAAGTACCTTCAGAACCACGCTAACGACACTGGCGGCGCTGGCGCGCATTAATCCTGATTGGGTGGTGGAATCATTCGGATACCACCACCCAGCTAAAAAGAATTCAAATTTAAGGATCTAACGATTATGGCGACTCAAATTCTAAATAAAGGCATTTCACGCCGTCGCTTTTTGTCTGGTATGGTTGCAGCAAGTGCTGCTTCTGTCGTAGGTACAAGCCTACTTGCTCCGCGCCAAGCTATGGCTGCAACAGACACTAAAGCTAGCTTCACCGGTGAAGTACTTTCAGGTTCTCACTGGGGTGCATTCCGTGCAAAAGTTGTAGATGGCGTATGGGTAGACACAGTTCCATTCGAAAAAGATAAAAACCCAACGACCATGATCAATGGTGTACGTGAAGTGGTTTATAACCCTGCACGTGTTAAATACCCAATGGTTCGTATCGACTGGCTGAAGCATGGCTACAAGTCAGACACCACTCAACGTGGTGATAACCGATTCGTTCGTGTTCCTTGGTCGCAAGCTTTAGACTTCTTCTATCACGAAATGGAACGTGTTCAGAATAACTACGGCCCAAGTGCATTATATGCTGGTCACACTGGTTGGCAGTCGGTTGGTAAACTGCACTCTGCAGGTACCATCATGATGCGTGCTATTGGCCTTCACGGTACTTACCTAAGTAAAATGGGTGACTACTCGACAGGTGCTGCACAGGTAGTCCTTCCGTACGTTGCTGGTGCAATGGAAGTATATGAACAGCAAACATCTTGGCCGCTAGTTCTAGAACATTCAGATACCATTGTTATCTGGGGTTCCGACCCAGTTAAAAACCTTCAAGTTGGTTGGTTAGTACCAGACCATAGTCCTGTCGAGTACTATGATCAGCTAGCTGAAAAAGTAAAAAACAATGAGATCAAAGTGATCTACATTGACCCAGTAAAATCTGAGACGCAAAAAATTGTTGGCGGTGAGCAAATCAAAGTAAACCCGCAAACTGACGTTCCTCTAATGCTGGCCATCGCGCATACGCTATATCGCGAAAACCTTTACAACAAAGAATTCGTTGCAGATTACACTACAGGTTTCGACAAGTTCGTTCCTTACCTAACAGGTGAGAAAGATGGTGTAGAAAAAACACCTGAGTGGGCTGAGAAAATTTGTGGTATTGAAGCTGATACTATCCGTGAACTTGCACGTCAGATGGCTTCTGGCCGTACTCAGATTATCGGTGGCTGGTGTCTACAGCGCATGGAGCATGGTGAGCAGTACGCTTGGATGCTGGTTGTTATTGCCGCAATGCTTGGCCAAATTGGCCTACCTGGTGGTGGCTTCGGTTTCGGTTGGCACTACAATGACGCAGGTTCTGTTACCTCAAACGGCCCGCTGATGTCTGGCTTTAGTGGTGTAACGGGTGTTGCCCCAATCCACAATGGTTCTTACAAGGGATATTCAACTTATATTCCTGTAGCACGTTTTGTCGATTGTATCGAAAACCCAGGTAAGACTATCGATGCTTATGGCCATCGTATTACCTATCCAGAAATGAAGATGGCAATCTTCTGTGGTAACAACCCATTCCACCACCACCAAGATCGTAACAAGATGATCAAGGTATGGCGCAAGCTTGAAACAGTCGTTTCGGTTGAAACCCAGTGGACAGCTACATGTCGCTTCGCTGATATTGTACTGCCAGCAACGACAACTCACGAACGTAACGATATCGAGCAATACGGTAACCACTCTAACGCAGGTATTATCGCCCTGCCTAAAGTTGTTGAGCCAATGTATGAAGCGAAAGATGATTTTGAAATCTTCCGTGAACTTTGTCGTCGTTATGACCGTGAAGAGGCCTTCACTGGCGGTAAAACGCAAATGGAATGGATTGAAGAGATCTACAATGGTGCTCGCCTGCAAGGCCGTGGTATCGGTGTTCGTATGTCTAACTTCAAAAAATTCTGGGAAGAAGAAGGTTTCATTGAGTTCCCTGAAGGTTCAGAGTGGGTACGTCACGAGTCATTCCGTAACGAACCTGATCTTGAGCCGCTAGGTACCGCTTCTGGTCTTATCGAGATCTACTGTAAGACCATTGCTGATATGGGCTATGACGACTGTCAAGGTCACCCAATGTGGTTCGAAAAGACAGAACGTAGTCACGGTGGCCCACGCTCTCAACAGTTCCCATTGAACCTACAGAGCACGCACCCGAAACACCGCCTGCACTCACAGCTTTGTTCGTCAACTGAACACCGTGCTACCTACTCAGTCGCTGACCGTGAGCCTATTTACATCAGTACTGAAGATGCGAAATCTCGTGGTATTGTTTCTGGTGATGTCGTACGCGTCTTCAATGACCGTGGTGAAGTACTCGCTGGTGCTGTCGTTACTGACGACTTCATGGCAGGCGTTTGTCGTATCCACGAAGGTGCATGGTACAGCCCATTAGAAGGTGGAAAACCAGGTACAATTTGTACTTATGGCGATCCAAATGTACTGACTCAAGATATTGGCTCATCAAAACTGGCTCAGGCAACAACTGCGTCTTCAACATTAGTCAATGTCGAAAAATACACAGGTGTAGTTCCTGCTGTAACTGGCTTCAATGGCCCAACTGAAGTAACCGATATTAACCCGCTATTCCCAGCAATGGATCTTGAATAAGTGAGTTAACAATTAATAATGTAGTCAGGGGTTGCCCCTGACTACACTTTTTGTTTAAAAATTATGCACATAAAATCTATTCACATATAATTATCTATTAGCATTAATAATTTTATCTGAATATGTTTTCACTCTACGGCTGAGACACAGGTTTAATCCTCACACCACTGGCCGTAATGCCTTTACTTGGAGTAAAAATGAAAGAATTCATTGCTTTCAACGAACAACGTGCCGAAATTTATTGGTGGATGTCATCACTATTTGCTCGTGAACTAACAGAACAAGATATTGAGCAATACCAAAGTGGTGATATGGTCACTTTCCTTTCTGGTCTGGCAATGACGGCAGAATTAAAGCAACCTGTAGATCAATTACGTGATGCTTTGAAACGATTAGAGGAACGTGAAGACGCACAGCTTGAACTCGCGGCAGACTTTTGTGGATTATTCTTAAGTACTCCAAAATCTGGTGCATTACCTTATGCATCCATGTATGTGGGTGAAAGCGGTTTGTTAAACGACAAACCAGCCCAAGACATGAACAAGTTAATGGATGAATACGATATCGCTCAGCGAAAAGAATTCAATGAGCCAGCCGATCACCTTGCTGTTGAACTCGATTTCATGGGTAACTTGATCATAATGGCGAATCAGAAAAAATCTGAGCAAGAGGCTGAGTCGCTAATGCAGGCTCAACTCAAGTTTATTAATACGATGTTGCTTAATTGGCTACCAACTTTCGCAAAGGCTGCAAAATCGCGTGATAACTTTGGTTTTTATGCTGCTGCAGCCAATGTACTTGTCGCTTTCTGTCAGCTTGATGCAGCATTTTTAGCGAGTGATGAATCTTAATTCCAAGAGACAAACAGAACACGACCAGCACTAACTGGCGAGTCAAATAACTATCTCTTATTGCCGGCATATGGATCGCCGGCTTTTTTATACCCACAATTTGAACCTTAGCCTGTTCAGCAATCATCAAGGCTTCATGACAATCTACTGACAATTGCACTAGAGCGCTTGTATACATTGCATAGACCCACTACGGTAACTCAATTTGATATAACTGAATGCCAACGGGTAAGTACCAATTATTATAAAGGTTCTGATATGCAAAACACTAAAACACGCGTAGCTCAATCCCCTAACCTAGCCCGTACATTTGCCAAATATTCTTTACCGCTTATGTTACTGGCGATGTTCAGTCTTGCCCCTAAGGTAAATGCCAGTGATGTCGCGACAACAACGGTTGCTAGCCAACAAGAAGCCACCCAGCGTATTAATGCGATTCAGCGAGACTTAACCAGCATTCGCCAACAAACAATGCAGTCAAACCCTGAGCTAGTTGAACAAGCAAAAGCCTTCGAACAGGCATATCAGCAAAAAGCTGATGAAATTGGTTACGATCCAAACTCCTTTATAGAAAAGGCTCAAGAGATCCAAGTAAAGGTGCGTGATGAAGACACCAGCGAAGAAGAACGCAGTGCATTAATCAAAGAGTTTGCTGATGCTAAAAAAGCGATGGCAATGCAACGTGAATCTATTCTTTCTGATGAAGAGCTAATGGGTATGCAAGAGAAGCTGCAAAAAGACACTTTTGCCGCAATGAAAAAGAATAATTCTGATACAGAAGAGTTAATTAAAGAGCTGAACACGCTGCTTGAAACACTTCAGTAAGCTGGTTTTCAGATAGGATGCTTCAAGCTGTGAAGCATCCTATTTATTTAACCCTGTTTATTCAAGTCTGACGCAGATTCATCATAATTACTCAAATTAATCCCCATCTCTTCAGCGACTTCCACCCAGTAAGGTTCCGCCTCACAGACACAACAGTCGCACCATATCGCAATACCATCATGCATACTCATACTTTCATGCTGAACGAATTCACCCTGTTCTAATCGTTCCTTATTCCAATGCTTCGCTGCCATAACCTCTCCTTTCAAACCGTACTGAGAACAGTTGGCTTGTATAATAAGTATAGAAGTAATGCTAGGGCTTACATTATGCCAAAGAGAAGGGGCAGCATCTCTGCTACCCCTCTATATTAAATTAAGCACAGTTATACACTATGATTGGTTTACTGGAATCATGTCTGGTTCATCAGTCATGTTACGTGTCACGTATACCGCAAGTACTAAGGCACTTAAACCACCGACTAATTTGCCCGCGACTACAGCCGAAATCATGTCGCTATTTACCGCCGCGGTGAAACCAAGGTGATCACCAAAAACAAACGAACCACACACCGCAAAGGCAACATTGATGACCTTACCGCGGTTATCCATATCTTTGAAAATATTAAACATCGCGATGTTGTTAGCCATTGTCGCCACGAGCCCTGCAGCAGCCGTTTCTCCCATCCCCATCGAACTACCGAGTTTGATCAACGGTTTGTTTAGGTGCTTGGTAATAAAGTGAACCATCGGGAATGCACCGGCCAATACAATGGCAATGGCGCCAACAATTTCGATACCATCGGAAATCGGAGCCATACCCGGGATCAATACAACCCCAGTTAACGTTTCAACCACGATCGCAGCCAGCGCAATAGTAATAACAGCAATTACACCTTTGCCAAACACTTCAAAACCACGGATCATTGCTTCTGGCTTGAGCCATAGACCTACGGCAATCAAACCGGCCACAATGACAATCGGCACTAAATTGCCGAGGATCATCCCCATATCAAAGCCTGCTACCAAGCCACCCACAAAACAACCGACTGGAATGGTCGTCATACCGATTAGCACCCCGCGGGCAAGGTACTTAGTGTCTTCTTTCTGAATGATCCCCAAAGCAACTGGAATGGTAAATACCAATGTCGGCCCCATCATGGCACCAAGGATTAAGCCTGAAAATAAGCCTGCAGCTTCGGTTTCAGCCATACTTTGCGCCAGTGGGTAGCCCCCCATATCGTTAGCCAATAATGTACCGGCGAACATCGCAGGATCAGCCCCCAGTGCAGTGTAAAGCGGCACCACAACGGGACTTAGCAAGTTGGCTAAAACCGGGGCTAAACTCACAACCCCGACCATAGCTAATGCTAGAGCTCCCATTGCCATGAAGCCTTCATCAAATTGCTGTCCGTAGCCCCAACGGTTGCCGAGTACTTTATCTACTGCACCCAACACCATAAAGCCCACCATAATGTATAAAATAATGTCATTCATGATGTACCTTCCTTTTCCCAAATAATGATTTTCATCAGTTACAAGTGCTGGCTACTTTTTTAAAGGTGTAAGAAGCCCGCCCTATGCAACTGCATACGGCTAAAAAATGGAACGTATTAAATCGCCTGACTCGGGTGAAATACCGTCTTGATAGGCGCTACTGTTTGGTTATTCGCTGGTTAAATTTTTCCTTCTAGGATCTCCTTACGTGGCTGCGCAATCACCACCTTGTCGACCAACACGCCTTTATCCCTAATTCTGTCGGCAGCGGCTTCTACCGCCGCTTGTACGGCAGCCACATCACCGGTCAGGGTGACAAAACCTTTACCGCCGATAGCCATTGCCATATGGACTTCTAGCAGTTCAATATTTGCAGCCTTGACTGCCGCATCAGCAGCTTCAACAATCGCTGCAACTGAAAATGTTTCAACAATACCCAGCGCAGAGGTATGCTCGACAACGCGGGTACCCGCAATGGCCGGGAACACATCCGGATGAACATTGGCAATGATCAGATCATCGACTACCTCACCGCCGCCAACCTGTAACCCCGTTTCAACAGCCGCATTAATCGCAGCCACATCCCCACTCACCATAACCATAAACTTGCCGGGACAAATCGTACGGTTAAATAATATCTCGACGTTGGCCGCTTTTAGCATCGCATCTGCAACCAAGTAGCCCCGAGCAATAGAGTTGAGTTCAATACAGCCAATTGCGTTTAACATTTATTTTTCCAATCTATTTCTAATTGCATTAAGCCACCTATTCAGTAGCTGCCTGATGCTTAATAACGACAGAGTCACCGACTGAAGCAACAATACCAGAGATACTGGCATGTATAGCGGTACTGAGCCCGCCCTCTGCAGGTTGGCCGATCATCTGCCCTTTAACTACAGTTTCACCTTCTTTAACAATGGCTTGTGCTGGTAGCCCTATATGCTGCGCCAACGGAATTGAAACCACTTCCGGAACATAATCACTTGAGCGGTAAGCTGCTTTTGTTTCCATGTACTGGCTTAACTCCAAGCGCCGGGCAAGCCTTTTAGTCGGCACGCCCCGGTATTCCCGCAATGGATGCACATCCGTCGTTTTGGCTTGTAGTTCTGCTGGTGATTGCCATTGCTGCTGCTCACGTAGTGCCCGCTTGGTAGTGGCACATACCCGACTCGGATCCAGCCCCTCGGGACACGACCACATCGTACAAAGGTTACATTCGCAGCAGGCTTGCGCCGCTAAGGCAAAGCTCTGGTTATTGCTACCTGAAACCTGAAGCGATCGCATCGCCAGATGTGGCTGAATTGGATAACCCAGCAAATTCCGGGGACACATGGAAGTACACAAGCTGCATTGATCGCACGCGGCTTTACCTATCCGTCGAAGATCAGCTTCGCTGCGCAACTTGACCCGTGCTATCCGTGAACTTTTCGGCAACACCAGTAAACCACTGGAAACTTTCGTTATCGGCTTATCTAAATCAGTCGTTATCGAGCCCATCATCGGGCCACCTTCAACAACGACACAGTCCTTACGGATCATCCCCCCCGCAAGTGCAATAGCTTCACGGTAAGTCATGCCAATGGGTAACCACGCCGAATACGGCGAGGAAACCTCACCGTGAACGGAGATCATTGTTTCTGTCACAGGCTGACCGTTTGCTGCACGGAAAACATTGATAAAGGATTCAATGTTATTAACCATCACCCCGATATCTTTCGGTAGTCCACCAGCAGGAATACGTTTCCCCGTAGCGTGGAAAACCAGTTCAACTTCATCGCCAGCAGGATAAACATCATCCATCAGCAGCAATTCGATATTGGCCGGCAGCAAGGAGGTCAGTATCGCGATGGTATCGGCATTTTTCTTTTTAATGCCAATGATCCCGCGTGCCGCACCGACCTGCTTCATGGCCAATAACATCCCGCCACACAGCTCATGTCCCCACTGCTGCATCAAGACCTGATCCTTATACAGCAATGGCTCACATTCAGCGCCGTTGGCCAACACCAGCTCAACTTGGCAATCAAGTTTGACGTAGGTCGGGAAGCCTGCGCCCCCCGCACCAACGACGCCGCCCTGCTGAACTAGGTTCAATAACGGTTCCACATCCACCTCGACTAATTAGCTATTGGGTTTCGAGCAACATCAAGCACGGCAGCCTCAAACGCATCACACGCTGCGCGGCACGCCGCTTGTGAACCGGCTAAATGACCGCCACCAAAGTTAGTTTCCGACGGTG
Source organism: Photobacterium makurazakiensis (assembly GCF_050336715.1). Lineage (NCBI taxonomy): Bacteria > Pseudomonadati > Pseudomonadota > Gammaproteobacteria > Vibrionales > Vibrionaceae > Photobacterium > Photobacterium makurazakiensis. The sequence continues at coordinate 42,995 of NZ_JAKJSJ010000048.1, forward strand.
GTGCAAACAGATTAACCAACTGTACATCAGCGGCTTTCAAAGCTGCATCTAGGGCATACATTGCTTCTAACGGAGGAGCAATCAAGTAGGCTAATGCTTCACCCTGCTCTACCCCAGCTTCAGCGGATAGATAGCTGCCTGTTGATGAAACCAAGTGGGCAAAAAAAGCGATATCACCATTTTCATCAGCGCACTGAAAAGCGGCTTCGTCTTCAATAAACGCTTTTGCTCGTTCCAGCCCAGCAATGACATCTGCTGGGCAGCCACCAGCCAAAATACCGATCACTTCACCGGATGTCGGGCCGGATGAGTGCGCAGCACCGGCATAAAAGGAACGAGCATAAACCACATCCACATTTGCCGCTTTCGTTGCTTCATCCAAGGCGCAATAAGTCACGTCATCACAATCAGACGTGATAATACCTATGCTATTGTGATGGGGCTGAAGCCCCATTTTTTCCTTGTAAACCGGATCGACCGAGGCAATCACACGGGTCGCCAGTACTGATGGTTGAATTTTGTCTAAAATTGCCATGCTTCGTTCCTTCTTAGCGCTTCAAGTTAATGCCACTGGCTTTCTGCGCCAGCATGGTTTTGACCAAATCGACTATCACCGCCGCCGCTTCCACAGGTGGTGTACCCCCAGCGTGAATATTTGATATTACGGTGCGATCTGACTCGACTGTTTTTTCTGTTGGCTTGTAGATCGCATAACAACTTAAGGACTCTGACTGACCTAGCCCAGGACGCTCTCCAATCAGCAGCAGGTTGACTTCAGCATCTAGCAGCATGCCAATTTCATCTTGTGCTTTTACCCTGCCGTAACGCAGGAAGAAAGGCGTGCCGACATCCAGTCCGGCGTTTTTCAAACCGTTGATCAGTGGTGGAAGAATTTCATCATGGTTGACAGTTACAGCATCCAAACTTAACCCATCAGACAGCACAACCTGTACCTGTGGCGCTTTTTTGCAGTTATCACGAATCAGCATCTTGGCATCATCATTTAGTTTACGGCCAAGATCCGGACGGGTTAGGTAAACATCTTTGTCAGCTGCGCAAGACTGCACTTCCATCAGGTTGCGCTCTTGCAGCCATGACGATTCGACATTCTTAATCACCGTATCTTTCGAACGTGAGTGATCGGCCAAAAATCGCAGTAACGCGGTTGTTCTTGGACGTGGGCCGGTGCGGCCAGTCCCCACCCGGGCATCTGTCTGCGACATCAAGTCATCGATGACTTTGCTATCAGCAGCCTCACTAATGCCATTCCATTTCTTAAAGCACTTATCCCCTAAATCAGGTAACGATTCCGTGCTGTTATTACTCTGTTGTGTGACTTGTGCATCAACCACCTTGGTGACCGCAGCTGGACTGACATCTTTTTCACCTAGCTGCGCAAGTACGGTGGCGACAATATCCTGAATCTTCTGTTCGTTCATTCCTAGCTACCCCTTATTTGAAAAACACTGATGGGTCGCCCGCCTTGCGGGTTAACCGGCCATTTTCCATAAAGCCCATAGTTTCCATCCATGCTTCAAACTCCGGTGCCGGACGCAGTTTCAATAGCTGTCGAACAGTGGCGGTATCATGGAACGAGGTGGTTTGGTAATTCAGCATGATGTCGTCACCAAGCGGCATACCAATAACAAAGTTAACCCCGGCTGCAGCCAGAAGAGTCACTAGGTTTTCGTTAGAGTTCTGATCTGTATCGGCATGGTTGGTGTAACACGCATCACACCCCATCGGTATTCCCGACAATTTACCCATGAAATGGTCTTCCAACCCGGCACGGATAATTTGTTGGTGGTTGTAGAGGTATTCAGGACCAATAAAGCCAACAACGGTATTCACCAAGTGAGGGTTATAACGTTGTGCCAATGCGTAGCATCTCGCTTCCATCGTCATCTGATCGGCACCATGGTGGGCATCGGCAGAGAGTTCAGAGCCCTGTCCGGTCTCGAAATACATCATGTTCTCGCCAGCCAGGTTGCAGTACTGCTTACCAACTTCATAGGCTTCGTCGAGCATGTCGACACTCACACCAAATTCCGCCAGTCCTTTTTCTGAGCCAGCAATACTTTGGAATAACAAGCCCCCAGGCGCTCCCCGGCGAACCGCTTCCATCTGAGTGGTTATGTGCGCCAAGACACAAGGCTGGGTAGGAATATCCCACTTGGTGATCACATCTTGAATTGCATTTAGCATCTGGGTGGTGTTTTCGACGCTATCTGTGACTGGGTTGATACCAATCACGGCATCGCCACAACCATAGGTTAAACCTTCATAGGTTTGGGCCAGAATCGAATTGACGTTATCACGGGTATCATTTGGCTGCAGGCGACAGCTAAAGTGCCCAGGCAAACCGACGGTCGCATTGGCCTTGGTGATCACCGGCATCTGACTGGCGCCATACATCAAGTCACCGTTCGAGCACAGCTTACCAACGGCTGACACCATTTCTGCGGTTAAGCCTTTGCGCAGGCGTTGCATGTCTTCGTTGCTGACATCACTGAGTACGTACTCACGCAGCTCACTCACCGTCCAGTTCTGAATTTTCTCGAACATGGTGCGATTCAAGCTGTCTTGATTAATCCGGGTGATCAAATCGGTTTCGTAGCTGACAACCGGATTTTCACGCAGATCCTTCAATGTCATTTCTGACAGCACATGTTTAGCCGCGACTCGCTCTTGCGCCGTATGCGCCGCAACGCCCGCCAAAATATCGCCCGAGCGAAGATCTGACGCTTTAGCAAGTACATCTTTCACATCCCTGAATTGGTAAGTTTGGCCAAACAGGTGGGTTTTTAACTTCATGTAACAACTCCTTTTAAGACGGGAAGGCGAGAGATTTCACAGTTAATGGCACAATCTCCCCGCCGAAGTAACTGTTTCCAATATCGATATAGTCACCCTCATGGGTGATCACTTCATCAATGACAGTGACAGGCAGAGGATGCAGCTGAGGCTGTAGTTCCATCCCCAACGCTTTACCGATATCGTTATGTACAATGACAAATGCCGGATCCTGATGATTTCCGTGCTGTTGATAAAATCGGGTTAACTCGGCCGCCACATGCTGCACGGTCTGGTAACGGATTGGCATTCCACGGTCGAGGGCAATCGCGTAGCGGTCACAGCCAATGGCAAGATCCATTCGCTCGGCAGCAATCACAATTTGATCGCATATTTCAGGCTGCGGCTGTTGCCAGTCCACAGCAGGGTGAACCACTGGAATATTTTTCAGTGGCAACTCGGCAGAATTAAGCCAGATAGTTGAACCCGATAGCGTCAGTGAATATGCCCCGGCACCAATCACCGTGGCACGTAATGTCTGGTTTGGACGACGCACCGGGTAATGAGCCAACCGGCCATGACGCAGCAATGAAAGTGCAAGTTGAGGACCAATATCACCAAAGTTGCCTATGTGTGCGGGGTTATCCGCATGGTAGTAACACTCTCCAACGCCACCACTCAAGAAAACAGCATCAAGATCCTTGTGCTCCGATAAGCCCGATGTTTGCAGCAGTTGGACGGCCAGTGGTGATAGCTGCCCCTCCATGACTTCAACAATCAGATCGGCCATGCGGTCAATTATTCGCTTAAGATGATCCGCTGTGATCTGGCGTGGGTGTAGGGTTTCCCCAAACAGATCCTGCATCACGACCACGGCCGGTTTATGGACATACACCACTTCACCGCTGTCGTTAAGCTCCACCAAACGGCCGCCAATATTAAGGCAAGCAGTCTCGACAACCCGGCCACAGTCAAACACCACATAATTGGAGGTACCACCGCCAATATCGATATTCATCACCTTAAGGTGGCCGTTCTGCGCAAGCTCCTGAGCACCACTGCCGCGGCCTGCAATAACCGATTCAAGGTTAGGCCCAGCGGTCGCAACCACAAAGTCACCTAGCCGTTGTGATAAATCCATGATGGCATCACGGGCGTTATGCGCTTTTGCCGTTTCTCCGGTAATAATAATCGCGCCGGTTTCCACCCCTTCCCCTGCTTTATCACCGGAATCTAAGCCCGCAAGTTCGATCTGCTGTTCTATAAATTGCTGGAGCCCAAGCGCATCAATCGTGCCCTGATGGTTAATCGGTGTGAAGGTAACCGGGCTCTGATATACGATGTCACGCTCGATGAATTCATAGACCGGAACCTGAGAAGCAGGCGCACGGTTAACCACCGTCAGGTTAGAAAAAATCACTTGGGTGGTCGTTGTGCCAATGTCGATGCCGACACTATGGATAACTTTTCTATCCATCAGCAATATCCTTCCGGCAAGGAACCGGTAATAACTTGCTGCAATAACCCTGTGATCTGCGCAGGCCTCACATCTCTTGGGTTACCCTGTAGGCAGATGTCTTTCATTGCCTGTTCCGCCAGCAACGGAATATCCCGCTTAGCAATATCAACGTCGGCAAGTGATGTCGGCAGCCCCAAATCCATCACTAACTGGCGAACCGCCAACACTGCGGCCCTACAGCGTTCACGCGGTGTCATGGAATCACGCCCCACACCCAGAGCATTGGCCACTTCCGCTAACTCGGCTTCACAGCTAAGGGCATTAAAAGCCATCACATACGGTAGCAAGATGGCATTAGCGACGCCGTGGGCAAGATGGTATCGGGCCCCAATCTGATGAGAGATAGCGTGGGTTAGCCCCAACCCGGCATTACTGAATGCCAAGCCTGCTTTATAGGCTGCAACTGCCATGTCATACCGCTTATCAATGTCTTGGCCATAGCCTGCGGCTACCGGTAGTGCTTTGCTTATGGCTTCAATCGCGTGATAGGCATACGCCTTTGATAGCGGATTAGAATAGCGAGAAATATAAGCCTCAATGGCATGGGTAAGCGCATCGATACCCGTCGCAGCGGTGATCTCAGCAGGTACCCCCAGCATCAAGGCAGGATCGATAAGGGCCATATCAGGTACTAAGGCTGGACCTTTGACCGGCACCTTGATACCTAACGCCAAATCTTTAATCACGGTAATATCGGTGACTTCAGAGCCCGTTCCTGCCGTGGTCGGGATCGCGCCCAGGCCGACTCGCCGTGATGCTATTCCACCCACTTTATAGTCAGTCAGTTTTCCTTGGTAATCACCAATTACGGCAATGGCTTTGGCGGCGTCCAATGCCGAACCACCACCAACACCTAGCACAAAATCGGCACCGCAAGCCTTGAGGGTGTCGCTCCCCACCTTCAGGCAATCACTATCCGGCTCGCCGGCAATATCGGTAAACAGCGTAAGGGAAAGTCCGGAGAGTTTAATTGCCGTCTCACAGCCTGCCGTTAGGCCAAGCTGGTACACCTGCTTGTCGGCTACCAGCAGAACGTTTGACGCACCAAGCTCTTTAAGCACATCCCCTAATTGGTTGACGCAGTAGCCGCCCGTCACCGTGACAGCAGGTGATCGGAATGTAAAACCACGGTGAGGTCGATATTGAGTCAGGGTTTGTCGAACAATCGCCGCAACATCGGCTTGTGACACGCTCATAACTTACTCCTTACCTTCCAACATCAAGCCATAGCTCGCAATGGCAAGTGGCGTCAGGTACAGGGCACGTGAAAACTCAACCACATTAATTGTTGGGAATGCCTTACGGAAAATATCACTAAAGCCCGCAATCAAGGTGCCACCACCGGTCAAATACATCGCGGTCGGCTGATGGCCAGCCAAATGCTCACTCACAATGTCTGCCATCTTTTCAATGACCGGCTTTGCCATAGTGGCAACAAGTGGGTCTTCATGGCTACGTCGCTTGTATTGCTCAGCTTCATCCACCTCAACCCCTAGCCCACCGGCAATCGTCAAGCTGACATGGCGGCCACCCGACGGTTCGTCAAGCGAGGTGACCAACTCGCCATTGGCGATAATGGCAGTGCCCGTGGTACCGCCACCGACATCGATCACCGCCCCCTCTTGGATTTGCAGCAGCTCTGCAACACTGCTTGGCTCATCAATCACATGGCTCACCAACACCCCGGCAGACTCCACCACGTTGATAGAGATCCGCGGATCAGTCCCCGGTGGGTATGAAGTGATTGCATGCTCGACAGCTACACCAAGCTTCTGCTCAACTTTTCGTAACTGCTCCCGCACAATCCGGCAAGCACCGACATAATCCACAACCACCCCATCCCGGACCACATCAGCCCAATCAAGAAAAGCGGCGACAGGTATGCCTCGACCATCGATCACAACGGTCTGAATATCCGCCGTCCCTAAGTCGATACCGACATGCCACTGGTCTGGTGCAGACACCGGCGACTCGTCATTGACCAGTTCATCAATGAGCAATAGGTGTTGGTTAACATGTTCGAGCAAACTAGTCATAGCTATACGATCCTGAACGCATCAACTGCGGTACAACGGCGCTTACGAGTGAAAGTCAACGCATTCGTCACCCCTTCCCCGGTTGGGGTCGAAATCGTCATGGTTGTCCAGCCTTCACCACCAGCGCCTATTGCCGCAATCGCAGGTCCATTTTTGGCCAATAAACTACAGTCCATTTCAAAGGCCATGCGGGTGAGTACATCGATATTTTTCGAATGAATCGCCGCGGTATGTCGATTACCGTTTTCAAGCTCCACCGCCCAATCAATGGCCTGATCGACATGCTGGGCCCTGATCAATGGAATAATTGGCATCATTTGTTCAGTCGTGGCAAAGACATGATCTTTATCCGCATCAAATACCAACAAGCGAGTATCACCAGGCACTTGAATATCTGCGGCAGCGGCAATCTTGGCCGCATCTCGTCCAACCCATTTAGGATCGGCTGAAGGATGCTCACCGGGATACCCTTTGAGCACGATACGGGCAACTGACTCAGCTTGCGCTGGACTTAACTCAAACGCGCCATGCTGGCACATGCAGGCTTTCAGCTCGTCGGCAATCGATGCAACCGCAATGATTTCTTTCTCTGTGGCACAAACGATGTTGTTATCGAATGAAGCCCCCTGCACGATAGAAATTGCAGCACGTTGCAGATCTGCCGTTTCATCGACTACCACTGGCGGGTTACCCGGGCCAGCAGCAATAAGGCGTTTATCAGTGACTTTGCGCGCTGCATCGACAACGGCGTCACCACCAGTAACCACCAGCAAGCCGATCCCCGGATAGCAGAACAAGGCTTGGGCATTTTCCAGTGATGGTGTCGCCACCGTGGTACAGATATTGGCCGGGCCACCGACACTTTCACTGGCTTTGTTTACCAGTTGGATCGCGTACTGTGACACTTTCTTGGCTGCTGGATGCGGTGCAAATACCACTGCATTACCCGCAGCAATCATGCTGATCGCATTATTGATCACCGTACAGGACGGGTTAGTACTCGGGGTGACAGAAGCAATGACGCCCCATGGGGCATTTTCCATCAAGCTCATTCCCGCATCGCCGGATACCGCCTGCGGGGCTAAAATTTCAGTCCCCGGGGTACGCTGTGCAACTAACAGGTGCTTGGCAATCTTGTCTTCTACACGGCCAAAACCCGTTTCTTCTACCGCCATGGTAGACAGCTCTTTGGCGTGCTTTTTAGCCATTCTGCGAATAGCTAGGATCATCTCGTCACGCAAAGCCAGCGAGTGAATTTGTTTTTGAGCCTGTTTCGCGGCGGCAACGGCACCATCCAGCGTTGGATAGATACCGTAATCACCGGCCCCGCAATCAGAAGACGTGCCGTTTTGAGTCATATCGAGTTGCATGACAACACGTCTGACAATTTCTTCTATTTGCTGCTGATCCATAATGAATCTACTCCATGCAACAGGTTAAATTTTCCGATAAAGCTGTTCGCGTGACGCGGTGACTTCATCAATGATCCCCACCACGCAAAGATCGACAGGTGAGCCGGTTTGCAAATCACCGTAAGCTGCTCGGGCCGAACTGCCCGAGACCACCATCACCCACTCGTCCTCGCCCGCTCCAAGCTGATCCATCGCAATATGGATCTCACCCATGCCGTTACCTTGCTTATCGACAAACTCCACCAAACAGAGCTTATCCATCCGCATGTGTTGGCTGCGGACGGTGGCAATAACATGGCCTATAACTTTCGCGATGCGCATACGAACTCCTCATGCTGCGGCTCCCCTTAGCACATGCCAAGGGAAAACCATTACTTCACCGTGATCGGAAATACTTTTTCAAGATCTTGGTGAGGACGAGGGATCACATGGACCGCCACCAACTCACCCAGACGTTGGGCCACAACCGAGCCTGCATCTGTTGCCGCCTTGCACGATGCCACGTCACCACGGATCAATGCGGTAACATAACCAGAGCCGATTTGCTGATAGCCAACAAGCTCCACGCGTGCAGCCTTGACCATCGCATCCGATGCTTCGATAAGTGCGGTCAACCCTTTGGTTTCTAGAATTCCTAATGCGTCCATTTAACTGCTCCTTGGATTATTTGCTTTCAGTGCGTGATTTAGTTGCTGGTGCCTTTTTTTCTTCTACTTCCGTAGTGATTGGGAAGATTGCTTCCAAGTCGCCGTGCGGACGAGGGATCACATGAACTGCAACCACTTCGCCTAGACGTTGAGCGGCTGCAGCACCGGCATCTGTTGCCGCTTTGCAAGCCGCCACATCACCGCGTACCATCGCTGAAACAATGCCTGACCCAATTTGCTTGTACCCCACCAACTGCACGCGAGCGGCCTTAACCATCGCATCAGATGCTTCAATCAATGCAGTCAGTCCTTTGGTTTCAATAATGCCTAACGCTTCCATTAGCTATTCCTCAACATTTGTTTTTAAAGTTATCGACACAGACATGAAGCCAATACCGAAATATCAACGATATCGTTCGCACTACAGCCGCGAGATAAGTCATGTACCGGTGAAGCCAAGCCTTGCAGCATCGGCCCCAACGCAATATATCCGCCTAACCGCTGGGCAACCTTGTAGGCTATATTGCCGGCGTTAAGCGAAGGAAAAATAAACACATTTGCCTGCCCTTCGAGTGGGCTATTCGGCATTTTCTGCGCCGCAACCGCAGGGACGATGGCTGCGTCAAATTGCACCTCACCATCGATGATCAAGTCCGGACAGCGCTGGCGCACCATCTCTGTCGCTTCGGTCACTTTGCTTACAGTAGGGTGCTCTGCACTCCCCTTGGTGGAAAATGACAGCATGGCTACCCGCGGTGTTTGGCCGGTAAGCCGGGCGAAGTTTGCGGCGGTATCAATCGCAATATCAGCCAGCTGCTCAGCCGTCGGCAACGGGATCACCCCGGCATCAGAAAACGCATGCACGGCTTGGCCATCAGGAGAGAGCATCAGGAAAAAACTCGATACCGTTTTGGAGTTAGCGGCAATGCCCACACCGCGAATAGCTGCCCGGATCACATCACCCGTTGTCGATACGTTGCCGCCAATACACACATCAGCGTAACCATGGGCGACCATCATCATGGCGAAATCCAATGGCTGCTTGAGCCGGGTTGCTGCTTCCTCAGCAGTAATAGGCTTGCGCTGGCGGCTCACATAGCTGGCAACCATTTCATCAAAACACCCAGCCGATTCCGGCGACAGTAATGTCAAACAAGGCACGGCTATCCCGCTACGATGGGCCATATCACGCAACCGGAACGGGTTACCCAGCAAAATAGGCTCAGCCAATCCCGCCAATTTCATCTCATTGGCAGCATGGAGTAGACGTACGTCCTCAGCATCAGGAAAAACGATGCGCTTCGGTTGTTTACGACAGGCTTCCCGGCAAGTTTCAAGCAACTCCATGACCCAGCTCCTTGAGGATGGCTTGATGGCCTTTTTCACACTGCAATACCAAAATCATCACGACGTAAACCACACTGGACAGCCGATTCAAACCTGCCACAATGTCATTTCGGCTCAACTGCATGCAGTCATCGAGATAGACCTGGCTGGCAATCAGCTCAAGCTCGCGAACCAACGCACGTAAATAATTCAGCTGAGCAACCGTGTGGCCGTAACACGCATCGGGCAATAAATGATCATGACCCAAATAAGCCAGTGGCTTGTGCGACCAACGATGCACCTCATCGGCGTCAAAACTGCCAAGCCTAGGCAACGGCAGTGGTTGCTCTGTGACTTCAGCCTGCAACACTTGCCCAAGATAGGAGCGAATATCAGCCATAAAGCCTTTGAGCAGCTCAGGCTGATCTTCCAGTGCACACTGCGCCATCACACAAAAACAGATGCAGCTATCGAGTTTTCCCCGTAATGCAATCCGCGGATGGGTTTTAGGTACGAGCACTTGGTCATTCAAATGGGTCATTAAGGCCGGCTTATCGGCAATATGCGATCCGCACATCACGCACGCATTCTCAGGGCGTACATTATTAGTTTTCAATGGATGTACCTGCTCGGCAGGCTCTAGGGCCTCACCTTCTCTGCTCGAAAACACCAGCCCATTGTCACTACGCCACTTCACCGTAATTTGCCGTTCAGTAACCATTTGCTGGGCTGCGGGTGTAAAGCGTGTCCCTACCGGCAAAAAGATCTCACCGCCAGTACGTAAACCAACATGCTGACGTAAGTAATCTTCCGTAATAAAGGCAGGCGTGGCTTTGCTGTCCATGATTACGCCCACTCAACAGGGTAAGTAATGTAGACATAGCGCACATGGGTCGGAGTACCGAACTCCACCGTGCTTCCCTTAGGAATAAAAATGACATCACCCGGCTTACCAACCGTGGTCCCAGAGGCCGTTTTCACATGAAACTCCCCTTCCAAAACCACATTGACTTCGTCATAGCATAGGGTCCAAGGGAAGAAAGCATTCTCCCAGCCCATGTAACCGACGCCCATGTTGCTATTGTCTTGGGCACCAATAACATCCGTTAGGCCGATATTCTTGCCAGGCGCACCATCAAACTCACCCAGTTGAACCGCGCTGCCTCGTACCAGAACAATGCCGTCATCATTAATTTGCCGTGCCGACGGCGGTGCCTGTACACCAAAGTCCTGTAATGCCTTGCTGATCAGTTCTTTAATCAACGCACTCTGATCACTGTCGACACGTGTAAGCTTCGACTCAATCTCAGACTGGATCTTGGCAGCAAGCTGACCTGAGCATTCAACGTCACTTTTCTTTACTTCAGGCAACGACTGGACACTGGCTGCATTTACCGGCGGAGCCTCAACTTGCTGTTGACGCGGCTCCGTATCAAGCAGTTCCACGCCCTCAACGTTAGCAACATCGCGTGCTTCCGGTGTGATGATGTACTGCGCCACCGGTACAACTAGGTAGCTTTCTTTATTCGCTTTTGCTTTACGTATATCCGCAGCAGAAATTAACTGTTTCATTACCGCTTCCCTTGCAATTAGAATGGTTTCATTCAGCATTTACTGGCTGAAGAGAAAGTAAGTGCTCATAGAGTTGGTCAATCGATGAAGGATCATAAATAGAGGTGCGGAAGTAAGGTCCGGTTATCCCCTGCCCCTTCAATAGGCGCTCTGCCCTTTCACAATCAGCACTCTCAACATCAGCCTTGCTGATCACCGCTACAATATTCTTATTCGGATACACTCGTAATAAGCCGCTCGGTGCACTGACACGCTTCGCATCAGCAGGCTGTAAAATCACAATTGTTTTTACCGTCGAGATAGTCGAAAGCAATGCACCATTCCAAGAACGGTTATCGACAAACTCTCCCGGTGTATCAATAACGCTGCCTTGATAAAAAATAGCGGCCTGCGTCTTTCCAGTATTAGTTTCCTGATCTAGAATTTTATTAATAAGTGCTGATTTACCGGCATCAACCTCACCAATAAAAGCAATATTCGATATTTGCTGGTTATTCATGTTAGGTCCTAGTTATTTCGCAGGTGTTATAAGACAAAGTGGTATTAAGTACAGAAATAACTGTATTCAACGCCTCATCGACCGATGCAACACTGCCGGTTATAACTAAAGCACCTGAGAAACGGTCTAAAAATCCAATATTTACATTTGCAGATTTCGTTGCGATATCTCCGGCGATAATGGATGTTTCGCCTGGTGTTAGCGTCAATATCCCAATAGCTCCATTGCTCTCAACCCCGACTCGCTCACACAACTCCTCAGTTGGATTGGCGACAAGGTGGGCAAGCGTAACCTGTTTACCCGGAACAAACTCCTGGATAATCCGCTCTTTACCAGATGATAGATCTAACATGTGTGGACACTTAGTATAAAAACACTAAATCAATCTACACCTATGCTCATTGATTTTATGAAACACCCATCACATAACTATTTTTTGATCGCAATAAATATTAGAGTTATCGATAAAACATGATCGTTATCACCAAATAAAT
>NZ_JAKJSJ010000013.1:0-211352 GCF_050336715.1 Photobacterium makurazakiensis
ACTAGTCAGATTTTCCCAGATTGCTATTTACTGCCATTAGGTGGTGAATAAAACAGAATTTGCTTGGCGACCATAGCATTATGGACCCACCTGATCCCATGCCGAACTCAGTAGTGAAACGTAATAGCGCCGATGGTAGTGTGGGGTTTCCCCATGTGAGAGTAGGACATCGCCAGGCGCCCAATTTAGATATTCATATTGAACGATGGATGTCGGATAGATACGTAAGTATTTATCACCGTGTGGAGCGGTAGTTCAGTTGGTTAGAATACCGGCCTGTCACGCCGGGGGTCGCGGGTTCGAGTCCCGTCCGCTCCGCCACTTATACTAAGCCCGAGTCGAAAGACTCGGGCTTTTTTACGTCTGTCGGATATGTTCGTCTTGCAGGCGAATGAGTCCCGCTTGTGTACCAGCCCGGCCGCTCCGCCACTTCTTCGAAAGCCTTGTCAGAAATGACGAAGCTTTTTGCGTTATGCTTTTCTTCATTCTTAGGTTGGATAACTAAACCTTATTCACTATGTTTCACAATTGCTGTTTGTCTGTTAATGTTTTTAGGCTGGCTGTTCATCTGGAAAGGTATGTTTCTTTTGTTTTTTTTGTTACGCTTTTGTGTGAAAAATAAAAAAGACTGGTTAATACCAAAGCCGGGAAATCATATTAAAGTCAGTGGGAATAAAATATGTCAGAAATTGAAATGTTAGTCATGACAGCGCTTGCATGCTTAGGAATGGTAATGCTTGTTGGCGGGCCTGCAATGGTTATCTATGCGGTATATAAGAAGAAAAAGAAGCAGGCGCTAGCTTAAATATTTAGGTGAAATGCAGCTAAGTGAATGAATTGTTTCTTATTTAACCAGTTAGTATGTGTTTTTGAAAAAAGATCTAATTAAGACTGGTAATTCTCTGCTAGCTGTATAGAATACTCATCACTTCTTAGATAACGTTAATTTAAGAAGTGCTGTAACAGAACTACAGGGGTGTAGCTCCAATTGGCAGAGCAGCGGATTCCAAATCCGCGTGTTGGGAGTTCGAATCTCTCCACCCCTGCCACATTTAAAAGCCTCGACTACGGTCGGGGCTTTGCTGTATCTGGGCTTTAGTAAATTGTTTCAGGTCAACTCATATAGACAAATGTGAAATTAGGCTTGTCGCTCTTTCTTATTAGTTATAGCATCAGGTCATTGTTATCAATTTCATTTGATAACGGGTGATGGAGTTCCACCTTTAACCGCTCATCTGAGATGATGACTCCTATCGTAGTAGGGTAGATCCGTCTATGGTAGGGTAAACATCATTTGCCATAGCTTCTATCCTTGAAATTAACTCAGTAAAAGATAGAAAACGGTATGGCTCATCCTTTAAGTACAAACCCTAAAATATTCGTCCAAATTTTGCGTTGGACACTGCTTATCATTCCTGTTGCTGTTCTTGTCGGTTCATTCAATGCTTTTTTCCTATGGATCCTTAGCTTAGCGACAAGCACTCGTATTGATAACCCTTGGTTAATCTATTTCTTACCGCTGGCTGGTATCATCATTGTTTATTGCTACCGCAACCTTGGGAAAAATTCAGAAGGTGGTAATAACCTGATTATGGATGAAATTCATAAACCAGGTGCAGGCATTCCTGCTCGTATGGGGCCGTTGGTACTGCTCACCACTGTGATAACCCATTTATTCGGAGGCTCTGCAGGGCGTGAAGGAACTGCCGTTCAGATCGGCGGGGCATCGACTCATTGGTTAGCGCGAAAATTTAAGCTGAATGAAGCTGATACTCGATTGATGCTGATTGCTGGGGTTGCCGCTGGATTTGGTGCTGTATTCGGAACACCGCTCACAGGGGCCATTTTTGCTCTCGAAGTACTCGCTATTGGCCGTTTGCGTTATGACGCAATTATTCCTGCACTCTTTGCTGCTATTTTGGCTGATGTTGTTTGTACCGCTTGGGGGGTACACCATACTCACTACCGAATTGATTTTCTCGAAACCATTACTATTTTTGAACATGCTGTGAAAGTAGATTTATTTTTGGTGGGAAAGATTGTATTGGCAGCAGTCGCTTTTGGCCTTGCTGGTTATTTGTTTGGTGAGTTAACCCATGCCTTTAAAGACATATTCAAAGCAACATTGAAGAATCCATACCTAATTGTTGTTGTTGGGGGATGCATCGTGATTGCATCAGTACAGCTTATTGGCAATTATGATTATATTGGCCTTGGTGTGTATTCAAGCCGTGAGGGTGGTGTCAGCATACTCAGCGCCTTTCAGGACGGTGGGGCTGAGTGGTATAGCTGGTTGCTGAAGTTAATACTCACTGCAGTGACGCTGGCTGCTGGCTTTAAAGGTGGAGAAGTCACACCATTGTTCTTTGTGGGGGCTACGCTAGGTAATACATTAGCGTGGGTATTGGGGGCACCAGTTGATCTGTTCGCCGCTTTAGGCTTTCTCGCGGTATTTGCCGCCGCAACCAATACACCGCTTGCATGTACTATCATGGGGGTTGAGCTGTTTGGAGCTGATCATATGCTGTATTTTGCGATTGCTTGTTATACGGCTTATTACTTCAGCGGCCATACGGGTATCTATTCATCACAGCGCGTTGCGGTACCGAAGCTATTTGATTTAGACGGGGCTCCTAAGATCACTCATAAACTTGGTGAACTCCGTGAGACGCACTCATCTTTGCTGAAAAGCTTAGTAAAAAAATATAAATAGTGCTTAGCCTTATCATCAAGGCTGTCAAAATAAATGCGATTTTTGTTAACAAAGTATCAGTTTTATGTTTCGTTCACTTGCCGGGTATTAATCGATTACATATACTGACCTTTCAACTTGTCGGAGTGCCAATTGGCTGAGACCGCATTGCGGGATCCGTAGAACCTGATCAGGCTAATACCTGCGAAGGGAACAAGAGAAAATCTTCTGATAATGCTGTATTCGCAGCTGCAGTTCCAGATGATGCTACATTCCTACATGTAGCCTCTTGTTTAAGCACCAATCCGCCAAGCAACTTCCCTACTATGGAATGATAGGAAATTGCTATGACGAATCGCAAACAAGCGAGACTGGAAGCTAAACAATTTATAGAGTCACTAACTGCCCAACCGTACCCTAACTCTCAAAAGGTTTATGTTACAGGTAGCCGAAATGATATTCGGGTGCCTATGCGTGAAATTACGCTAGCCGATAGTTTGGTCGGTGGAACAAAAGATGAGCCTGCTTTTGAGCCGAATGAACCAGTCCGAGTCTATGACACCTCTGGTTATTATACTGATCCTGAACATCAAATAGATATCTACAGTGGTTTACCTAAATTACGTGAAAGCTGGATAGCCGAACGAGGTGATACTGAGCTATTGGATGATCTTAGCTCCGCTTATTCAAAAGAGCGGCTAGCTGACGATACACTGGATGAATTACGTTTTGGTGAGCGTTCTCGTGTACGTCGTGCTGTTACTGGCTCCAATGTTACTCAGCTTCATTATGCTCGAAAAGGGGTCATTACTCCTGAAATGGAATTTATCGCGATCCGTGAAAATATGGGACGAGCGAAATACCGTGACGAAGTACTGAACCAGCAACATCCTGGCATGCCCCTTGGTGCTAATTTACCCCGAGATATTACCCCAGATTTTGTACGTCAAGAAGTCGCAGAAGGGCGTGCCATTATTCCATCGAACATCAATCACCCCGAGTCAGAACCCATGATTATCGGGCGTAACTTTCTGGTGAAAGTAAATGCCAACATTGGTAACTCATCGGTGAGCTCTTCGATTGAAGAAGAGGTTGAAAAATTAGTGTGGTCAACCCGCTGGGGTGGCGACACGGTGATGGATCTATCGACGGGACGCAATATTCACGAGACCCGTGAGTGGATCATCCGTAACAGTCCGGTACCGATTGGTACAGTACCTATGTACCAAGCGCTCGAGAAAGTGAACGGTATTGCTGAAAACCTCAATTGGGAGGTTTTCAGGGACACCTTACTCGAGCAAGCTGAGCAAGGCGTTGATTACTTCACCATTCATGCCGGTGTACTACTTCGTTATGTACCAATGACGGCTAAACGGGTAACTGGCATTGTCTCCCGTGGCGGCTCGATTATGGCGAAGTGGTGTCTGGCGCATCACCAAGAAAGCTTTTTGTACCAGCATTTTCGTGAGATCTGCGAAATATGTGCCCAATACGATATCGCCCTATCTTTAGGGGACGGTTTGCGCCCTGGCTCAGTTGCTGATGCCAACGATGAAGCGCAGTTCAGTGAGCTTCGTACACTGGGTGAGTTAACGAAGGTTGCATGGGAATACGATGTACAGGTGATGATTGAAGGTCCTGGTCATGTGCCTATGCATATGATCAAAGAAAATATGGAAGAGCAACTAAAGCACTGCCATGAAGCCCCTTTTTATACGCTTGGCCCACTCACCACTGATATCGCACCAGGTTATGATCACATTACTTCTGGTATTGGTGCTGCGATGATTGGTTGGTATGGCTGTGCCATGCTCTGCTATGTCACGCCGAAAGAGCACTTAGGCTTACCGAATAAAGATGATGTAAAAGTAGGACTGATCACCTACAAACTGTGTGCACATGCGGCAGATTTGGCGAAAGGCCACCCCGGCGCCCAAGTCCGAGATAATGCGCTTTCAAAAGCGCGCTTTGAATTCCGCTGGGAAGATCAATTTAACCTAGCTTTAGACCCTGTTACAGCAAGGGCCTATCACGACGAGACACTACCTCAAGAATCTGGAAAAGTTGCGCATTTTTGTTCTATGTGTGGCCCTAAATTCTGCTCGATGAAAATCTCACAGGAAGTTCGCGAATATGCTCATGGCCTTGAACAAGACGGTGACTTGGCTATTCAGCTACTGGACGATCCGCTAGAGGGGATGCAGCAGAAATCGGATGAATTCCGCTCGAGAGGCAGTGAACTCTACCATCCTATGCAAGAGGAAAACTAATGAGCACTTTGTGTTTACCCGATCACCTGACCCCGCTATTAATGCATATTGAGCCTCTATTGGCGGTGGCTGAACAATATCAGTTAGGCGAACCCGTTCGTGTGGGAAGTAGTGAGTCGGCAGTGGTAGACATGCATGTTGATCAGCGACCATTAGGCATTGCTTTTAATGAGCAATGCCTAACGAGTGATGGGTATACAGTGCGTGACCAATGGGTTACGCCTTACCCGAGTGTGTCTGAGCTGCAACAAGCGGTTGCTGCTCAGCCTAAGCTGATCATCTGTAGCTTGCCCACAGAGCGTGGCTGTGTGGATATTTGGCATCACAATGGTGAGGCGCGGGCAGTGTACTGCCACGATGCTGGTGCGAGTGAGCCGCAACGTGCGATGTTGCTAACTGCTTTAGCATTAGATTACCCATTAGAAGATGCGGTTACATTAGCGCGAGCATATGCCCGAAGCCATGCTAGTGCGGCTTGGCCAATGGGACGTGAGTTGTTTCCTCGTCCTTTAACGGCTAACCACCCCGAGGTGGATGCACTTGGTTGGGTAAGCACAGAGGTGCCTGTTACCTCATTTGCGAAAACAGATCCGCAGAAATTGGCCTTGTATCCGGTTGTCGATACCGCTGAGTGGGTAGAGAAAGTGCTAGAGCTGGGAGTGAAAACCACTCAGCTACGGATAAAAGATCCTTCAGAGCCGTCATTGCCTGCGCAGGTAGAAAGAATTATTGCAGCAGGTAATGCACATCAGGCGCAGGTATTTGTTAATGACTATTGGCAACTCGCCATTGAGCATCAGGCTTATGGGGTGCACTTGGGGCAGGAGGACTTGGAAACCGCTGATCTGGCTGCAATCCAGCAAGCTGGTTTGCGCCTTGGTTTATCCACCCATGGCTATTACGAAATCCTTCGAGCCATTGAATTTGCCCCAAGCTATATCGCCTTAGGTCATATTTACCCAACGACGACTAAAGACATGCCATCTAAGCCACAAGGACTGAGCCGTTTAGCGCTATACCAGAAGTTAATTGGTGACACTTTTCCGACTGTGGCTATCGGTGGTATTGATTTATCTCGGGCAGAAAATGTCTGGCAAACCGGTGTTAGTAGCGTGGCGGTAGTACGTGCCGTGACTCAGGCTGAAGATCCGCAGGTTGCGGTGGATGCTTTTAATCAAATACTGCTTCGTCCAGTATCACATTAAGGTTGCTTGATATGCTAACTGATCAGGAATTTCTGCGTTATAACCGCCAAATCATGTTGCCTGAAATTGGGGAGAAGGGGCAAGAGCAACTAAACAAGGCACAGGTTCTATTAGTTGGGGCGGGTGGTTTAGGATCTGCTGCTGTTCTTTACCTTGCTGGCGCTGGTGTTGGTAATCTCGTTATTGCTGATGATGATGAGGTGGATAGTTCTAACCTTCAGCGACAAGTGATTTATCGCGATGAACACCAAGGAAGAAGTAAGGCTGATATGGCGGCAGAGCAAGCTCGATCATTGAATCCCTACATTCGAGTTCGTCCTGTAAAAGCGCGGTTGGCTGATCAACGTTTGGCAATGGAAATTTCGTTAGCTGATGTGGTGCTTGATTGCTCGGATAACTTACCGACTCGTCATGCTGTGAACAAGGCGTGTTTTGAAGCCAATACTCCATTGATTTCTGGGGCCGCGATTCGTTGGCAAGGGCAATTAATGGCGTTTGATTTTCGAGCGGGACGTGGTCCGTGTTACCACTGTTTGTTTCCCTGGCAGGCAGATGCCCCACAAGAGCCGCAAAACTGCAGCAACTCAGGTATTGCCGGCCCTGTTGTTGGCATGATGGGAACCATGCAGGCTCTAGAGGCAATTAAATTGATCACTGGTGCAGGCGTAGTCGCTTTTTCTGCTTTACAGCAATTTGATGGCTTAACCATGGCTTGGCAAAAATTTAATCTCGTAAGAGATAGTAAGTGTCCGGTATGTGGCACAGGAGAGTAATGCAACGATGACAACAACCATAATGAACCAGTTACTGGTCAATGATAAGCCTGTCGATGTCGTAGAAGGCACAACGCTGGTTGCCTTGCTTAACCAGTTAGAAATGCCGCTACAAGCAACGGCCGTGGCACTTAATGATGACATTGTCGCTCGCACCGAGTGGGAAACGACACAATTAAACTCGGGTGATCGTATTGCCCTTTTCCAAGCCATTGCTGGAGGCTAAATGTTAACTATTGCAGATAAAACGTTCTCGTCACGATTATTTACTGGTACGGGAAAGTACGCTAACAGTTCAACGATGGCAGAATCGATTATTGCCTCGAATTCTGAACTCGTGACGATGGCATTGAAGCGGGTTGATATCGAAAACCGTGACGATGACATTTTGGCTCCATTGATTGCAGCTGGGGTCAATCTGCTACCGAATACTTCCGGAGCCAAAAATGCCAAAGAAGCTGTATTTGCGGCTAAATTGGCACGAGAAGCCCTAGGTACCAACTGGTTGAAATTGGAAATTCATCCAGATCCTAAGTACTTAATGCCAGATCCGATTGAAACGTTAGCGGCTGCAGAAATGTTAGTACGCGAAGGGTTTATCGTATTGCCATATTGCCATGCTGATCCGGTACTGTGTAAGCGTTTGGAAGAAGTTGGCTGTGCTGCGGTAATGCCATTGGGGGCGCCAATTGGTTCGAATAAAGGCTTAGCCTCTCGTGACTTCTTAGAAATTATCATCGACCAAGCGCGCGTGCCTGTGATTGTCGATGCTGGTATCGGTGCACCATCTCATGCGGCAGAAGCGATGGAGATGGGGGCAGATGCTGTATTGGTGAATACCGCAATTGCTGCAGCGGCCGATCCGATCGCAATGGGACGAGCTTTTAAACTGGCGGTAGAAAGTGGGCGTATGGCTTATGAAGCTGGCCTTGCTGGTACCGTTAACCACGCGATTGCATCGAGCCCATTAACCGCTTTCTTAGATCAAACAGCATAAGGATCTCGCGATGAGTTTCGTAGATGTGTGGAAACAGCTTGATTGGGATGATGTTCGGCTGTCGATCTACAGTAAAACACCGGCGGATGTTGAGCGGGCCCTGCGTAAACCGAAGCGTGACTTGGAGGACTTTAAGGCGCTGATCTCGCCTGCGGCCGAGTCGTATCTCGAGCAGATGGCCCAGCAATCAGCTGCGTTAACGCGTAAACGGTTTGGTCATACAATCTCGTTTTATGTTCCGCTTTACCTGTCAAACCTGTGTGCCAATGCGTGTACCTATTGTGGTTTTTCAATGGAAAACCGGATCAAGCGACGGACATTGACTGTTGATGAAATCAACCGCGAATGCGCAGCTATCAAAGCGATGAACTTCGACAATATCTTATTGGTTACCGGTGAACACGAACGTAAGGTCGGCATGGAATATTTCCGTGACGCTCTGCCCGCAATTAAATCGCAGTTTAGCTATCTATCAATGGAAGTGCAGCCTCTTGATCAAGACGAATATGCCGAGCTGAAAACACTTGGTTTAGATGCAGTGATGGTATATCAGGAAACCTACAGTGCCCCGACTTATGCCGAACATCACCTTCGCGGTAACAAGATGGATTTTGAATATCGTTTAGATACGCCTGATCGTCTTGCTCGAGCAGGAATTGATAAAATTGGTATTGGCGCACTGATTGGTTTGGAGGAATGGCGAACGGACTGCTTCTTTGCCGCCAGTCACCTTGATTATTTAGAGCGTACTTACTGGCAAACTCGTTATTCGATATCATTTCCGCGTTTGCGCCCGTGTGAAGGGGGGTTACAGCCCAAGTCAGTAATGTCTGATCGTCAATTGGTGCAGTTAATTTGTGCTTATCGATTGCTGAACCCTGAAGTTGAGCTATCACTGTCTACTCGTGAGTCATCGCAATTTAGGGATAATGTGCTACCGCTGGGGATCACCAGTATGTCAGCGGCATCGAAAACCCAACCAGGTGGCTATGCCGATGATGAACCTGAATTAGAACAGTTTTCGATTAGTGATGATCGCTCTGCTGCTGCTGTTGCCTCGGCAGTAAAGCAAAATGGCTTTGAAGTGGTGTGGAAAGATTGGCACCACGCATATTCGGGCTAACCGCAATAATTCCTATCCTTGGATGTAAAAACGCCCGCAGTTTTGCGGGCGTTTTTTTAGTCGTACTCGTTTGTGGGCGAGCTATCGTACTAGCGGTGCGGTTGCTTGTTCTAGCCAAGCCAGTACTTCACAGTCAAGAGATGGGCTGACGACATCAAACACCGTTTGATGGTAGTTGTTTAGCCAAGTTAGCTCTGTATCTGTCATCAGTGACAAATCGACTAAACGGCGATCGATAGGTGCACGCGTTAATGATTCAAAACCCATTACAGTCATATCACCAGCTGTTTCAACCTCGACCACAAGCTCAAGATTCTCAATGCGAATGCCAAAAGCATCAGCTCGGTAGTAACCCGGCTCGTTAGATAACACCATACCTGGTAGTAGGGCTGTCGGGTTGTAGACCTTGGCAATACGTTGTGGGCCTTCATGCACACTCAAGAAATGACCAACCCCATGACCCGTACCGTGGTCATAATCAAAGCCGTAAGCCCATAGGTGTTGGCGAGCCAAAGCATCAAGCTGTGAGCCAGTTGTGCCTTTCGGAAAACGCGCAGACGTCAGTGCAATATGGCCTTTCAATACAAGTGTAAAGGTTTGCTTAACTTCATCGCTAGGCTGACCAATAGCAATCGTGCGGGTGATGTCAGTTGTTCCATCTGGGTATTGGCCACCCGAATCGACCAAATAGACATTGTCCATCTCAAGCACGCTTGGCTCTGGTTGGTTGAGGTGGTTGTAGTGGCACATTGCCGCATTGCCGCCCGCGGCTGAGATAGTATCGAAGCTGACATCACTACAGCTGCTATCTTCTGCTCGGAATTGCCATAGCCGATCAGAAAGCGTGCCTTCATCTAGCAGGTAGCCCTGGGCAACCTGTGCATCAACCCATGACAAAAATTTGCTTACTGCAACCCCATCACGAATATGACAGGCTTTCATACCTGCAATTTCTGTCGGGTTTTTAGCGGCTTTTGGCAGCAGACATGGATCCGCGGCTTCAATGATATTTGCTTCTGCTGCGCCCAATACTTGGCTAGACCATGCGTTGCTGGTGGCTGGGTCAACTAACACAGTTTTACCGCCAAGTTGCTGTAAGTTAGCTTCAAGTGCTGCTGGTTCTTGTATTCGAACGCCACTGCCCACATGTGCTGTAAAGTCTTGTGGTAGACGAGTCGGGTCAATGAAGAAATCAACACTTTCATCGGCATGCAATACTGCGGTTGACAGTAATACCGGTAGGCTAGGGATATCGCTACCACGCACATTGAGCAACCAAGCAATGCTATCGAGCTGGGTCAATAAGACTGCGTCAGCTCCTTGTTTTTTTAGTTCTGAAGCAATTTTTTGACGTTTGTCTGTACTGTGCTCACCGACGAACTCCAGCCCCATTAGTTTTGCGTTTGATAGTGTCGCAGCTGGGCGATCATGCCAATGGAGTTCAATGGGGTTTTGCTCAATGCAGACTAATTCTAATGCACCGCTTAGCTGTTCAGTGGTGCGTGCTAGCCATGCACCGCTGTGTAGTCGGGTATCAATGGCGACTTTACTGCCCGTAGCAAGATTCTCTTGCGCCCACGAAATTGGCGGTTCTTCAATCAGGTGGCGGTATTCAAAGACATCACCCGGTACTTGCTTACGTACTTGTACCACATAGCGACCATCTACAAAGACCGCGGCTTTCTCTTGCGTGATCACAGCCATGCCAGCAGAGCCGGTAAAGCCTGTAGCCCAGTGAAGGCGTTCATTATGGGCTGGAATGTATTCGCCGAGGTATTCATCTTCATGAGGAATAAGCAGCGCATCGAGCTGATTTGCTACCAGCCATTGGCGGATCTGCTCAACACGTTGTGAGATAACAGCTTGCATGTATTGTTCCTTTTAAATGTCACCGTCCTTGCTGACGGAAAGAAGAGAGCGACCGGAAAGAAAAGCTATATCCGTGGATATGGGGGATTAAATGGCCGTTCGTTGGGGTTACGTTAGCGGTTTTATCGTTCGGCTGCAATTAGGTGCTTTGCAAATAGTGATAAGCATTGTGAGCTTTAAATACGGTGGTGAAACCAGTGATATTCCTAAATGGAAAGTACGGATTGAATATATACCATTTCAATTCATATCTTGAAACTCGTAGACTTGCGATCTAGATAGAATAGGAACACCTTATGACCACCACGAACACCCCTCAAGCTGGATCGCGTCTTATTGCCTTAATGGTAACGCTGGTTCTGTTTAGCCCTTTAGCGATTGATATTTATTTACCGGCATTGCCAGCAATGGCTGACACGTTCGCGGTTGATAGCACCCGAGTACAAGACACAATTACTTGGTTTATGTTTAGTCTAGGCCTTGGCCAGTTATTAGCTGGACCACTTGCTGATCGCTTTGGCCGCCGCCCAATTGCGCTGGCTGGGATCACCATTTATGCCTTGAGTGCGGCATTGGCGTATACCGCTGAGACGCTAGACTTATTGCTAGTTGCCCGCTTTTTACAAGGGTTCGGTGCATGTGCAACGTCTGTTGCAGCGTTTGCTGCGGTACGTGATAGTTTTGGCCCAGAGAAAAGTGGGCGAATGATCAGTTACTTAAACGGCGCCATTTGTTTTATTCCAGCATTAGCACCGTTACTTGGTACATGGCTGACGCATCAATTTGGCTGGCGTTCTAACTTTAGTTTTATGGCAGGCTTTGCGGTTGTAGCGGGTACATTCATTCTGCTCTTTTTCAAAGAGACGCGCCCTCAAAGTACCAACGTACAAGGTTCAACTATTAGCTTATCGCGTTACTGGTCGGTATTAAAAGAGCCAACGTTCTTGTTTCACGCCACATTATGTATGTTAGCTATGGCGGTGATCTTAGCTTATGTCACGTCGGCACCAGTATGGTTAATGATGGAGCTGGGGCAAGATATGAACCAGTTTACGTTTTGGTTTGGTGTTAACGCTGCTTTTAATATTTTTGCCTGTATGGTTGCACCCAAATATATGGACCGATTTGGCTCGCGCCACACCCTGAATACTGGATTGCTGACCTTGCTTATTGCTGGTATCGCAATGCTACTGCTTAGTCATATCGCACAGGCGTGGGCATTTATGGTGCCAATCTTCATGTCATCTTTTGGATTTGCTTTTGTCTTGGGCTCTGCGGCAGGCAAGGCGCTGGCACCGTTCGGTGATCGTGCGGGTACGGCCGCGGCGTTATTAGGGTTATTCCAAATGAGTGGTGCGGGTCTGATGGTTGGCTTGACTCAGCGTCTAGATCTAACGCCGCCTAACTTAATGGTGCTGCAAATGTGGCTGCTATTACCGGGATTATTAATTTTATGGTCTAGATATGGTCAACGCTGGCATGCTCCTGTTTCAGCAGAAGCGGCTTAAATAACAGGTTCAATATACTAATAAGACGCCACCCTTTTAAGGCGCAGGGTCTCGACAACCCTTAGGCTCTTTTTGCCTGCCACTCAGTGGCAGGCTTTTTTATTTTGATACGTCTGGGGTTCGATGTGCTAGGCGGCGCTGGTGGCGTTTGCCTTTTTTCCTTTCAATTGCTGTACTAACAAGCCACAAACAATCAGCACCAAACCAACTAACGTTGACGGGTGGATCTCTTCACCAATAATTGTCGCCAATAGCATTAGGGAAATAAAGGGTGAGATGAAAATCAGGTTGCTGATCCTTGCGGTATTGCGAGTAAGCTTGAGTGCATTAATCCATAAAACAAAAGTGATCCCCATTTCAAACAAGCCGACATAGCTAACCGCAGCCCAACCCTGCCAAGGTACCTGCGACCATCCGCCTAGATATAAACTCAGCCCAATCGAGAAGGGAAGAGACACTAAAAAGCCAAGCAGTACACCAAGTACCGGGTCAGCTTGGTTTTTAGTGTTTAAAATCCAATACATTGCCCAAAGTAAGGTCGAGAGTAAGGCTAATGCGACACCTGTCGGGCTATCAAACTGTAAGGCGAGAACATCCCCTTTGGTCGCAATGATGATCACACCAACATAACCTAATGCACAGGCAGCCCAGTCTTGTTTTCGGATCTTTTGCCCGAGGAAAACGGCCGCCATTAAGGTCAAGGTGATCGCCCAGCTATAGTTCAGTGGTTGGGCTTGTGAAGCAGGTAATAGCTCATACGATTTGAACAAAATCAGATAATAAGCAAATGGGTTGATCATGCCGAGTAATACGTAGTACCACGGACGAGCCAGGAAGGTACGGATGAGCAAGTGCAATTTACCTTGGTAAAGAGCAATACCAGCAAGAGCAATGGCCGAGACAATACTTGCCGCAACCAGCATTTGAACCGGGGTAAAAAAATCTAAGGTGATTTTAAAGGCTGTCGCAACAGTCGACCAGAGTAATACTGCAGAAAGCCCGTAGCCGAGCGCGTAACGTTCGTTCATTGTTTATCCATAATCAAAGTGCCAAACTGGCGAAAGAACCATCGACGAGAGCGTCAGTCTAGTCGATTGTATCGATATCGACTAGCCCATTCCTGTGAGGGATGTAATGTTCTCTGGAATGAGGGGGCTTGAGCGATAACATCTGGACATTTATCCAGTATCCTTTTAGCCTTAAATACCTGTTTTTTGCGGCTCGCCCCGCTTGTATATTCAAAGATTCAAGGTATTAAGCATGATTAATGAATGGCTGTCAGGATATGGTTTGGCAGTAATAACGGCATTGTTTGTGGCTGTCATTGCCAGTGCAATTACTGCCTGGCTAGTGAAGCAGCGCTGGCAACAACTGCTGCAGTTGCTTCAACAGCAAATTGAATCAGACAAGCGACTGGCTGAAAGCCGAGAGCAACAGTTTATGACCCAGCTTGATGAGCGAAATAAAGAGCTCGATGAGATGGATATTGAGCGCGATCGCCTCACTAATGAGGTGCGCCAAATGCATGCACGTCTGGCTGCCGCGCTAGAAAAAATGCGCCACTTCGAAGCACTTAAAAACGAAAAACAATATTTTAGTGAACAGCTTGAAAACGCACGCATGGCCAATGCCGGTCTTGAAGCGGATCTGCGTGAGCAAGAAGCCCGTCATTTTGAAGAGCAAAAAGCGGCTGATGAGAAAATTGCTTTACTTGAAAATGCAGAAGAACGGCTACGGGTGCAGTTTGAAAGTTTGGCGAACCGTTTATTTGAGCAAAAGACCCGCACAGTGGACGAGCAAAACCGTCTCAGTATGGAAACCTTACTCAGCCCATTGAAGGCACAGTTGGAAGGCTTCAAGAAGCAGGTTAATGACAACTTCAGCCAAGAAGCACGCGAGCGTCATACGCTGGTGCATGAAATCAATAACCTCAAACAGCTAAATGAGCAAATGGCGCGTGAAGCGGTCAACCTAACCCAAGCATTAAAAGGTGATAACAAAGCGCAGGGTAACTGGGGTGAAGTGGTACTGTCGCGTGTACTTAGCGAATCAGGACTTCGTGATGGCCATGAATATCAAACTCAGGTCAGTTTAGAAAATGACGATGGCAAACGCTACCAGCCCGATGTTGTGGTGCATCTACCGCAAAGTAAGGATGTGGTGATCGATGCAAAAATGTCGCTGGTTGCTTACGAACGTTTCTTCAATGCAGAAACCAGCGCTGAACAAGATCTAGCACTGAGTGAACATGTTGCTTCTGTCCGTGGTCACATTCGGGGCTTAAGTCGTAAGGACTACCACCAATTGCATGGTGTGCAAAGCTTGGATTATGTGCTGATGTTCATTCCGGTTGAACCGGCTTTTCAGGCGGCGATTGAAACCGACCCAAGCTTAATCCGTGATGCTATGGATCAAAATATCATGCTGGTTAGCCCTACGACGTTGCTGGTGGCATTGCGTACCATTAATAATTTATGGCGCAATGAGCGACAAAATCAAAATGCGAAACATATCGCTGAACGTGCGAGTAAGCTCTATGACAAACTCCGCTTGTTTGTCACCGATATGGAGTCGGTGGGGGCATCCCTCGATAAGGCGAATCAAAGCTATCAAGGCGCTATGAATAAGTTGCTTACAGGTAGAGGCAATGTGATCCGCCAAGCAGAAGGTTTTAAGCAGCTGGGGGTTGAGGTTAAACGCGATATAAATCCATTACTTGCGGAGAGAGCATTACTTGGCGCCGCTGATGACGATACGCCTGAATCCTCGCCGGCGATAAGTCGCCGACTTTCGTTACAGGCTAGTGAAGAAAATGATTTGTCGTAGTGCTTTGAGCAAAGCTCAACCATCAAGTACACTAGACCAGTTTATGACAGTTTGATAACCATGACGGATGTAGCATGACGGACACCTCACTAGATACCACACACTTTGGTTACCGCACCGTAGCCAAGGAAGAGAAGGCAGAGATGGTTGCAGAAGTATTTCACTCTGTAGCCGCGAAATACGACATTATGAATGATCTGATGTCGATGGGCGTTCATCGCGTTTGGAAACGCTTCACCATTGATTGCAGTGGTGTTCGCCGCGGCCATAAAGTGTTGGATTTAGGGGGCGGTACTGGCGATCTAACCGCAAAATTCTCACGAATTGTGGGTGATGATGGTCAGGTGATCCTCGCTGATATCAATAACTCGATGCTGAATGTTGGCCGCAGTAAGTTACGTGATATGGGTGTTGTCGGTAATGTCGGGTATGTGCAGGCGAATGCCGAAGAACTCCCATTTCCTGATGACTTCTTCGATTGTATTACCATCAGCTTCTGCCTGCGTAATGTCACCGATAAAGAGAAAGCGCTGCGTTCTATGTACCGCGTGCTAAAACCAGGTGGGCGTTTATTAGTGCTTGAGTTCTCGAAACCAATTCTTGAACCACTTTCAAAAGTCTATGACGCATACTCTTTTCATCTATTGCCGAAAATGGGTGAAATAATTGCTAATGATGCGGAGAGCTACCGTTATTTAGCAGAATCTATTCGTATGCACCCTGATCAAAATACCTTAGAAGGTATGATGCAGGATGCTGGGTTTGAACAGACCCAATACTACAACCTAACCGGTGGTATCGTTGCGTTGCACCGTGGCTTTAAGTTCTGAGGATGTTATGCCTGTTGATGTATTAGTCACTGGGGCGATAGAAACATCGCTAAATACCCTGCTAAAAGAAGATGAAGACAGCCAGCGTCGACTGGCCCGTTTACGCGGGAAAATTATTGGTGTCACCATCAATGAGTTTGGTAAGCAACTGTACTTTGTTTTTAGTCAGCAGATCGATGTATTGGGTGCGTATGAAGGTGAGGTTGATTGCCAGCTTGCCTTGAATCTGTCTGTACTGCCTGAATTGCGCCAACAGGCTAATTTGACTCAGCTGATCAAGGCGGACAAATTATCTCTTGAAGGGGATATTCAGCTTGCCCAGCAATTCTCAGCGCTGTTAAATGGCTTGAAACCTGATGTTGAAGAAAAAATTTCGCAATATACCGGTGATATAGTGGCACATACGTTAGTGGGCGGACTGAAGAGCGGTGCTAGCGTGGTGCGTCATGGTATCGAACGCCGTCAGCAATACTTGGCTGAAGTGATCACGGAAGAGTGGAAGCTTGCACCACAAGCGTTAGAAATTGCTCATTTCGCCGATCAGGTTGATGATTTGAAATCAGATGTCGCAAGGTGTGAAGCTCGTATGAATGTAATAATGGAGCGTTATTCTTCATGATGGCACTGTCTGAATTTAAACGCCTTTATCAGATCACCGCAGTTCAGCTGCGTTATGGCCTTGATGAATTATTACCTGATGATCCGCGGTTAAAGTTACCGAAAGCGGCACGAAAATCATTAGTGTGGATGAAAAACGAGCACCCAGATAAACCGCTGGGCGAGCGCCTACGTTTGGCGCTGCAAGAGCTCGGGCCAGTCTGGATTAAGTTCGGGCAAATGATGTCAACGCGTCGAGACTTATTTCCACCCCACATTGCCGATCAACTTGCCATGCTGCAAGATCAGGTTGCCCCGTTTGATGGCAAATTGGCAAAGCAACACATGGAAGCATCATTGGGTGGGCCGTTGGAAACATGGTTTGATAACTTTGATGAAACACCCTTAGCGTCAGCCTCGATTGCGCAAGTGCATACCGCGACGCTGAAAGAGACAGGGGCTGAGATTGTTCTCAAGGTGATCCGCCCAGATATCTTACCGGTGATCCGGGCTGATATTAAACTGATGTATCGCATGGCGAAAATTCTGTCACGTATGCTGCCAGAAGCGCGACGTTTACGACCAATCGAAGTGGTACGCGAATATGAGAAAACGTTGCTAGACGAGCTAAACCTAATGCGTGAAGCCGCAAATGGTATCCAGCTGCGACGTAATTTCGAA
Organism: Photobacterium makurazakiensis; assembly: GCF_050336715.1. Taxonomy (NCBI): domain Bacteria; kingdom Pseudomonadati; phylum Pseudomonadota; class Gammaproteobacteria; order Vibrionales; family Vibrionaceae; genus Photobacterium; species Photobacterium makurazakiensis. The sequence goes on from NZ_JAKJSJ010000013.1 coordinate 17,372, forward strand.
GACAGTGACATGTTGTATGTACCTGAGGTGTATACCGATCTCAGCAGTGAGCGTTTACTGGTGATGGAACGTATATACGGTATCCAGGTATCCGATGTGGATGCGCTGGTGGCTAACGGCACCGATCTGAAGTTGCTATCGGAAAATGCCGTGACCATCTTCTTTACTCAAGTGTTCCGTGATAGTTTTTTCCATGCTGACATGCACCCAGGGAATATCTTTGTGGCGCGGGAAAATCCTGAAACACCACAATGGATAGCCTTAGATTGCGGTATCGTCGGTACTTTAAATCGCGAAGATAAGCGCTATCTGGCGGAAAACTTGCTGGCATTTTTCCATCGTGACTACCGTAAGGTCGCCGAGCTGCATGTTGATTCTGGCTGGGTGCCACCAGACACCAATGTCGATGAGTTTGAATTTGCTATCCGTACCGTGTGCGAGCCGATTTTTGAAAAACCCTTGGCCGAGATTTCGTTTGGTCATGTGTTGTTAAATCTGTTTAATACTGCGCGCCGCTTCAATATGGAAGTGCAGCCACAGTTAGTGTTACTGCAGAAAACGCTGTTATATGTAGAAGGGCTTGGCCGTCAGTTATACCCGCAGCTTGATTTGTGGGATACCGCCAAGCCGTTTCTTGAAGATTGGATGTCGCGTCAAGTCGGCCCACAAGCCGTGATTGAAGGCGTCAAAAGCCGTGCACCATTCTGGGCGGAAAAGTTACCGGAATTACCGGAATTACTATACGATAGTTTGCGTCAGGGCAATGCACTGAACCAACGCATCGATACACTCTATGATAGTTTTATGGAGAGTCGGCGTTATCAGGGCCAGGCTAGGTTCCATTTTGGCATTGGTGCAACTCTGGTTGTATGTTCTGCCATACTTTTTAGTAATCATGTTGAAACCTATCCAGTCATTACGGCTGTAATGGGTATCACGTTTTGGTTACTTGGTTGGCGCGCTTGCCGAAAATAGACGGTAGAGTAAGCGACCAACAAACAAAACGTTTTCTTATCAACCACAATAAGCTGAGGTAAAACAAGCATGGGTGGTATTAGTATCTGGCAACTGCTTATCATTGCACTGATCATTGTGCTTTTATTCGGAACAAAGAAACTACGTTCGTTAGGCGGTGACCTAGGTTCGGCTGTGAAAGGTTTCAAAAAAGCGATCGGTGACGATGAGCCAACTGAAAAGAAAGAAGCGGATGCGGATTTCGATCAGAAGAAGCTTGCTGAAGAGCAGCAAGATCCACAAGCTCAAAAGAGCCAAAAAGATAAAGAGCAGGTTTAACGCGTGTTTGATATCGGGTTCTGGGAGCTAATACTGATCTCCGTTGTGGGATTAGTTGTACTGGGGCCGGAACGCCTTCCCGTCGCGATCCGTTCTGTATCGCGTTGGGTTGGTGCTGCTCGTAATATGGCAAACTCGGTGAAAGATGAACTGTCTCAGGAGCTTAAAATCCAAGAGTTGCAGGAAAATCTTAAAAAAGCTGAGAAAATGGGAATGGAAGATCTCGCACCTGAACTGCGAGATTCTGTTGAGGAGCTTAAAAAAGCTGCTGCAGAAGTCCAACGCCCTTATGCCGATAAAAAAGACGAGCAGCCCTCGGCGACGACCTCTCAAAAGCAGGATTAAAGTAACTCACTATGTCTACAGTTGAAGACACGCAACCGCTATTCAGCCACCTTGTTGAGCTGCGTAACCGTCTGCTGCGTTCTATCCTGAGCGTCATTGTGGTTTTTCTTGGTCTGGTTTGGTTTGCTAACGACATCTATGCCTTCATGTCTGCGCCTTTGGTAGAACGTTTACCAGAAGGGGCGACCATGATCGCGACAGATGTCGCTTCACCATTCTTTACACCAATTAAGCTGACTTTGGTGACTTCGGTTTTTGTTGCGGTACCAATGATTTTGTATCAGGTATGGGGCTTTATCGCACCAGGCCTATACAAACACGAGCGCAAGCTGATCATGCCGCTGCTGTTTTCCAGTTCGCTATTGTTCTATGCGGGTGTTTCGTTCGCTTATTTCGTTGTATTCCCCTTGGTGTTTGGTTTCTTTACCAGCATTGCACCAGAGGGTGTGCAGGTCGCGACTGATATTGCCAGCTACCTTGATTTCGTGCTCGCATTGTTTATGGCTTTCGGTATTGCATTTGAAATCCCGGTGGCCATTATCTTGCTATGTTGGACGGGGGCGACAGATCCACAAACATTGCGTACCAAGCGACCTTATATTGTCGTAGGAGCGTTTGTAGTGGGTATGATGTTGACACCGCCAGATATCATCTCGCAAACATTGTTAGCGATCCCTATGTGCCTGCTGTTTGAAGTTGGACTGTTCTTCGCGAAGTTTTATGTTCGTGAAGGGCGAGAGGAAGATGATATTGCGGAAGACGAGCAGTAATCACCGCTTTTGAATGATAAAAAACCGGCCTTGGCCGGTTTTTTTATGCTTGTTTTTCGTTAGTTCAAGAGGGTCATAAGAATCGGTTGGGCTCGTATAATGTGATTATGTTGCACTATGACTGTGTTTTGGCGATAGAAAGGGTGTTGAGTTGATGTATTGCAGTATCAAACATAGTGGGCAACTTAAGGGTAAGCATAGCAGTATGCTACCTATACTAAAAAGCCAGCTCGATGAGCTGGCTTTTTTGAAGCGGGAGGTTGGACTCTCTTTTTAGAAGAAGATATGTCCCATCACTGCAATTACTGGCAGGGTGACCAAGGTACGCAGGATGAAAATCATGAACAGTTCCCAAGGCTTCACTGGAATTTTACTGCCAATTAGTAGTGCACCGATTTCAGACATGTAAATTAGCTGCGTGACTGACATTGCTGCAATGACAAAGCGGGTCAAATCACTTTCAATGCTTGATGCCAAAATAGATGGTAAGAACATATCAGCAAAGCCGACCACGATAGTTTCTGATGCCGCTGCCGCTTCTGGAATACGTAGCAGCTCAAGGAATGGAATAAAGGGCTGACCTAGTATGCTAAATACTGGCGTATTTTCAGCAATAACCAGCGCTGCGGTACCAATGGCCATGACAACAGGTAGCACCCCGAAAATCATATCAACAGCATTTTCAATACCTTCAATAACTACCTTACGTAGGCTTTTTACTTCAGCAGCTTTATTCAGTGCTTGCTCAAGGCCGAAGCTAAACACAGTTTTACCTTCAGGCACGGCTTCAATGTTTGCAGTGCTTGATGTCGCGCCATCAACATAATGGTCTTTCTTCCAAGACAGTGGTGGTAAGCGTGGCACAATCACCGCGGCTGCTAATCCAGCCAGACACACTGTGAGGTAGAACGGGGCAAACATATGCTCAAGGTTTACTTGTGCAATAACAACCAAGCTAAAAGTAATAGAGACTGCGGTAAAGGTTGTACCAATGACCGCCGCTTCACGCTCGGTGTAAATCTTACTTTCGTATTGCTTACTCGTCATTAATACGCCAACACTGCCGTCACCAAGCCAAGAGGCAATACAGTTAACAGCAGAGCGGCCAGGTAGATTGAATAGCGGACGCATGATGCGAGTGAACATTGCACCAACAAACTCTAGCAGGCCAAAGTTAAGCAGCAGAGGGAGTAATAAACCGGCAAAAAGGAAGACAGAAAACAGAACTGGTAGAAGATCGTTTAATACCATGCCACCCGTATCACCGTGGTGGATCATTTCTGGGCCGATGGCGAAGAATGACATGATCGCGAAAATTGCCCCCATCTGCTGTACTACGAGCCATGGCAGAGTTGGGTTGAACAGGCCGTTTAAAAAGCGATTTTCAGTTATTGCTTTCGGTTTTACTGCTTTAGTAAAAAGAGAAGCTGCGGCAGTTAGGGAAATTACGAACGTTACGATAGCCGGCAGCATACCGTCGAATAAGGCTTGAACCGATTTTGCCAATACCGCGATTGGGATCGTGATCGTACCTTGGTATTCAATCGGTGCCATGAAAAGGAATACACCGAGCAGTGACGGTAAAATAAACATCAGCCAATTGGCTTTCTGTTTTGATTTAGCAATAACCTGATCTTGCATGCCAGACCTTAATTAATTGTTTTGATTGGGAGTAAATAACCGCTATTCCGTTTGGAATAAATATTCACTGATTGTCCATAATCAGGTGGTGAGAGATTACAGTTTTTCGATATAAATTGGAATAGTATTTGGTTAAAACTGGCTAGTTATTCAGTATTATGCTGTGTGTTGCCACTATGACTGGGTATTCATCTAATTGACGATGGTGAAGGAACTTATGCATGCTTTTTTATACTTAACCCAAAATAAGCTGATAGGGTGTGCCTGATAATGATACTTAATGATGTGATATTGGCGACTAAGATAAGCTGTTCGATAAGCTCGCGTTGAAATATGGCTTCAAGTTAGTGTTGTAACCAGCTTATATTTTGAATGTAAAAAAGGGGCATCATCGCCCCTTTTGTGGTTGGTTTGCCAGTTAAGGCTTAACGCATGGTAACAAACTCTTCAGAGCCGGTTGGGTGGATAGCGACAACGCTATCGAAGTCAGCTTTGGTTGCGCCCATCTTCATCGCAACACCGAAGCCTTGGATCATTTCATCGACGGTATAACCAATACCGTGTAGACCAACGACTTTCTCGTCAGGGCCTGCACAAACCAGCTTCATCTTACAAGGCTGGCGGTGGGCAGTCACAGCGGTATACATCGCCGTAAACCCTGACTGGTATACTTTTACGTTATCTTCGCCAAACTCAGCAATTGCTTCTGCTTCGGTCTGGCCAATAGTGCCGATAGGTGGATGGCTGAATACCACGGTTGGGACTAGTTTGTAGTCCATCTTCGCATCAGTCTTACCGTTAAATAGGCGCTCTGATAGCTGACGACCCGCTTTTACGGCTACAGGAGTTAGCTCGATACCACCTTCCATGATATCGCCAACACAGTAAATGCCAGCAACATTGGTCTGCTGGTACTCATCAACTTTGATGTAGCCACGGCTATTGGTTTCAACGCCTGTAGCTGCAAGGTTGATTTTGTCGGTGGTTGGGTTACGGCCGATCGCCCAAATTAATAGGTCAGTATTGTGTGATTCACCGTTTTCGAAGTGCAGGGTTGTCGACCCATCAGCTTCTTTCACGACTTCTTTTGGCACTGAATGGGTGTGCAGTGTTGGACCTTCTGCATCCATTACTTCGACTAACGTGTCGATGATCATTGGGTCAAAGCTGCGCAGTGGCGACTCTTTACGCACGAACAGATGGGTGTCTGTACCTAGCGAGCTTAATACGCCTGCGATTTCAACCGCAATGTAGCCAGCACCAATAACGGCGGTACGCTTTGGTTGCTCGGTTAGCTCGAAGAAGCCGTTCGAATCGATACCGTGCTCGGCACCAGGTACATTCGGAATGGTTGGCTCGCCGCCTACAGCAATCAGGATGTGGTCCGCAGTGTAGTGCTCACCGTTAACTTCAACTGTCTTTGCATCAACAAACCGAGCAAAACCGTTGATCACTTCAATGTTATTTTTACCCAGTACGTTGTCGTATGCGGTGTGAATACGGCTGATGTATGCTTCGCGGCTTTCAACCAGTTTGCTCCAGTTAAAGCCTTTCACATCGACATCAAAGCCATAATCTTTGGCGTATAAGTGCATTGCTTCAGCAATTTGCGCGCCGTGCCACATGACTTTTTTAGGTACACAACCAACGTTTACACAGGTACCGCCGAGGGCTTTGGCTTCAACTAATGCTACTTTTGCGCCATGCATTGCGGCACGGTTTGCTGATGCAATACCGCCGCTGCCACCACCGATACAAATGTAATCAAAATGCTTTGCCATGACTTTACTCCAATGATTTTATTGATTTGCTTACAGCTCCTGCTGTGCTTGCTCTAGTGTAATCAAGAATGAGATGAGTTACGAGAGGGGATGATCGAGAAAGTCAGAACTTAAAATAACAGGCATAAATAAGGCGGGAAACCCCCGCCTTAGATGATTTTGTATACCAAACTGGGCTTATTCCGGCACGATCCACTCGACTTTATGGTGGCCATGGCTTGGGGCAATGGCTTGTTGTAACCACGGTAGAATTGTTTTCATTTGGCTTTCTAGCTTCCACGGTGGGTTAATTACTATCATGCCTGAAGCGGTCATACCACGTTCAGTGGTATCAGGTTCAACGCCTAGCTCAATCTGCAGTACTTTGCGGATCCCGCCTTTTTCCAATCCACGTAGCATCTTGTCAATGTTCTCGCGATATACCACGGGATACCAAATCGCATAGGTGCCTGTTGCCCAGCGTTTATGGCTATCGATGATCGCATTCACCACGTCCATATACTCATGCTTGAGTTCGTAAGGTGGGTCGATGAGTACCACACCACGACGCTCTTTCGGGGGAAGGCTGCCTTTTAAGCGCGCAAAGCCATCTTCTTTGTATATTTTGACTTGGCGATCACTGCGAAATTCTTGCAATAGCAGAGGGAAGTCACTTGGGTGCAATTCTGTAAGCACCATGCGATCTTGTTCACGAAGCTGTGCACGAGCTACACGGGGTGAGCCTGGGTAGTAACGCAGTTCATCACTGTCATTAAGGGCCTTAATTGCCTCAAGGTAAGTGGCGATGTCTGTTGGGATATCATCACGTGCCCAGAGCCGTGCAATGCCTTGCTTGAACTCGCCGGTTTTTTCGCTGCGCTCATCTTGTAAATCGTAGCGGCCGACACCGGAATGGGTGTCATGATAAACAAATGGCTTTTCCTTTTGCTTTAGGGCATCAAGGATCAGGCTTTGTACAATGTGTTTGACCACATCGGCATGGTTACCGGCATGGAAACTGTGGCGGTAGCTCAGCATGGCTGGAGTCTCGACAGTAATAAGTTATGAGTAAGGCCTGTATTATGGCGAATTGTCGACGAAGATCCACAAAGCAGTGATGACTTTCATTAATCCAGTTGTTAATTCTAGGTTAAAATAAAAAGAGTTAAGCAGGAAATAGCGTCATTAAGGGATTGAATTTGCTTACGAGAAGACGCATTTAATAAAGGAATACAGAATTAAGGAATCGCGCATGTCTAACCCATTACTCACTATGACGGATCTGCCTCCGTTTTCTCAAATTCAGCCAGAGCACATTAAACCTGCGGTAGAGCAGGCAATTACCGATTGTCGTGCTGCCGTTGAGACGGTATTGGCGAGCGATGTACCACCAAGCTGGGCATCCATTTGTGTGCCATTAGCGGAAACAGATGATCGTCTTAGCCGTATTTGGTCGCCTGTTGGCCATTTAAATGCGGTGAAAAATAGCAGTGAGTTGCGCGAAGCGTATGAAAGTTGCCTGCCACTGTTATCTGATTACGGTACTTGGGTTGGTCAACACAAAGGCTTATATGACGCTTTTAAAGCGATGAAGTCGGACGAAAGTTTTACGGCTTTAAATCAAGCGCAACAGAAATCGATCACCGATGCATTGAAAGAGTTTGAGCTATCAGGCATTGGCCTACCAGCAACAGAGCAGCACCGATACGGTGAGATCAGCAAGCGCTTATCTGAGCTGGCTTCAACCTTCAGCAACAATGTACTGGATGCCACGATGGGTTGGAGTAAGTTGGTAACAGACGTTGCTGATTTAGCCGGCTTGCCGGAATCAGCACTACAGGCGGCGCAAGCAGCAGCTGAAGCAAAAGAGCAGGAAGGGTACCTATTTACGTTAGATATTCCGTCGTACCTACCTGTTATGACGTATTGTGAAAATGCCGCTTTGCGCCAGGAAATGTATGAAGCCTTTGTAACCAGAGCGTCTGATCGCGGGCCCAATGCTGGCCAGTGGGACAATACCGATATCATTGCCGAGAAGCTTAAATTAAGCCATGAAATTGCCCGCTTGTTGGGTTTCTCTACTTACAGCGAGAAATCATTAGCAACAAAAATGGCGGAATCGTCAGAGCAAGTGCTTGGTTTCTTAAATGATCTTGCAACCCGAGCGAAGCCACAAGGTGAGCGAGAAGTACAAGAGTTACGTGATTACGCACAAGCTGAATTTGGTGCTGAATCCCTAGAACCTTGGGATTTTGGCTTCTATGCCGAAAAGCTTAAGCAGCATCGTTATAGCATTTCTGATGAGCAACTACGTCCTTATTTCCCAGAGCAAAAAGTGGTCGCAGGTCTCTTTGAAGTGCTCAAGCGTGTCTTTGGCATGGTCGTGACCGAACGTGATGGCGTTGATACATGGCACGACTCCGTGAAGTTTTACGATATCGTTGATGCTACGGGAACATTGCGTGGTAGCTTCTATCTTGACCTATATGCCCGTGAGCACAAACGTGGTGGGGCATGGATGGATGAGTGCGTTGTTCGACGTACGCGTGATGACGGCAGCCTACAAGCGCCCGTTGCGTATCTCACGTGTAACTTCAATAAGCCGATAGGCGACAAACCAGCGTTGTTTACTCATGATGAAGTTGTCACCTTGTTCCACGAAACTGGTCATGGTATCCACCACATGTTAACTCAAGTGGAAGTGCCTGCCGTATCGGGTATTAATGGTGTGCCGTGGGATGCAGTCGAATTGCCAAGCCAGTTTTTAGAGAATTGGTGCTGGGAAGAGGAGGCACTGGCCTTTATTTCTGGTCACTATGAAACCGGTGAGCCGTTACCGAAAGAGATGTTGGATAAAATGCTGGCGGCGAAAAACTTCCAGTCAGCAATGGGTATTCTGCGTCAGCTTGAGTTTGGTTTGTTCGACTTCACCCTGTACACCGAATATGACCCAGAAATCGGCGCTAAGGTACTTGATACACTGTTTGACATTAAATCACGTGTTTCAGTGGTACCGAGTCCTGAATGGGGACGCTTCCCGCACAGCTTTGGCCATATCTTCGCTGGTGGTTATAGCGCGGGTTACTACAGTTACCTATGGGCAGAAGTGTTATCGTCAGATGCGTTCTCGCGTTTCGAAGATGAAGGGATTTTTAATACCCAGACTGGGGCTGATTTCCTTGATTGCATTCTAGAGCGTGGTGGCAGTGAGGAGCCGATGGACTTGTTTAAGCGTTTCCGTGGCCGTGAACCTCAAATCGATGCATTATTGCGTCATTCGGGTATCACAGGCTAAGAGCAGTTATTCTCGATAAGACATAAAAAAAGACGCCATAAGGCGTCTTTTTTTGTTGGAACGTTGTACAGGTGGCTATGCAGTTTTGGTCAGCACCAGCGGCCAGCCCATGTCAGTCTGACGTGTTGCTTCTTGTTGAAGTTCAGCGTCGGTTAATGGGTTGGCTTCAAGCCAGCTAGCTGGCAGCGTCAGGGTTAATTTACTGTCGCTGGCACATAAGCTAAACGGCGGCTGTTGCTGGTGATCACGACGGTGACATAAGATCACGGCGAGGCGAAGCAGGCGCAAAATACGGGTTGCGCTTTGGGCTGATAGTGCGTGTTGTTCAGGCATGCTCATGAGCTGTTCGCGGAAGCGACGTAATAGCTCTGCGATCAAGTATTTCTGCGCGCGGGTAAAACCCGGAAGATCGCTATTGCTGATCAAATACGCAGAATGCTCGCCACTTTTCTTGAACTCAATTGTTGTACCAATTTCATGCAGTACGGCACTGGCATGAAGGAGGTACTTCGCTTGTGGCTCCATGTGCCATTCTGGGCTACAGCCTTTGAGTAATGACAGTGCGGTGTTGGCAACAGTGTTGGCGTGCGGTGTATCGAGCTGGAAACGCGATTGTAAGCTCATTAGTGTGCGCTCACGAACATCATTGTGGCGCATTTGGCTCATCATTTCGTACACCATGCCTTCACGGAGTGCACCACCAGCGAGTGTCATTGATTCAATGCTCAGCGATTCAAAAATCGCAATGAGGATGGATAAGCCGCTCGGGAAAACCAAGGCTCTTTCAAGCGTAAGCCCTTCGATATCCAGATCTTCGAGTCGCTCATACTGCATTGCTTGGCGCTGCATGCGCTTAAGCTTCTGCAGGGTGATCACTTCATCCATCCCTTGAGCGAGCATAATTTCTTGTAGCGCCTGAACGGTGCCACTGGCACCGACGCATGTATCCCAGCCGAGTTCTTTATAAGATTCGACAATGGGTTCTATGGCCGACTTTGCGGCTGAAATGGCGGCGTTGAAGTTTTCTGCTGTTAAGCTACGGTCTTTGAAGTAGCGCTCCAACCACGTAACACAGCCTATTTTCAGGCTGGTAAGGGCGCTGGCATCAAAACCTTCACCAATGATCACTTCGGTACTGGCGCCGCCAATATCGACCACGAGGCGCTTACCACTGCCACCAGAGGTATGGGCAACGCCTTGATAGATAATTCGAGCTTCTTCCTTGCCGGGAATAATGTCGACAGGATAGCCAAGAATCGTCTTCGCTTTGGAAAGAAAAGTATCGGCATTTACCGCTGTACGCAGTGCAGCTGTGCCCACAATGCGAATGTTGGCTTCAGGGATATCTTGAAGTCGTTCGGCAAACAGGCTCAGGCAGTCCCAGCCTCGTTGCATGGCTTCTTCACTCAGCATGCTTTCGCTATTCAGGCCGGCGGCAAGGCGAACCTTGCGCTTGATTTTAGCCAGCGTTTGTACACTGCCAGCTACTTCTTTGACAATCCACATATGAAAGCTGTTTGAGCCAAGATCAATCGCGGCGTACAAAGGGGATACTGTTCTTTCCATAGGCATATTTTCGTATTACTGTGATTTGTTTTGCGGCGGACGGCGGCGGTTATTTCGCTGACGCGATTGACCTTGACCTTGACGCTGTGAGCCACTGTTACGGCGATTACCACCTTGGCGCGGTGCGCGAGGAATGCTAACCGGTGCAGGTAGATCGTCTAATAATGCGTCAACATTGTACTTTGACAGTGGGATCGCATGTTCGATATACGTTTCGATTGCTGTCAGGTTAATTGCGTACTCTTCACAGGCAAAGCTGATTGAGTGGCCGCTTTCACCTGCACGACCTGTACGGCCAATACGGTGTACATAGTCTTCGGCATCGTCAGGTAGGTCGTAGTTAAATACGTGCGTTACCTGAGGAATGTGCAAGCCACGTGCTGCGACATCAGTAGCAACCAGAATGTCGATTTCGCCTTGAGTAAATTGCTCAAGAATGCGAACGCGTTTCTTCTGTGGTACATCGCCTGTTAGCAAACCAACACGGTGCTTATCTGCTGCTAGGTGGGCCCAAACATCGTCACAACGATATTTCGTATTAGCAAAAATAATTGCGCGATCTGGCCATTCTTCTTCAATCAAGGTTTGCAGTAAGCGCATTTTGTCTTGATTTGAAGGGTAGAATAATTCTTCCTGAATACGGTGACCGGTTTTTTGGTCTGGTTCAACAACCACGCTTTCAGGTGTATTCATATGTTCGAATGCAAGCTCTTTCACACGGTATGACAGTGTGGCAGAGAACAGCATGTTCAAGCGAGCTTGAGGTGCTGGCATACGACGGAACAAGAAGCGGATATCTTTAATAAAACCAAGATCGAACATGCGATCGGCTTCATCAAGTACTACAACTTGAATCGAACGTAGATCAATCACGCGCTGTTTGTAGAAATCAATGATACGGCCACAAGTACCGATCAGGATATCAACGCCAGCTTCTAACGTTTTTTGTTGCTTTTCATATGCTTCACCACCGTAAGCTAAGCCTGCTTTTAGGCCTGTGCTTTCAAGTAACGGTGCAGCATCGTTGTAAATCTGGATAGCCAGTTCACGGGTTGGTGCCATAATAATGGCACGAGGATGGTTGGTTTTACGATCCTCTGCAGCTGGTGTTAGCAGTAAGTGGTTAAAAGTCGCTGTCAGGAAGGCCAGGGTTTTACCTGTACCTGTTTGAGCCTGACCTGCAATATCACGGCCGGAGAGCACTACCGGCAATGCCAGCGCCTGAATAGGCGTACAATTATGGAAGTTTTTTGCTTCCAATCCTTGTAAAACCGTAGGTTCTAAACCTAGGTCGGCAAATTTTTGCTCTGTGATGTGAGTCGTCTTCATTCGTATAGAATATCAGCTTAGGGTTGCAATACGAAACGGATTCCATTCAAATAGGGCAACGATTTGCTGGTTAAAATCAAATCAGCTAAGAAAATCAACCATTGGAGTGGAAGATGAGCGACAAGATTGTGCAGCTAACAGACGCAAGTTTTGATAGCGATGTGATTAATGCTGCAGGCCCGGTACTAGTCGATTTTTGGGCTGAATGGTGTGGTCCATGTAAAATGATTGCCCCAATTCTTGACGAGATCGCGGACGAGTACGAAGGCAAGCTAACGATTGGTAAATTAAATATCGATCAGAATGCCGCAACGCCGCCAAAATTTGGTATCCGTGGTATTCCAACATTACTGCTGTTTAAAGACGGTGGTGTAGCCGCGACAAAAGTTGGCGCGCTATCAAAGAGTCAACTGAAAGAGTTCTTAGACGCGAATTTATAAGTAACTCTGCTTCGAACTGTGCGCAATTTCTCAGTTGTGCACGGTTTGACTTACGTCTATGCTAGACGGATGAGATCTTTAGTGCTAACTTAACGCACATAAAACATATTTTTGTTCATTCCTTGACCAGCCCACATTGGTCGACCCTATCTCAATTAAACATAGAACCCCTATTTTGACTGACAAGAAACCCACCACTATGAATCTGACCGAATTAAAGAACCAACCTATTTCCAAGTTGGTTGCGCTTGGCGAAAGCTTAGGATTAGAAAACCTGGCACGCTTGAGAAAGCAAGATATTATCTTCTCCATTCTCAAGCAGCATGCTAAAGGTGGTGAGGACATTTTTGGAGATGGTGTTCTAGAAATTCTTCAAGATGGCTTTGGCTTCCTTCGCTCTTCAGACAGCTCTTACTTGGCCGGCCCTGATGACATCTATGTTTCGCCGAGCCAAATTCGTCGTTTCAATCTCCGCACTGGTGATACCATTGCCGGGAAGATCCGACCGCCAAAAGATGGTGAGCGTTATTTTGCGCTATTGAAAGTCAATGAAGTTAACCACGATAAGCCAGATAACGCGCGTAATAAGATTTTATTTGAAAACTTAACGCCATTGCATGCAAATGATCGTATGCGTATGGAGCGTGGTAACGGTTCGCGTGAAGATATCACTGCGCGTGTACTCGATTTGGCTTCACCAATTGGTAAAGGTCAGCGTGGTCTGATTGTTGCTCCGCCAAAAGCGGGTAAGACCATGTTGCTACAGAACATCGCCCAAAGTATTGCCCACAATCACCCAGAATGTGAATTGATGGTATTGCTGATTGATGAGCGCCCGGAAGAAGTAACAGAAATGCAGCGCTTGGTTAAAGGTGAGGTTATTGCCTCTACGTTTGATGAACCTGCATCACGTCACGTACAAGTTGCTGAAATGGTAATTGAAAAAGCCAAGCGCCTTGTTGAGCACAAAAAAGACGTTGTTATCTTACTCGATTCTATTACTCGTCTAGCCCGTGCATACAACACCGTGATCCCGTCATCTGGTAAAGTATTGACTGGTGGTGTTGATGCTAACGCACTTCACCGTCCTAAGCGTTTCTTCGGTGCGGCACGTAACGTTGAAGAGGGTGGTAGCCTGACAATCATTGCAACGGCATTGGTTGATACTGGTTCGAAGATGGATGAAGTGATCTACGAAGAATTTAAAGGTACAGGTAACATGGAACTGCACCTATCTCGTAAAATTGCTGAGAAGCGTGTTTTCCCTGCGATTGACTTTAACCGTTCAGGTACGCGTCGTGAAGAGCTATTGGCGAAAGCAGATGAACTACAGAAAATGTGGATCCTGCGTAAGATTGTTCACCCGATGGGTGAAACCGATAGCATGGAGTTTTTGATCGACAAGCTATCAATGACGAAAACGAACGATGAGTTCTTCGATGCCATGCGTCGTCAAAAGTCATAATTTAGTCGTTTGACTCACAGTTTATTGAAACGCCACCTTGTGTGGCGTTTTTTATTACTTGCAGTTTGGGTATTATTGAGCGGTGTGCAATTATCACGCTGTGTTTGTAACTCAGACGACGGAAATTGATCTTGAGTACCCACATATTTGGAGTTATTGCCTTTAAGCAGGGTGGCTTTGGTAGTTTCTTTTTTCTCCTCATCATTTCACCAGGGAGGTGACATGCGACTAGGACGGTGCATGCTGATAGGGCTTTTAGTCGGGAGTATGGCAACGGCAAATGGCACTGAGGTGTCAGAGCTGGAAGTGAGCCAAGTTCTAACTTCTCCTATCGTTCAGGATCGGGTAGCGGCGCTGACAACGCTCTATGATCACGGTGACTTTCGCGCGCTAGAATTTAAATTATCGCAATTATCTGACTTCCAGCAAGAAGCTGTTCGTAGCCAGTTAGTCTCACATGCGGTGGATTTCGGCACCCTTGACCAAGCCAAAGCCGATTGGCTACAGGCGCAGGCCGAACGCAAACTCATGTTCAATGTTGTTGAGCAGGGTGATGGCTATCTAGTCACGCAAAGTGCTTTTCATTATGGTGCACAGGCGCGCGGGCTGGTTTTAAGATGGCAGCAAACCCTCTTGGCTCAGGCTATGGTGGTACAAGCAGAGGCTGGAGAGTTAGTGCTGTCAGAGTGGCTCCGCGGTGATCTACCTACCCAAACTGTACGCCGAGATATCTTTTTGGCCCAGCTCCCCTCCTTATCAGCTCAAGCCGTAACGCAATTGGCGGCGCAGTTTTCTACTGACAGTAAATTGGTTTGGTTGCCTGATAACGCGATTATAGCGGCATTGGCTGCAGCATCCGATGAGCCAGCGGTGTACCACTTGCTATGGCGCCGGCGCAGTGATCACTACAGTGTTGCTGAAGTTCAGCGGTTAGCCCAGTTAGCCCCGCAATCTGAAGCGATCGAACAGTTGATGGCGGCGACAATCAACCCATCGCTAAAACAACAAGCTTATCGTTCACTGGTGACATTGAACCCTTTGCCTGCCGCGACTCGTGAGTTTCTCAGAGGTAAGCTCGATGAAGTGGACGATGGTCAGCTGGTGGCGTTTGAATTGGCCAATCATGGCTATCTGGATTGGCTGGAGCAGTTAGCCTTGGTCAGTAGCAACAAGGTATTTCAACGAAATTTTGAAGCTGCGGTAACTAAGCTGCCTTAAGCGGATTCATTGCGGTATTTTCAGCTGTTTTGACGTTAACAACTCGTTATAATGGCATGATAATTATTTGCAGTAATCGGTCGCCGCGCCGGTGCTGGTGTATTTAAATATGGATAACTGCGAAGCAATGAAGTTCAAGGATTTGCGTGAATTTATTGACTACCTCGAGCAGGAAGGTCAGCTAAAACGAATTAAGCAACCGATCGACCCCGATCAGGAAATTACTGAAATTTGCGACCGTACATTGCGTGCGGGAGGCCCTGCCTTGTTGTTCGAGAATCCGGTTGGCTATGATATGCCAGTTCTGGCTAACTTGTACGGTACGCCTGGGCGTGTTGCGATGGGCATGGGGCGTCAGAATGTCAAAGAGCTGCGTGAAGTTGGCAAGCTGTTGGCCTACCTTAAGGAGCCTGAGCCACCACGCGGCTTTCGTGATGCTATCGATAAGCTGCCCGTTTTCAAGCAAGTGCTGAATATGCCAGTGAAGCGTCTGCGTAACGCACCTTGCCAACAAGTGGTGTGGGAAGGCGACGAGGTTGATCTCGATAAAATCCCAGTGATGAGCTGCTGGCCGGGTGATGTCGCACCATTGTTGACTTGGGGGCTCACGATCACCAAGGGGCCAAAGAAAAAACGCCAGAACTTGGGTATTTACCGCCAGCAAAAAATTGGTAAAAACAAGATCATCATGCGTTGGTTGGCTCACCGTGGTGGGGCGTTAGACTTACGTGACTGGATGGAAACCCACCCCGGTGAACGTTTTCCTGTCACTGTCGCATTTGGTGCGGATCCTGCCACTATCCTTGGTGCCGTTACCCCTGTTCCCGATACGTTGTCTGAATATGCGTTTGCAGGGCTACTGCGGGGCAGTAAAACCGAAGTTGTCAAAAGTATCAGCAATGAGCTGGAAGTCCCTGCCAGCGCAGAAATTGTGATGGAAGGGTACATCGATCCCAACGAGTTTGCCGATGAAGGCCCATACGGTGATCACACCGGTTATTACAATGAGGTCGAGCGTCACCATGTCTTTACCATAACCCATGTCACTATGCGTAAAGACCCGATTTATCACAGTACCTACACTGGCCGTCCACCTGATGAGCCGGCTGTGTTAGGGGTTGCCCTCAATGAAGTGTTTGTGCCGATTTTGCAGAAACAATTCCCTGAGATAGAAGATTTCTACCTACCGCCGGAAGGGTGTTCGTACCGCATGGCGGTGGTGACGATGAAGAAACAATACCCAGGTCATGCCAAGCGTGTGATGATGGGGGTGTGGTCCTTCTTGCGCCAATTCATGTACACCAAGTATGTGGTGGTGTGTGACGATGATGTTGATGCGCGTGACTGGAACAGCGTGATCCAGGCGATGACCACGCGAATGGATCCGGTTCGAGATACTTTGCTGATAGAGCATACACCGATCGACTCACTTGATTTCGCCTCTCCTGTGGTGGGTCTGGGCTCAAAAATGGGATTAGATGCGACCATCAAGTGGGATGCTGAAACCGTTAATACGCCTAGCGAAAGCGGATTGGTTAATCCAGATTTCGATATCGAAGCGGGTACTCAAGCATTACTTCAGCAATTCCCTGAAATTGTCGATTTCTATTTACCCCCAGAAGCGGAGGAAAATAGAATGGCGATTGTGAGTATCAAGAAAAATGCTGCAGGCCATGCACGCAAAGTAATGGATGGGATTTGGTCGTTCTTAAGTCAGTTTACTGATGCCAAGTTTGTGATTGTCTGTGACGATGATGTCAATGTCCGTGATTGGAATGATGTTATTTGGGCGATCACCACGCGGATGGACCCAAGTCGCGATACGCTATTGATTAATCATGGCGCCGCGGACGCACCTGTAATAAACCAGAGTTCTAAAATGGGGATGGATGCGACGAACAAGTGGCCAGGAGAGACTGACCGCGAGTGGGGTATACCTATCGCCAAAGATACTGAAATCGTCGCGAAAGTTGACGCTATCTGGAATGAATTAGGGATCTTGGATTAAACCAAGACCGATAAATTGCCCGAGATGATCGGGCTTGAGAAACCATTATATGCATCAAGTACGCCTGCTGCCCCATAACCTTACTTTTCCTGCCAATGGGCAGCAAACAGTATTGGAGGCTGCGCTCAACGCAGGCATCGCTTTTCCTAACCGCTGTCAGGTCGGTGCTTGCGCTATGTGCATGTGCCGAAAGAAAACGGGCGAGATAAGTTACCAACTAGCGCCTATGCTTACTGAGAACGAGCAAGCCGAAGGTTGGATCTTTGCCTGTCAGGCCGTAGTGAAAAGCGACTTGGTATTAGAGCTAGACTAGAGGAAGAGAATGTCCATCAAATGTGAAGTAAAGTCAGTCGAATCATTGGCATGTAATACATTTAAAATATTATTACAGCCTGAAGCCGCCATTGAATTTAAAGCGGGTCAATACTTGCTGGCCGTCATGGGCGAAAAAGACAAGCGCCCGTTTTCGATCGCGAGTAGCCCATGCCGTGATAACGAATTGGAGCTGCACATTGGTGCGGCTGAACATAATCCGTATGCCATGGAAGTGGTAGAGGCAATGAAGGCTGCTCTGGCTTCTGGTGACTCTATCGAGATTGAAGCGCCGCACGGTGACGCATGGGTGCGCGAAGACAGTGACAAGCCTTTGTTGCTGATTGCTGGCGGTACAGGCTTTTCTTATGTTCGCAGTATTTTAGATAATTGCTTAAGCCGCGGTGTGAACCAGCCTATCTTCGTATATTGGGGGGGGCGTGATGAATGTCAGCTGTATGCCAATGATGAACTGCAAACACTGGCTGCGCAATACCGTAACCTGACCTATGTACCTGTTGTCGAAATGGCTCCAGAAAATTGGCAAGGTAAAGTGGGTAATGTACTCGAAGCGGTGAGTGACGATTTTGTTAGCTTATCTGCTTATGATATTTATATTTGCGGTCGTTTTGAGATGGCAGGCGCAGCACGTGAGCAATTCTCGGCCGAGAAAGGTGCAGAACGTGAGCGTATGTTTGCTGATGCATTTGCGTTCATCTAAAACTAGATAATATCGCAGCACCAACAATAAAAAGGCGAGATTAATTATCTCGCCTTTTTTCATGGCTGCGTGAAAAAGCGCTATGGTGACGTGTTACCACGAGAGAGCTCAACTTTACGTTTTACCCACGTTTCATTTATCCACAATGAGAGCACGATGATCCCCCCGCCAAGCAGCAGGCGAAGGTAGTCGACATCGCTATTCCAAATCACGATGTTCACAATGAGTCCGGCAGGGACGAGGGCATTATTCATGATAGCCAATGCCCCAGCGTTGACCATGGTCGTACCTTTATTCCAGATGAAATAGCCCAACCCAGAAGCCACAATACCGAGGTAGGTGAGGATCCCCCACTGTGTGCTGGTCGTTGGTAGTTGCTCGCTGTTGCCAAACAGCAGGAACATTGGCAAGGCCACGCAAACCGCCCCTAAATAGAACAGCCCAAACACGGTATGTTGTGGTAGATCTGCTTTCTCTTGTTCCATGATTCGTTTGTAGCCAACCTGGCCGATAGCAAACGAGAGGTTGGCACCTTGTACGATTAAAAAGCCAATAATGAAGTCTGCATTGATCCCTTCGAATTTGATCACAGCAGCCCCCAATACGGCAATGGCCGCTGTGACGAGATACCAGGCTGAAAACTGACGATGTAGCAAGTCATAGATCAATGTGACGTAGATTGGGGTGAAGATGGTAAACAGCAGTACTTCCGGTACACTTAAATGAAGGAAAGACTGATAGTAAAAGCAGTACATGATGCCGAGCTGGAAAGCACCGACAGTCATTAATTTTAGTGATAGTGATAGGTGCAGGTGTTGTTTGCGCAGGAAAGGCAAAAAGACCAGCGCAGCAAGTGAGACACGGGTTAACACCGAGAACCAAGCATCAACTTGTCCCGCCAGATAAACGCCGATTAAGCTAAACGAAAAGGCCCATAGCAGGGTGATTGCTGAGAGGTATCCCATAATGATTGATAGTTCGCAGTGAGAATATGGCGCTAGTGTAGCGAATTATCAGGGCAAGCAACACGTGTAGTGTTGTGATGATGAGCAGGTAAGAGCAGCGGTAGCGATGCACGAGTGATCGCTACCGAATTTCAGTGACGTTTAAAAGTAAAGATCAACGTCAGCGGCTATTTCAATGGCACCATTAGCATATCAATTGGGGTGCGATTGATCAGTTGCTTGGCCGAACTAAGCAGCTTGCTCCAAAAATCCTGATGATGGCCGCAAACAACCAGTTCAACATTGAGATCATCGATAGCGTGGCAAATCTCTTCGCTTAGGTCACCACTGCCAACCAAGGTATGAGATACGGGATAATTGGCTTTTTCAGCGAGAATTTTTAGCTGTTTTTGTGCATCGTCAGCCATACGGTGTTGGGCATCGGATAGGTTGATATCGATGAGGCCAGTATACAGTTCTGCATAATTCACATCGATATGGATCAGTGACAACTTAGCATCAAGTGGTTTGGCAAGCTGGGCTGCTTTGCTGACGAGAAGAACACTGTCTTCAGAGAGGTCGATTGCGACCAAAATGTGTTTATAAGCCATATTTTTCACTCCTTGACCTCAATGGTGTCTTTCATGCTAGCACCGAGGCAGAATAAAAAATATAGGCTAGATCGCAACTTATTGAGAGAAAAACAGTGAAAATGATCTTAAATAAATCGTTTGAATTTACACGCGTTTTTAATGATAACCGCTAGGTTTTGAAATCAAAGAAGGAGATTGTTCGTCAACCTTACCTTTGAGTTGCATTCTCATTATTGCATTGTGACAATGGGGAAAAGGCGTTTTCATACCTATCGATGAGATTGGTATAAACTAGAATAGATAGGAGTAGTACGATGTTAGCTCAAGCAATGGTTGAAAAACTTAACGAGCAGATTAATTTGGAGTTCTTTTCTTCTAATCTTTACCTGCAAATGAGTGCGTGGTGTGAAGATAAAGGCTTTGAAGGTGCCGCAGAGTTTTTACGCGCGCATGCTGTTGAAGAGATGGAGCATATGCAGCGTCTTTTCACTTACGTGAGTGAAACTGGCGCGATGCCAATTTTGGGTTCTATTGAAGCACCAAAACATGAGTTTGCATCGTTGGGTGATGTGTTTCGTGAAACGTATGAGCATGAGCAGTTGATCACTAAGCAAATCAACACTCTTGCCCATGTTGCGTTTACCACTCAAGACTACTCTACGTTTAACTTCTTGCAGTGGTATGTGGCAGAGCAGCACGAAGAAGAAAAACTATTTAAAGGCGTTCTGGATAAGATTGAGCTTGTTGGTGAAGACGGTAAAGCACTGTTCTTCATTGATAAAGATCTTGCCGCGATGGCAAAAGCTGGATCTTCATCAGTTATGGATACACAAGCTGGCTAATGTGTTTGGGGCGAGTTATTCGTCCCTTTCATCATCACCCTGTCAGCTGCCAAGTCACGTTGTTCGGGGGCTATATGATTAGTGGTGATGCACTTATATTCGCACTTTTTCTGGTCGCTGTGGTGAACGTTTCCCGTTATGTCAGTACCTTGCGTACTTTATTGACGGTTATGCGCGAATGCGACCCTCTTCTCTACCAACAAGTTGATGGCCGAGGCTTCTTCTCATCCCAAGGGAATGTCTCTAAGCAAATCAGATTGTTTCATTACATCCGCAGCCATCAGTATGAAAAGCACCATGATCCGGTGTTCATGGCAAAATGCATTAAGGTACGTAAACTGTTTGTCTTAGCAAGTACTTACCTAATGGTATTTTTTGTCTCTATCTTTGTTGTTGCCTACCTTGGGATATAGTGCCGTGCGGGGATAAAATCGCCGCTCACTGCATAAAATCGCTCAGGTGTCTTGCCATCTTGTAAATATGAAACTAAGTTAGCGGCCAAATAATCAAACATATTATATGTGGTTGCGATGAATCGGGTTTATCAATGGTGGGATGCGCTGCAAAGAGGCGTTAGTCAAGACTGGATGAGCAATGTCGGCTTACTGTTATTGCTCAGTGCTGTTTTGTGGGCGGCGTGGTTATTAGTAACCCGTCACCTTTCGACGGCTGCAAGTAAAACACGGCTAGTGTGGGATGATGCATTGGTGGGTGCCATTAGAAGGCCGGTTAGCTGGCTGATTTGGCTCTGGCCTGCGGCCTTCTCACTGGGTGTCGTGATCGATAATACCTCCGACTATTCAAGTGCCTTCTTGACGAATGTTCGCCACCTAATGTTGGTATGGACGTTTATATGGGTATTACTACGCCTGATCACTAATGCTGAACATGCAATTTGCCTGACAGCAAAAGATGTTACTAGCATTAATGCCGTCTCTAAAATTCTCCGGCTGGTGGTGTTAGTTATCGGTGGTTTGGCTATGATGCAGAACCTCGGATTGAGCTTATCGGGGGTACTGACGTTTGGTGGTGTCGGGGGCTTGATTGTTGGTATGGCGGCGAAGGATTTGTTGGCTAACTTCTTCGGCGCGATCATGATTTATTTTGATAAGCCTTTTAAGCTGGGTGATTGGATCCGCAGCCCTGATCGGGAAATTGAAGGCACCGTCGAGAAAATTGGTTTTCGCATGACCGTGATCCGCACCTTTGATAAACGGCCTTTGTATGTGCCTAATGCCGTATTCAGTTCGATTGTGGTTGAAAACCCATCACGGATGCATAATCGACGCATTAAACAAAAAATTGGCCTCCGTTATCAGGATGCTGGCGTGATCAATTTGGTGGTTGATGACATTAAAGCCATGTTATTGGCACACCCTGAGATCGATACACGTCAAACCTTAATTGTTAGCTTTGATAATTACGGCCCTTCTTCGCTCGATATTCTTATTTATACCTTCACCAAGACGACTGGCTGGGTGGAATATAAGGCTATTCAGCAAAGCGTGATGCTGGAAATAACCCAAATCGTCCGTCAGCACGGCGCGGACTTCGCCTTTCCAACAACGACCATTCGTATGGCAGAGTCACCGTTTCAACCTAATATTCTGCCACAGACTGCAGCCAAGCATGGATAACGGTTTCTATTCCAGCGGTTGGTAGGTAGAATAGCCATCTAGATTAGGGATGCAGACCAAGATTGGTTACCGCATCCCTTTTTTTATTTGTTTAGCAACGGTCGTTAACGGTAGAGATATGGCAGAAAAGTTCGATGTAGTAATAATTGGTGCCGGTGCAGCGGGCCTGATGTGTGCAGCAGAAGCGGGCAAGCGTGGCCGCTCTGTGCTGGTGGTCGATCATGGTAAGAAGCCGGGACGCAAAATTCTGATCTCTGGCGGTGGCCGTTGTAACTTTACCAACTATGATGTGACGGCGAGTAACTTTGTTTGTCGTAACCAACACTTTGCTAAATCGGCCTTGTCGCAATATACCCAATGGGATTTCATCTCGATGATTGCCAAGCATGATATTGCCTTTGAAGAGCGCGATCATGGCCAGTTATTTTGCGAAGACTCAGCCAAAGATATCGTGAAAATGCTGCTGGCAGAATGTGACTTGCCCACCGTTCAACAGCGCTACCGTGTTGATGTTCATGCGATTGATAAAACAGAAAATGGCTTCAGTCTTAAGCTGAATACGGATTTAGTGGAGTGCGAGTCGCTGGTGATCGCGACTGGTGGCTTGTCGATGCCCAAGCTTGGTGCGACACCGTTTGGTTACCAAGTTGCCGAGCAATTTGGCCTGAAGATGATCCCCACAACGGCAGGTTTAGTGCCTTTCACACTGCACAAAGAAGAAAAAGAAGCGTTTGCAGAGCTATCTGGCATTGCGATCCCAACCGTCATTGAAGCAGAAGACGGCACCACATTTAAAGAAAATTTGTTGTTTACTCACCGTGGCTTATCGGGGCCTGTGGTACTACAAATTTCATCTTATTGGACGCCGGGCCAAAAAGTGACGATTGATTTACTGCCGACTCTCGATTTGGACGATACGTTGACGACAATGCGTGAGCAACATCCAAATCAAAGCCTGAAAAATTCGCTGTCTCGTTTATTGCCAAAGCGCTTGATTGAAGTGTTGATTGCGCGTGGTGATTTAACGGATAAGCCGTTGAAGCAGTTTAACCCGAAAGAGATCACCGCAATGGCGACCTATTTCCATCAATGGCATATTGCGCCAAATGGAACCGAAGGTTACCGAACCGCGGAAGTTACGCTGGGTGGTGTTGATACCGATGAATTGTCATCGAAAACCATGGAAGCGAAGAAAGTGCCGGGCTTGTACTTTGCTGGTGAAGTGATGGATGTCAGTGGTTGGTTGGGAGGCTACAACTTCCAGTGGGCATGGAGCTCCGGCTTTGTGGCCGGGCAATATGCCTGATTTTTATTACGGTGAATGAAGAAAACGGCGCAATGCGCCGTTTTTTATTGGTGCGAGGGAATTGATTGGTTGGGGTGATTGGTGAACACCACGCCATTACACCTTGGCTACATTTTTTACGCATTGTTTCTACGTCTGTCAGTTTCTGTCAAATTATTGTCGATTTCACTAGCTAGATGAACAAAAAAGCCTATAATCCGCCCGCTTTATTTTAATTATAAAAACTTTTGGAGTTAACCTTGATGAAAAAGATCGCAATGAAAGCTGTCGCGATGACCATTCTTGCTACATCACTAACAGGTTGTATTGGCCAGATGGGCACATCTCAACTAGTGACCAAAGCAAACCTAAGCGCTGTTGATAACCGCTATGGCCGTGCTGGCCTATTTGTTTTGCTTAGCCCAGTATATGGTATTGCAGCAACGGCTGATTTGTTCATCTTTAACTCGGTTGAATTCTGGACGGGTAAGAACCCAATTACCGGCAAATCACCAGCAGTAGCAGATACGCCAGTCGATGCCATTTTCAAAGTAAACGACAAACTCGATCCGTCAATGACGACAGTACCTCTAGCAAGCGTTCAAAACAGTGATATTGAAGCAGCAAGCTTTCGTCAGTTAGATGACAAAACATTGGAAATGAATGTCGTTTATCAAGGTGGCGAGAGCGTGGTACTGCGTGGCGAGAAAGCGGGTGATGATGTGAATTTCTACCTAGATGGTGAATTCATTACAGCGGTTAGCGTTGAAGAGCTAAGCCAGTACGCGAATAACCAAGCATAATCAGTTGCTTGCTATCAGCGCATAAACGGGAGCCTAGGCTCCCGTTTTTTGTTTTTGTCTCATGATCTTGTCAACTTTACGCGTAGTCGGTTGGCTGCAGAGCCTGCCACAGTATGTGGAATGCGCCATCTTGATATGCCGGCTGCGTGGCAAGATCCGGTTGCTCGGCAAACAATCGAGCAGTGGATAAAAAGTGGTGATGGCAAAAATTTAAAATCAATGTCTGCGGCAGGGGAGCCAGTAGGTGCTGCTGTTGTGCTTGGTTAATGAGCGCTGGCAGAAACCCCATGGTGGCCGCCATATAGTCGTGGTGTTCACTCAGGGTGTAATCAGGATCGTGATTGAACAGCAACATGAACTGTATGTCGTCCGGGTGTGACTGTGCCCAGTGCAGTGCTTGCTCCCAGTAATGCAGCACTTGCTGGCGCAACGTTCCTTCTGGCGGCTGAGAGGTCATTGCGGTGGCTAATTTCGTTTTCGTTGCTAGATGCAGCGCCCGAATGAGCGCTTGTTTGGTCGGGAAATGATGGAATAAGGTGCCCGTTGCCACGCCCGCTTGCTTAGCAATGCTCGCGGTCGTGGTTGTGCTAATGCCCTGCTGGGCAAATAGTGTGAGGGCGGTTTGCAGGATCTGTTGTTGCTTACTCACCATTTTCTCCTATCGCATAAAGAAAGCTAACATTAGTTTTTGCCACCATCGGCCATAGGGTGGGATGATTAGCTTTGCCGTGGTGAATGTACCACGTGATAACACGGTTTTGGCATGTGAGAGTGTTAAGAATCCTTCTTTGCCGTGATAGTGACCCATACCTGAAGGGCCAATGCCGCCAAACGGGGCGTCATCTGCTGCGACATGCAGGACCGTTTCATTTATACCCATTCCGCCGGAGTGAGTAGCCAGCTTGACCCGCTCTTGTGTTTCAACATTAAGGCTCATTAGGTATAAGGCCAATGGACGGGGCCGCTCTTGGATATAGTTGATCGCTTGTTCAAGGTCTTGATAGCCGATAACAGGCAGAAGAGGACCAAAGATCTCTTGCTGCATTAAGGTTGCTTCAGGCGCAACATCAGTAAGAAGGTGCGGGATCATCCGGTGCTGTTCATTATCGCGGGCGTTATCATGGCACGGGTGAACGGTCGCCCCCAGCGATTGTGCCTCGTCAAGCCAGCTAATTAAGCGCTGATATTGGCGGGGGCTAATCACCGATGAAAAATCTCGATTGGCCGCGCCGTTGGGATAAAGGCAATTAAATTGGCGCTTAAACTCATCGACAAATTCTTTTTCACGCCCTTCTGGCACTAAAACATAGTCGGGTGCGACGCAAATTTGTCCTGCGTTCATGCATTTGCCAAAAATCATCCGTTCAACCGCGAGGTTCATAGGAATGTCATCGGCGATCAATACGGGAGATTTCCCACCCAACTCTAAAGTGACAGGGGTTAAGTTATCGGCAGCGGCACGCATGACATGATGACCAACGGCCGTCGAACCAGTAAAAATAAGGTGATCAAACGAGAGCTGACTGAAATACGCAGCAGCATCGGCTTCACCTTCAAACGCTGCGACGCAGTTGCCATCAAAGGCTTCAGCCAATAAGGATTTCAGTACTCTATTGGTGGCAGGCGTAAACTCACTAAGTTTGAGCATCGCACGGTTGCCCGCCGCGATAGCGGTAATGAGTGGGCCGAGGCTAAGGGTTACTGGAAAGTTCCATGGCACGATGATCCCAACGACCCCAACAGGTTGGTAATGGACACTGACTTTTGCCGGGGCAAGCATGAGGCCTGCATGACGCCGAGAGGGTTTCATCCACTTTTTCAGCCGGCGCAAATTGTAATTAATGTTCGCAATACTTGGCATAATGTCAGCAATCAAGCTGTCTTGATGGCTGCGTTGCCCATAATCTTGCTCTAGTGCTTGGCAAAGTGCAGTTTTATGTTTTTTAAGCGCACTTTTGAGAGCAATCAACTGTTCTTTACGTTGCTCGAATGATGGCATGGGAGCGGCTTGATAAGCGGCTTTTTGTGCCGCCAGCGTACTGTCCATTTGCTGGCAAAGGCTAGGTGTGACATTGATTTTTTCCACTACCGTCATTGGGTTACTCTCCGTGGTTGCGTACATCGACACTAAAACCGACTAGTCAGTCGGTTTTAGTGTAGGTGATATTTTAGCCATTGATCAAGCGGAGTTAGCGAAATAATAAGAAACACTCAGGCATTGTTCAGCTTAACCAAGCTCTCAGCCGTTTTTCTTGTGCCCGCTCTTGTCGGCTTGAAAAACCTCGATAAAAGCATTGAAGTAATGCTGAAGGTGTTGAGCGTCAAGGGGGTAGCCGAGCTGCTCAAGCACGACAATGCCAGCCTCGCAAGTGCATAAATTCCCCGGCTGTTGGTTACGCCTGAGTTGGTATGCTGAGCGCGAGGTCGGTGAGAGTTCAAGCCGAGGTAAACTGGCTAGCCACGGGCTGCGGCGCACCATTTTGCGCGCTTCTTGCCACGTTGCATCAAGTATGATCACCAACGGAGTTTTGCCTGTGTGCTTACGGTATGGGGTTGCTGGGATTGTCTCATCCCCCGGAAACAGTAACCATGGCTGATATTGTGGGCTGGCGAGCATCTTGAGCAATGCTTGAGGTGGGTTGACGCGATCCCATATTTGGCGTTCGCAGTGGGGCAAACTGCGTGCCATTAAGGCACCTGTATTGGTGTCTTTGCCGAGCTCTTTCGGGTGAGTCAGTAAAATAAACGGGATCTCGCAATGGAGATCAGGTTCAGCATAGCAGATACAGTTGTGGTGGAACCCGCAGCGAGGGCAGGCTTGTTGGTTACTCATGGCGATAATATTAGGCTAAATAGGGCATACCACAGAGTGTGGCATACCCTGAACGCAACTAGCAATGCATGACGTTAACTAGGGCTGAGTGTGTGGCTGCCGTTCAAGCTCAAGTCCATTGCCGCTAAGCGGGAAGGTTTGCCCGTTGATCGTTTCTTCCTGGGTTGTTAGCGCGCTATTGTCAAATGTGAACAAGCGCTCGCTGATCAATCGGCGCCCTTGCAGGCTCACCATCGTGACTTTGACTTGGGTTGGGCTGACTTGTTGCCAAAAGCCATTTTCTTTGAGGCTCGGCTCACCTGACGGGTAGTCGTAGCGAGTTATCGCGGAATGATCAGGCTTGAGTTCAATGGTTGTGGTAAGAGTGGGGGTCTCGCCTATCATACTGGTGCCTTGATATTGCCCGACCCACCCTTTGGTTACATCTGTGGCCCCAACAGTTGCACAGCCCTGATATTGTTTTCCCTGCCAGTTTAATTTGGCTTGCCAGCCAAATAACGAATCACTCATGGTGTCGTTACACTTATTTTTGGTCATGACCAACGAGAAGTCTTTGCCTGAGTATTGTTGTTGCCCGCTTTGAATATACTGCGTGGTGATGTTTTGCTGTGCTTCGGCTTGGCCAATACGGACTAGAGTTGCTTGACCGTTCTCTATCTCAATACTCCACCCTGGTTCATTACCAAAAGCACGAGTTGTACGAGGAGGCCGCTGGCAGCCTTGGCGCATTTCACTCGATAGTAAGTTGATTTGTTTGACGGTAAAGCGTGCATCATAGCCTGCTGCAAAGCCATCTTCAGGCACTGGCTCCAGAAAACCGATGAATTCACCGTACATTGGCTCGTAGCCTGGACGTGTGATGGTATTGATATCCTGCTGCATACTGGAGGGGAGTTGGAGCCAGTATTGCTGGCTGCTGCCGCAAGGTTGGATACTGCGGTTTTCATGGCCAATAACCACATTGCCGCGAAGCATGAAGGCTTGTACTTTCCCGTCTTCTGCGGGTGACTGTGTGGTCGGGCTGGCGGTATCTGGCTGTGGTGTTGGGTTACTGGCACACCCCGCAAGTAAGGTGAGCACTGCCACTGAGGTGGCGAAGGCTGTTCGTTGGAGTGTCATCAGGTTCCCTTATTGTGGTAGGTTGGAGCTAAAGTCAGTGATATCAGATAAAAAAGAAGAGTACTAGGATGGCGTATTGGTTATTTAAGACAGAGCCAGATACTTTTTCCATAGACACCTTAAAACAGCAAAAAGTTTCTTGCTGGGAAGGGGTCAGGAACTATCAAGCACGCAATATGATGCGAGATGACATCAAGCTGGGTGATGAAGTGTTTGTCTACCATTCTTCTTGTAAAGATGTTGGCGTTGTGGGGATTGCCAAGGTAGTGAAAGAAGCTTATCCCGATCATTTCCAATTTGATCCGGAAGGGCCTTATTTTGACCCGAAATCAGCCCCTGATAACCCGCGTTGGATCATGGTGGATATTGAATATCAGCGTCATTTACGCTTAGTGTCACTCAAGCGGATGAAGGCGAATCCATTACTGGAAGCGATGCCATTGGTAAAGCGCGGTAATCGTTTAAGCATTATGCCGGTCACGAAAGCACAGTGGCAGGAGATATTACAAATGACCGGGCAGTTCTAGTTGTTAGCCTATTAGCAATAATGAAAAAGCTGCCTATGTGGCAGCTTTTGTTTCAGCATTATATTGGTAACGTAACTCGGCTTTACTTTAAGAACATATCAGTCAGATAGTGAGCCACGGCCTCGTCTTGGCAAGATCCGATAATGTCGTTTTCAGGCAGCGCTTTTTTCACTTTTTCGTGAGAGGTGCCCATGACCAGTCCTTTCCCCGCCATGCTGAGCATCTCGACATCGTTCATGCCGTCGCCAAAGGCAATACAGTCGGCAAGGGTGCAGCCTTTTTCTTTTGCGACGGCTTCTAATGCATGGCCTTTTGAAACGCCGGCATCCATAACCTCTAAGCACCAAGGTGTTGAAAAGGCAATGTTGGCGCGATCGCCAAAGTGCTCATTGAAACGCTCTTCCCACTCAACCAACTTGTCATGGTCACGATCATCGCGAGTAAAGAATATTTTTGCGACTCCCTCTTGCGGTGGGTTGTCGACATCGAATAACTGATAGCAAAAAGTCTCGTGGAAATCACGCAAGGCTGGGTCTTCTGCATTTAGCAGCCAATCATCATTGCGGTAGATATGAATTTTTAGCTCTGGGTCATTTTTGGTGAGTGCTACTAGACCACTAACGATCGAAGCGGGTAGATCTTGTTTGAAAACTACCTCACCCTTGCAGTTATGCACGCGAGCACCATTCGAGGTGATCATATAAGCCGGAATGCCCAATTCCTCTCGCATGCCTGCGACATCAATATGGTGGCGACCTGTTGCGAAGATGAAGTCTTTGCCTTGTTGGTGCAGTTGGTTCAGCACGTTTTTGGTATAAGGGGCAAGCTTATGCTCAGGGGTCAGCAAAGTGCCATCTAAATCGGATGCAATAATTTGGTACATGAAACCTCTCGCTATAGGAACAGAGGCCCAAAGTGATATCACAACATCAAAGGTTAGCAGCCATGAAGGTTGCCTATCCCGACAGAAGGCACTTTGGGAGAAAGCAGCATGAATAGTAAACCAGAACACTCAATAATAAGGAGGTTAATTTACAGTTTTGCTATTTCCGCCTTCCGAAAGTGATTGATGGTCGCCGTGAGTACCGGCTGACGGTAGGTATCGCTCTCAAATAACAACTCGTGGCGAGCCCCGTCAATGACTTGGAGCTGGCATTGCCTTTCGGCACTTTGCATCGCTTGACAGAAGCGGTGATGAGCTTGATTATCAATGATGGTATCGTGACTGGCTTGCAGTAACAGCACGGGTGTCGTGATCTGCGAGGCAAGCTCAATGCACTGTTTTGCGGCTGCAATACCTTGCCAGACCCAACGGGCACTCGGCCCACCAATTTTAAGCTCTGGCTTGGTATCATAGAGGTCGCGAAACCACTGGTAACGTACCTCGCTTTGGCATAAAGGATTCCCAGTGAAGGGCTTAGGGTAATAGGGGACTTGCCCAGGGGCATAATTAGGTTGACGCTGAAGTTGCTCAACAACGCGTGCGAGGGGTGAGGCAATCGGCCGCATCCAGTTCTTGATGTTAATACCGTGCATGGGAGCACTGAGTACGGCACTGTCGATGAGATCAGGGTTGTGAGCTAGAAACAAGCTGCCAATCGTCCCGCCCATCGAATGCGCGAGCATGAAATGCTGTTGGTAGTTTTTCGGTGCGATTTCAGTTCTGAAAAAAGTTTCTAGATCGGTAACATAGTCGGAGAACTCTTCAACATGACCCAATTCGTTATCGTTCGTGAGGCGATCTGACATACCTTGTCCTCGATGATCAATCGCATAGACGTCATAACCCTGTTGCACTAAGTCATAGATTAGCTCTTGGTATTTCCAATAGCTTTCGACTCGCCCGTTAACTAGCAGGATCATTTTACTTGAGTTATTCGGTGTAAAAGCCGCCCAATGAATCGAGAGTTGGTCGACACCGCTGAAAGCACCTTCTTTACGTTGCTGCCAAAGCTCGGTGATTGGCCCCGCCATTGTTTTGAGGTAATGAGGTTCTTGGGTAAAATTAAAATAATGGGGAGGTTGAATGGTCATTTGGCTTCCTGATAATCAGCAACATTGGCAAGTATAACCTACTGAGCGGGAAGGAAGTACATGATCGTGTTGCCTTTAATCATGAACTACTGTTAACGTGTCGCGATTTTATGTGTTTTGATGTCAATCATCGCCGTTATTCGTCGTAAGTGGTGATAAATGACGGGCTATCAGGTAAAGAGAGGAATATTGTGAATATTGATGTGTGGTTGGCTTACCTCGTGACGGCCATTGTATTTAGCCTCGCGCCGGGGTCTGGTACGGTGAATTCGATCAGCAATGGTATGGTCTATGGCTGGCGCAAATCGCTGGCCTCAATACTGGGCTTACAAATTGGCCTTGCGATTCATATTGGTTTGGTTGGTATCGGGCTTGGCGCGGTGATTGCTCAATCAGCCGAAGCGTTTACATTGATCAAGTGGGTGGGTGTGGCTTATTTAATTTGGCTTGGCGTTCAGAAATGGCGTGAACAGGCCACGTTGTCGGTCAGTACGGCAATGGACAATATTTCAGGTTATCAATTATGCCGACAAGCCGTGCTAGTGAATTTAACTAACCCAAAAACAGTGGTCTTTTTAGTTGCATTATTTCCGCAATTCTTAACCCCGACACTGCCTCAGGCTGAACAATTATTGATCTTAGGTGTGACGACTGTTGCTGTTGATACTTTGGTGATGCTGGCATACGTTGCACTGGCGTCACGTCTTGCACATTATATTCGCTCGCAGCGTGTGATGGCTGGGCTGAATCGTATTTTTGGTTCGATGTTTATTGGCTGCGGTGCATTGCTGGCGACAGCAAAGGCATAATCGTCGTCTAATGACAGATAGGACAGTAGTATACTGACCTAGGCTTTGTTCTTGTTTATTGCTTTGATGCTCGGGGTTGTAGCTCTACCATGTATTCCTATGTCGCACGTCAGCCTATTTTTAATCGTCAGCAGCGAACAGCTGGATATGAACTGTTGTTTCGTGATGGCGAGAGTAATGCTTTTCCTGACATCGAGGAAAATAAGGCAACCTGCCGCTTGCTGGTTGAAAACTTTATGGCGGTAGGCGAAAACCCAGCGACCAGAGGAAAACGCAACTTCATAAATTTTCCGTATCAAAGCCTGATCCGGTTATTGCCCACTTTGCTGCCGAAAAAGCAGGTTGTGATCGAGGTGCTGGAAAGTTGCGAGCCAGATGATGAGCTGTTTCTTGCGATTCGCCGACTGAATAAACTTGGATATCTGATTGCGTTAGACGATTTTGATATGGATAAACGCTGGCAGCGATTCTTGCCCTATGTGCATATCATTAAACTTGATTTGATGACCATTGGTCTTACCGTTGCGTGTGAGTATGTTTCTCAGAACCGCCATCGTAAGCTGATGTTCTTAGCCGAAAAAGTTGAAACGCATGAAGACTTTATGGTGACATTCAATGCGGGTTTTCATTTTTTCCAAGGCTACTATTTTAGCAAGCCAGAACTAGTGAAAAACCGATTGGTCGAGCCAGAGCGGCTTTCGACTTTGCGGTTACTTCAAGAGGTATGCCGTGAAGACGTTAATTTTGATCGCATTGAAAAAATCATCATTGCAGATGTCTCATTGTCATATTTGTTATTGCGTTATGTAAATACTGCTGCGAGCCGTACTTTGGTTCCGATCAGTACCTTCCGCCAAGCCCTGGTCTATCTCGGAGAAGATAAGCTGAAGATGTTTGTCAGTGCGGTGGCGACGGCACAAGCTTCGATAGATAAGCCGCGCGAGCTGTATGCAATGTCTCTTCAGCGGGGCCGAATGTGTGAAGTGCTCGCCAATAGCAGCGGTTTAGCCATTGCGGGCGAAAAAGCCTTTTTAACGGGGCTATTTTCATTGATAGATGCACTGTTAGATAGCCCTTTAGAGGAGCTAATTCCTCTGCTTCCTCTTGAGCCTGATATGTGCGATGCACTCCTAAAGCGGGAAGGGGAATTAGGACTGGTACTGACTTTGCTTGATGCTTATGAACAGGCGGATTGGGATTGCGTGAGTTCTTGCTGTGAGCAGCTAGCAATTAGTGAAGAGCGAGTTATTTGGAGTTACCAGTCAGCATTGAAGTGGTCATCCTCTTACTTACAGGCAACGCCCCAGTCTGTCAGTGCCTAAATCAGGGAAGACGCGTTATTTTTGATACTGGCTTAGCGCTTTCACTGCCGCGGCCAAGGCAGGGTTGAGTGTTTTGTTGGCAGGGTAGCAAAGCCCTAACCGTCGAAACATCCGTGGGCCATCAAGTGGTACTGTTACCAATCGCTTTGCCGTTTCCAGCACTCCGGTCGGCAAAAAAGAAATCCCGAGCCCTGCCTGCACTAAGTGCATCACTTGAGTCTTATGTTCGGCCTTGGCAACCAAGTTAACGGCTAAGCCATCACAGGCAAGTAAGCCAATAGTTTGCTGATGTGCCTCGCAAGGTGGGCATTCGATAAAGTCATGCTGGTGGAGCTGATCTGGGCGCACCAGCTGATGCTGGGCTAATGGGTGGTCTGGCAACATGCATAGCACATAATCTTCATCCCATAGTGGCAGAAATATCTCATCATCTCCTTTAAACATATCCAGCGTTATCCTGCCATCTGCGGTGGCATCATGATCGACGAGTTCGAGTAGTAGATTCGGCACATCTGCGTTTAGCTTTGCCATGACATCGGCCAGCTCGGATTGGCTTAAGTCGGGAAAGTTACCTAGTTTAAGTGATAAGCACTCAGTACGTTGCTGGAATAGGCTCGGCAGGCGATTTACATCAGCCAGGAGCCTGACCGCTAGCGGGTATAGGTAATGCGCTTCATCGCTGAGGTTCACGCCTTTTTTATGACGCTCGAACAGTGGTGTGTTCAGCTCAGCTTCCAATTGTTTAATTGCATTTGAAATTGAGGGTTGGGAAACAAAACAGCGCTCGGCAGCGAGTGTGATATTTTTTTCTTCGTAAACGGCGACAAAAAAACGGAGTAAGCGTAAGTCCATAGTGGTAACCCGCAGAAAAAGGCATGCCATGATGATAAAGGCTTATGGGGGTATCACAATGGTGAAGTGCAAAATAAAACGCCGGGCAAAGGCCCGGCGTTTTGATTTTAAGCATATCGCACGATATAGCGGTGCGTATTAGCCAGCAATGTTGTAGAAGGTTGCTGAGCCAGGACCAACAGGGATACCGAATACGAATACCCATAGGTAGAACATCAGGCTCCAGCCCACAGTGAATACAATCGAGTATGGCAGCATGGTTGAAATCAGTGTACCCAAGCCAAGATTTTTCTTGTAGCGGGTCGCAACAGCCAAAATCATACCGAAGTAGCTCATCATTGGTGTGATGATGTTGGTCACCGAATCACCAATACGGTAAGCCGCTTGAATGGTTTCAGGCGCATAGCCAACCAGCATTAGCATTGGCACAAAGATCGGTGCAGTTACCGCCCATTGTGCAGACGCTGAACCTAGCATCAGGTTGATGAAGCCACACATTAGGATGAATGCAAAGAACAGTGAAGGACCGGTTAGGCCGATAGACTGTAGGAAGTCTGCACCACCAACTGCAAAGACTTGACCGAAGTTTGTCCAGCTAAAGAAAGCAACAAACTGTGCAGCAAAGAATACCAGTACAATGTACATGCCCATTGAAGACATTGACTTCGACATTGCATCAATTACATCGCGGTCGTTCTTCATGGTGCCAACGACTTTACCGTAAACAAAACCAGGGACGGCGAAGAAAACAAAGATGAATGCTACGATGCCTTTCAGGAATGGTGAGCCTGCCACAAGACCGGTGTCTGGGTGACGTAGGATGCCATTTTCCGGCACGATCGTAAGAGCAAGTAGCGCTGCAACAACGAGTGCTGCTAGGCCGGCCATTTTCAAGCCTTTCTTCTCAAGATCGGTGATTTTACCTAGTTTATCCTTACCTAGATCTTCGCTTGCTTCTTCAGGGTTGTATTTACCCAGTTTTGGCTCAACGATTTTCTCGGTAACAAATGCACCCATGATAGTGATCGCAAATGTTGATGCGAACATGAAGTACCAGTTAGCTTCAGGGCCAACCGAGTAGTTCGGATCAATAATGTGCGCTGCCGTTTGGGTAATACCCGATAGCAGTGGGTCAACAGTACCCAGTAGTAGGTTTGCACTGTAGCCGCCAGATACACCAGCAAAGGCTGCCGCTAGACCTGCAAGAGGGTGTCGACCTAGAGAGTGGAATAGCATCGCCGCAAGCGGTACTAGAACTACATAACCAAGCTCAGATGCTGTGTTAGAGATAATACCGGCGAAGACGACAACCAGTGTCACCATTCGCGTCGATGCACCCATGACCATTCCACGCATTGCGGAAGATAGCATGCCCGAGTGTTCAGCAATCGCAACACCAAGCATGGCAACCAATACGGTACCAAGTGGTGCAAAGCCTGTGAAGTTCGTAACTAGGTTCGCTACAATTTTCTGTAGGCCTTCAGCGTTGAATAAGCTAACGACATGGATCATGCCATCAGCAGCTCGGCCTGCAGCACCTTCTGGGCGAGGGTCAATAACTGATACGCCAAAGTAACCGGCCACACCTGAAGCGACTAAAACCGCTAAACAGAATAGAGCAAAAAGGGTAATTGGGTGTGGTAGTAGGTTACCTAGCCACTCGACAGTATCTAGAAAACGGGTGAAAACTGTTTTCTTTGGTTGTTGTTGTGTTTGCTGTGAAGCAGGTGATTGCATCACGACCTCCATTTATCGTTTTAATCCCATCAATGGGTACGTCTATTATTTGGAGAAGGTTACGTCATTGTTAATGTCAGAAACAAGATATAATTGTGTCTAAATATGTCATTTGATGGTTTTTTGTCTAATTTTGGTTAATTCTTTGATGTTTAGTTTTGTTTTTGTGATGTTTTACTCTCAATTTATCCCTGATGTTTATGCATTTGGTTGGTTATTGCTCAACTGTTAACCGAGTTCATAACACCGAATATCAGGCGATTAGAAAATGAAGCACAAAATATTTGTGCTTTAATTCACAAAATTGAACCTTTGCTTTCTAATAATTTATATTTGATAACGATTTGATAGCGAATTGATAACTTTTTTATGGGTGCGCATGTTGTTTTCCTACCTCATGAGTGTTTATCCATAGCTAAAATTTATGGTAAGCAAAATAAATTGATATTTTTCATTGATGGGTAGGGTCTATATAGTGGCCAACATCATCAGACGGCCGCTGGTGGGTTAGGTTATTGGCAGAGTCCAATGGCTTCTGTTCTCAGTCTATAAAAGGTGAAATTATGTCTAAGTCTTTGGTTGTAATCACAGGTGCAAGTTCTGGTATTGGTGAAGCGACTGCTCGTACATTATCTGCACAAGGCCATCCTCTATTATTATTGGCGCGTCGTATTGATCGTCTGACTGCGTTAGGTTTACCTAATGCTATGTGTCGTCAGGTAGATGTCACTGATGGTGAAGCGGTGTCTGCTGCAATTGAAGAAGCGGAAGCACAATTTGGTCCTGTTGATTGCCTTGTTAACAATGCCGGTATGATGTTACTGGGTTTAGCGCATGAACAAGATCCGGCTGAATGGAAGACCATGTTCGATGTGAATGTTCTCGGGTTACTCAATGGTATTCATGCCGTACTAGCGAAAATGAAAGCACGTAAGGGTGGTACGGTAATTAATATTAGCTCTGTTGCAGGGCGTAAAACATTTCCTAATCATGCCGCTTATTGCGGAACTAAATTTGCCGTCCATGCGATTACTGAAAACCTTCGAGAAGAAGTTGCTGATGACAATGTTCGCTTTATTACTATTGCGCCGGGTGCGGTTGATACCGAACTGCTAAGCCATACATCAAGTGACGCTATTAAAGCGGGTTATGAAGAGTGGAAAGAAGGCATGGGTGGGGTAATTGCACCTCAAGATATTGCTAACGCGATTAATTATGCTTATCAGCAGCCGCAGCACCTGTGTATCCGTGAGATTGTTCTGGCAGCTACTCGCCAACAACCATAGGCAGATATTTACTCTGTCACGGAAAGAACATGAAATACAATAGTCTATTTTATTGTTCCTTATGAGATAAAGCCGCTGTCTTCCTTTTATGGTGACAGTGGCTATTGCTATATTGAACTCAAAACGTGGTTGTCGTTTAGGGGGATGTGTGCGAGATAAGGTTGTTTTTTTTGACGTGCTACGCTGTGTGGCCGCTGTTGCCGTCGTCGTTATCCACGTACTTGGCCCATATAGGGAGTTATTTGGTGAGATTTCGAGTAGCAGTTGGATAACCGCAACGACCTTTAATAGCTTTAGCCGTTGGGCCGTTCCTATCTTTATTATGATAACCGGGGCGTTGATGCTGACGGATAAACGTCCGTTTGAACTGAAATACTACATACAAAGGCGCTTGGGCAAGGTCCTGCTTCCATTTATTGTCTGGTCAATCTTTTATGCGGTATTGTCAGGGTTGCTACCGACTGGTTATTCAACGAATGTGGCTTGGGAAACGCTAAAGGCATTACCTGTTCATGAAACCTACTATCACCTTGGTTTCTTTTATTACTTTATCCCTCTTTATTTTGTCATCCCTTTCTTCCGCTACTTTGTTCAGCGTTATGATCGCACTGCAGTTATCGCCCTAACATCTGTCTGGCTGGTGATGACGACGCTATTTTTATTTCATATTGATGGGCCTTGGAGCTATGAATTCGTTTTATATAGCGGCTACCTCGTTTTTGGCTATAGCCTATACCAGCTAAGATGGCCAACGCTGAAGTGGTTATTGCCACTCGGGGTTATGGGGCTATTGTTGACAGATTACATGGTCATTAGTCAGACATTTGCATTTGATGAATATACTGTTGGCCGCTGGATGTCTTATAAAACGCTCAATACTGCTCTTATTGCGGCAATGATTTTTGTTCTTGGACGTTATGTTGCCGATAGAATGAATGAAAAGTGGCTTGAACGATTAGCCTTTATGAGCCGCTATAGCTTAGGTATTTATTTATTACACCCCATCTTTTTATGGCCGGTTCGCGCCTTTGACTGGTACTTCTTTCATCCTATTATTATGATCCCGTTTTGGACCGTGGTGATCACCGCCTTGGCACTCGGGGCGAGTTGGCTATTGGCGAAAAACCCCAAAACGGCGTGGTTGGTGCCGTAGTTGGGGGCTGGTGCGATTTTTCGACGTTAATTTCGCTGAAGAGCAAAATGTAAGAAGGTCACTCCTTTGTAGGTCATGATCCCACTATCACCTGGGTTGAGTGCGTGATAGTAGTGAACCCCAACCATGAATTCACGTTTAGGGCCGCCTTTTGTTGGTTGAACGTAAACCCAGTATTCTTCATCGTCCTCACCGGGTTTGGCACCAATGACTGCGACACTTTGCTTGTCGAGGATCTGCACCTCTATTTTTTTTTCTGGTGCATTTTCACCGAGTACATGGTGACGATAGAAACGTACATAATAAAGAATAGCGGCAACCAATAAAGCGAAAATAGCCAAGACAATCCATGTTGGCATTGGCGTCCTCCTTGATACTTGAAAATCGTGTGAACGCCATTATTCAAGATGAAAGCAAGATAGAATACTACTGTGCGGATAAACCGTGATCTTGGCTGGGAATTGATGAACAAGTATGTTCAGGGAGATTGCTCAGATGCCTTGTGGCGATATCAATTCGGTGAAGAAATGTAAAACACTGTCTCTTTGCTTTGTTTTATTGCCAACTCGCGGTAAGTTAAAGAAAGGTAAAAAAGGAATCGTTATTTATGGCAAACATTGAGTTAGTGGTAACGCGCTCAAGGCGTATTGAACATTTACTGCGAGAACATTATCACGCTGAAGGCAAGGGTTTGCACCAGCTGATCACCAGTTGTGAAGAGCGCTTGCCGCATGAAATTATTCCGACGTTACGCTTTGTGGCGTCAATACGTAATAAAACGGTGCATGAAGAAGGCTATAAGCTAGACGATAAGAAAGGTTTTATTGCCGCTTGTAAGGCGTGTGAAAAAGAATTGACGCCAAGAAGTGGTCGTTTTGTTTGGACTGCGGCAGCGGTATTAGTCATTGGTGTCACGGCACTGGCGATTTGGTTTTATTCTGAGCATTGGCACCGGATAAATCTCACCCCTTAGCTCTGTGCGGTGATTGCAGAAATTCATAAAAAAAGGTGCCATAGGCACCTTTTTTTTGTGAATTTTTTTTTACTTAATAAATCACTGGCAGCGTCATTAAACCGACAACCACTGCGATCATCATAAGCCCTTGTTTTTGAGAGGTAGTGAACATAGTTAGGCTCCTAATTAAGCTGCTAGAAAGATGATGTAAATAAGAATAGCATTATTTTTACTGATTTATCAAATTTAAATGTCATGTGTTTGTAATAAAAATAATTTATCAGGGCTTTTTTATGGGGTTTTTACCATTTAAAATTGTGTTTTATTGTGTTGTTTCTTTTTTGTTCTCCTTTAATTTTTGATGGGTAATACGATTTTAAGTCTTTGTTTTTAATTGTTATTTGTGCTTTTTGTCTTTTGGGTTTTTCAGTTTTAATTTGTTTGGTTTATAGATAGTGAYAAAAAAGCCACTTAGCTGGCAAGTCGTGTGGATATGTCAGTAAACTAACATCTGAAATTTAAATGTAGATGTCTGTATACCTTCAACTCATAGATGAAATGAATAAAACTCTATTTTTATAGCAGCTATTGTCTATTGGTGGTGGTTTTGTGGTTTTTGGTCTTTAACGGTTGCTATTGGTGGTAATATAACTTTTGTCTAATTAAGTATTTGTTTATTATCTGTTTTTATCGCTTTTCTTATGGTTGTCAAAGTGTGTTAATACCTTTGGCTTATCTTTCTAGACTAGTAAAAAACCTTATTCACTAGTTAGTGGTATGCCAAACGATTGCTTTTTGTTTTTCCCATAATAAAGAAGAGGCTAGTGATTGAATGTTGTTGATGGGGGTAAAAAGAAGAATAAAATTAATATGATTGGGAGCCAGTTATTGATGTCAGTTGCTAGACAATCCGTAATGACTTTCTAAACTATGCTTTCCTCTGGATGACAAAGGGTTACTCAGTTTGGTGTTCATAACAATAACGGTGAAACTATGTGGGTTTGGTTAGCCATCTCTCTGTCTGCTCTTGTTCATATTACGGCTTCTTATTATGGGCCTAAGTGGCAATTTTATTTTTTTAAACCTTTCACGATGCTGCTGTTACTTATTGTGGCATGGCACGCTGAATTTGAAGGCTTATACCATAGTGCATTAATTGCAGGTCTTATATTGTCACTGTTCGGTGATATTTTTCTAATGCTCCCCAAAGATCGTTTTATTCCTGGGCTTATTAGCTTTCTATTTGCCCACATTGCCTATTCTGTTGGGTTCTGGAGTCAGCTTGATGGAGGAATGGTTTGGTGGCTACCAGCCATGCTTGCTGCTGCAGGGGTCATTGTTTTTCTTTTGTTACTCCCGTCTCTCGGGAAGATGATTTTACCTGTCGCGGTGTATATTGCTGTGATAGTTCAAATGGGTTGGGCGGCAGGTGAATACTGGCTCACATCTGGAACGACGGCGGCTTTATTGGCATTCTGCGGGGCACTCATTTTTATGGTGTCGGATATCTGTTTGGCCATTAACCGCTTCCGTGGGCCATTTAAATCAGCAACGGTTCTTGTGATGGGGAGCTATTTTGCTGCCCAATCATTGTTTGTTGCTAGTCTGCTTGGTTAGCTAAGTACTCATCGTCTTTGTTAAGAGGCGATTGTTATGCAGTGAAGGTCGCGATTTCAATGGCAGGAGGCACACATGTCATCAGATAAATGGTATCAGGTTTATAAAGCGATCAATGCGCTAGAAGCACACTGTGTTAAAGGAATGCTCGAAAGTGAAGGGGTCGATGTTCAACTGCGTGGTGAAGGGCTGTCTGCCGCTGCAGGAGAGCTCCCAATGGAAGTGGTTGAAGTGACATTGTGGGTTGATAGTGCCCAGTATGTTCAGGCTCAAAACTTGATCAGTAACTATGAAAAAACGGATTATCCGCAATGGTACTGTCATCAATGTGGCGAGTTAAATGAGGGCCAATTTGAGTTGTGCTGGCAATGCGGGCAAGTGCATGATTCGACGAATAACTCATAACATACATTTAAAATGCAGTTTATTGTTTTGCGTCAATGAGTGGTTCACAGGGTGTTTTACACTGTGATGATTGACTGATAAACAATGAGAGTCGCTGCAATGACCCAGATCCATGCCCATACTGTCTTGAATATGCTGTTAGCTGATGATGCAACCTATACCTTAGCAAGCCTAAAGCAGGCAGTGGTAAACGAATATGGCGAAGAGGTTCGTTTCCATACTTGTAGTCAGCAAGATCTAACGTTTGATGCTTTGTTGTCTTTCTTGCTTGATCGCCGCAAAGTTGTTCAGCAAGGTGAGTATATAGCTGCAAATCGTGATCGCATGTGTAGTCACTAGATACCAGTGTCTTGGTGAGGTTAATACCTGAGATAACAAATAAAAAAGCGAGGCTATCAGAGCCTCGCTTTTGTTTTTTTACATCATATGTTTACGACGGATATCGAGCAAAGCGAAGATACCAAAAATCAAAATTGACCATTTCTCCCAGCGCGACATCGTGATTTTATCGCCAAAAGCACCAATAAAAATCAGCATTTGTAGGCCATGCATCATGAACAAAAAGGCTGTCATAATGTATAGCGCCATTGCGGCAACGCCAGGAAACGGGTGGAAAATATTAAACAATAGGACGAGCCAAACAAAACCAATGGCAGCTTTGGCGAGTAATATTAATGCTTTCATGCTTCTTCTCTTTCAAATAAACGGTAACAGACCTGTCCGGCTGTTTTTTCCTTGTTCATATACCAGTTCTCTGGAGTCTTTAGCTCTCCGAGTTCTTTCTCTGCTTCTATGTAAATAACTGCGTGTGGTGTTAGCCAGTTATTTTTTTCCAGTAAGGCAAAAACCTCTGGCAGTAGGTTTTTGCGAAATGGCGGATCAATAAAAACAATATCACAAGGTGTGCCTGGCTGTTTTAGAAATGCCAAGCTATCCATATTGTGTACTTTTGCATTATCAGCGCCAATCATAACTCGGTTTTTTTCCAGTTGCTCAGCAGCCTTTTTATCCAGTTCAAGCATGGTGACATGGCTTGCACCACGTGACAGTGCTTCGAAACTTAAGCTACCACTACCGGTAAATAGGTCGAGGCAATTGGCCTCAAACAAATCTTGAGCCAACCAGTTAAAGACGGTTTCTTTGACGCGATCGGTTGTTGGCCGAAGACCTTCAACATCATGAACGGGTAATTTACGCCCACGCCAGCGCCCGCTGATGATCCTTACGAACCCTTCACGGCGATTATTTGGCATATTTTGGCCTGTTTGTTGTTTGCGTCTCGTCATAGATTTCTTCGACCGTTTAGAAAATGATAGTATACCCAAACCACCTTAAGATGCGCGATTTAGGAAACCTCTTAAGGTATACACTTGTTTTTAAGCTGCAAATTGTACCAATCAAGCCCTAGGATTTGCCAATGGCAGAAAAAAAGAAACGCGGATTATTTTCGTGGCTGGGTTTTGGCTCTGAAGAGCAAGCCGAGCAAACCGAACAAAAGAACACTCATGCGGATGTGGATGCTGACGCAGATATAGCCAAAGCAGCAGCCGAGGCAGAAGCAGAAGCGGTAGCTAAAGCAGCAGCTGAGGCAGAAGCAGAAGCGGTAGCCAAAGCAGCGGCCGAGGCAGAAGCGGAAGCAGTAGCCAAAGCAGCAGCCGAGGCAGAAGCAGAAGCGGTAGCCAAAGCAGCAGCCGAGGCGGAAGCAGAAGCGGTAGCCAAAGCAGCAGCCGAGGCGGAAGCAGAAGCGGTAGCCAAAGCAGCGGCCGAGGAAGAAGCCGAAACTGATCCTGCTATCAGCAGCGTCAGTCACGACGACGTTGTAGAACAAGAAAAACCAAAAAGTGAAGGTTTTTTTGCTCGTTTGATGAATGGCCTGAAAAGAACTAAAACTAATTTTGGTTCTGGTTTTATGGGGTTGTTCCGC
Organism: Photobacterium makurazakiensis; assembly: GCF_050336715.1. Lineage (NCBI taxonomy): Bacteria > Pseudomonadati > Pseudomonadota > Gammaproteobacteria > Vibrionales > Vibrionaceae > Photobacterium > Photobacterium makurazakiensis. The sequence goes on from NZ_JAKJSJ010000013.1 coordinate 60,212, forward strand.
GGGAAGAAAATTGATGATGAGCTGTTTGAAGAGCTGGAAGAGCAACTACTGGTTGCTGATGTCGGCATGGATACCACGCTAAAAATCATTGAAAACCTGACCGACAAAGCAAGTCGTAAAGACATGCAAGACGGTGAAGCATTGTATGGCTTATTGAAAGATGAACTTGGTGAGATGCTGGCAAAAGTTGAACAACCCTTGGTTGTTGACACTAGCAAGAAGCCGTTTGTTATTTTAATGGTTGGCGTGAACGGTGTGGGTAAAACAACCACTATCGGTAAACTGGCCAAGCAGTTCCAGAATGAAGGCAAGTCTGTCATGTTGGCTGCAGGTGATACATTCCGTGCGGCAGCCGTTGAACAGCTTCAAGTCTGGGGTGAGCGTAATGATGTCCCAGTTGTTGCTCAGCATACTGGCGCCGACAGTGCATCTGTGATTTTCGATGCGATTGAATCGGCAAAAGCAAAAAATGTGGATGTCGTGATTGCCGATACCGCAGGTCGCCTGCAGAATAAAGGCAACCTGATGGAAGAGCTGCGCAAAATTGTGCGAGTGATGAAAAAGGTTGATCCTGAGGCTCCACATGAAATTATGCTAACAGTCGATGCAGGTACGGGGCAAAATGCCATTAGCCAAGCAAAACTGTTTAGTGATGTTGCGCCAGTCACGGGGATCACCCTGACTAAACTCGACGGTACAGCGAAAGGTGGGGTTATTTTTGCCATCGCGGATCAGTTTACTATCCCAATCCGCTATATCGGTATTGGTGAAGGGATCGAAGATTTACGTCCTTTTGCTGCTGATGAGTTTATTGAAGCGCTATTTAGTGACGAGGAATAAATCGTGATTCGGTTTCAGCAGGTAAGTAAAGCTTATCGAGGTGGGCGTCAGGCCCTGCAAAAAGTAGACTTTCATCTGCAACCCGCAGACATGGCGTTTTTAACCGGGCATTCAGGTGCAGGTAAAAGTACTCTGCTGAAACTGATCTGTGCGATTGAGCGTCCTAGTGACGGTAAGATTTGGTTCAATGGCCACGATGTTACTCGGATCGACAATAAACAGATCCCGTTTTTACGACGTAATATTGGAATCATTTTTCAAGATCATAAACTGCTAATGAATCGCAGTATTTATGACAATGTTGCGATGCCATTACGGGTGGAACAGGCCCAAGAAAATGAGATCAAGCGGCGGGTCTCGGCTGCGCTTGATAAAGTCGGCCTGCTGGATAAAGCGCGTTGTTTACCGATCCAACTTTCAGGTGGTGAGCAGCAGCGTGTAGGCATTGCCCGTGCGATTGTTAATAAGCCACTTGTCCTATTGGCCGATGAGCCAACAGGTAATCTTGATGCGGCTTTATCTAATCAAATCATGGGGTTATTTGAAGAGTTTAACCGGGTAGGGGTAACCGTGTTAATGGCAACCCATGACACCTCGTTATTAACAACTCATAACTATCGCCGACTGGATTTACATCAGGGAATGCTAAGGGAGATCGCCCGTGGCGCGTAACAAAACTGGTTTTTTCAGCTTGCATAAACAGCAATGTAAGCAAGCACTGACTGATATGTTTCGCCGGCCATTAGGGAATATTTTAACCCTAGCGGTTTTAGCCTTTGCATTAACCTTGCCGGCGAGTTTCTATCTGTTTTCAAAGAACATTACCTTGGTCGCTCAAGTATGGCAAAGCCCTACGCAATTAACGCTATACCTAGAGCAGGGAACGACAGAGGCCATTGCTAACAACGTGCGTGATCAGCTAACGAGCCGCGCAGAAGTGGCCTCGGTTGAATATATTTCTCCGCAACAAGGTCTTGCTGAATTTAGACAACAAGCGGGTTTCGACCAAGCGCTGAGTTTGCTAGATGATAATCCCTTACCGGCGGTACTGATTGTCCGTCCGCAACAAGCATGGCAAACCAGTGATAAAGCCAGTCAACTGGCGGCTAAACTTCGCCTCGAAACAGCGGTAGAAGAAGTCAGGTTAGACAGTGATTGGCTGCAGCGCCTCGACGCGATTAAGCAATTGGCGACAACCTTAGCAATACTCATTTCTGGTTTGATGCTTTTTGCTGTTTTCTTAATTGTCGGCAATACGTTACGTCTTCAAGTGCTCAACCAAAAAGATGAAATTCAGGTCATGAAACTGGTCGGGGCTACCGATAGTTTTATACTCCGCCCCTACCTATATACCGGGGCATGGTATGGCATGATCGGTGGTACGGGGGCATGGATTTTAACGGCCTTAGTCACAGTACTGCTTGATGGGGCGGTGGCAACGCTAGCTGATTTATATGCCAGCCAGTTCCGTTTGGTCGGGCTAAGCTGGGATGAAACCATGATCTTGTTAATGATCTCGGTATTCCTTGGTTTATTGGCTGCGCGCCTTTCTGCAGGACGCCACCTAAAAGAAATTGAACCTATCTGACGTTTTTCGTTCTATAAATAGTGTAAATTACGCCACCGACTTGCAATGACGTTCACTTTCGGGGCATTATTGCGGGTTCTAGCAATTTCGCTTTGGTACAAAAAACACACGGGGTTTGTTGAATGGCACAAGAGATGACTTCAATGGCTTTAGTTTCTGCTGATAGTCTGGATAGTTATATCCAGAGCGTTAACGGCTATCCAATGCTGTCAGCGGAGCGGGAACGCGAGTTAGCTGAGCGTCTTCACTTTGATGGTGATATTAACTCAGCGAAAGCAATGGTAATGTCACACTTACGCTTTGTTGTGCATGTCGCACGCGGCTACTCTGGTTACGGCCTGCCAATGGCTGATTTGGTTCAAGAAGGTAATATTGGACTAATGAAGGCGGTTAAGCGCTTCAACCCAGAAGTTGGCGTTCGTTTGGTATCGTTTGCTGTTCATTGGATCAAAGCTGAAATTCACGAATATGTGTTACGTAACTGGCGTATTGTGAAAGTTGCGACCACCAAGGCACAACGTAAATTATTCTTCAATTTACGTAAGTCGAAAAAACGTCTAGGTTGGTTTAACAACGCTGAAGTCGAGATGGTTGCAGAGCAACTAGGTGTCGACGCCAGTGATGTGCGGGAAATGGAATCGCGCTTGGCTGCCCAAGATCCTGCCTTCGAAATGCCATCAGAAGATGATGATCGTGACAATAGCTACACAGCACCCGTTTATTTTCTTGAAGATAAATCTTCAGATGTAGCGTTGGGCTACGAAGAAAGTAATTGGGAAAGTCATGCCAATAATCGCCTGTCATCTGCGTTAGCTGGGCTTGATGAGCGTAGCCAACACATTGTTCGCTCTCGCTGGCTTGAAGATAACAAGTCCACATTGCAGGAACTGGCTGATCACTACGGTGTCTCTGCTGAGAGGATCCGTCAGCTAGAAAAAAATGCGATGAAAAAGCTCAAAGAAGCTGTGGGTGATTCAATCTAGGATCTTTAAAAACTATCCACAAATCGGATTTCAAAAAAACCAGCCATTGGCTGGTTTTTTTATGCTAAAAATCTGAGAGATAGTTCACAGAACAGGTGTGATTGAGGATATCTCGTAGGTTTTATCCACAGCTTTTATTATGATCCTAACTACATATAGTGGATCCTTTTTTGAAGAAACACATTATCAACGCAATCCACAGCTTTTTCCACAGCTGGTTGAAAATTGAACTCTGTCGTTCGTGCCGTGATTATCTCGATAACATGAGCCTTGCCCTGACTGGCTTTGAGCAGTATGTTCAGGAAAGGATTAACCCATACATTCTCGATGGGGTTGTGAGTAACTTGGTGGGGTACAATAGAAGTAAGCCTGAATGGATGCCCGATCTTAAAAGCGGACGATCGTCACGTTTTGACCGTTCGAAGGATCGTAGCGTTTGATCACAATAATAGAGAGTCAGTACCGAAATGGATCAGTTTGAACACATTAGCGCCGAGCAGGCGTACGAATTACTTTGCCAACAAACCTCAAATGCCGTGCTGGTCGATATTCGAGACCCGCAATCACACACCTTGGCTCACCCTGAAGGTGCCTTTCACCTAACCAATGATACAATGGTCGCCTTTATGGATGAGGTGGATTTTGAGCAGCCTGTTATCGTGATGTGCTATCACGGTATTAGTAGTCAAGGTGCGGCACAATACCTTATCAACCAAGGGTATGACTGTGTTTACAGTCTTGATGGCGGTTTTGATGCTTGGAAGCGCCAATCATACCCATGTATTCAAGCCGCTTAAGAGAGTAGGCCTTGCCTGTTACTCTTGGCGTCATATAGACCGACCCAGTGGAGAGTGGAATGCAGCGCTTAGCCGGATTAAGTAACCCGCGTCAGGCACAGGCTTTTATTGATTATATGGCCTCAAGGGGGATCGCTTTGAGCCTTGCGCCAGAACCTGAAGGGCGCTTTGCAATTTGGCTCGAAAATAGTGAGAACTTCGTTGAGGCCGAGGCCGAACTTCACTTGTTTTTAGCTGACCCTAGTGCAACTAAGTATCAAGCCGCCTCGTGGGAGGTTGCAGAAAGCCGTACTGCTCAATTTTATTACAATAACCCAAACCTGCTGAAATTAGTGAAATCACAGGCGGGGCCATTTACCCTGATGGTAATGGCCGTATCGATAATTATCTATGTGTTATGGCTATTGGGAATGCGAGAGTCAATCTTTTCCCTGATGCATTTTCCGGCAATGAATGGCGATCAGTGGCAACTTTGGCGCTTTTTCTCCCATTCATTGATCCACTTTTCCACCATGCATATTGTGTTTAACTGCCTATGGTGGTGGATCTTGGGTGGTCAGTTAGAGCAACACAGTGGCGTTGCTAAATTGGTACAGGTGTTTTTGATCTCCGCGCTGGTTTCTGGCTTCGCTCAATTCTGGTTGAGCGAGCCGGCCTCAAGCATTTACTTTGGTGGCTTATCTGGGGTTGTATATGCCTTAATGGGTTACATTTGGTGGATGGGCTGGTTAAACCCGCAACAAGGGTTGTCGCTACCTCGCCCTTATGTCGCTTTCATGTTGGCTTGGCTCGTGATTGGCTTTGTTCAACCCTTTATGGCAATTGCGAACATGGCACACCTGTTTGGGTTACTCAGCGGCTGTGGTTTAGCCTTGTTTAACGTTAAGGCTCGCTCTTCATCGTAAGACTTATTCCGATTCATGGAAGGTGAATGCAGATCCTGCGTTCACCTTTTTTGTTTATATGTCGTCACTGATCAAGTATTTAGATAAAAAGCTGCAAAACCGTCCTTTATCCTAGTGAATATCTCTGCATATTTGATTCTATTCACATTTAATTACCTTTTTTAGAGCAATAATTTGCGTTCACTGCGCAATGTTGGTTACTTTCGCTCACCTTGCGCTCGTTTGAACAAAATAACGTATAAACAATATAAAAAAGGAACATCATATGTTTGGTATTTTTACACCAGCTATGCATCGGGAGCGTCTACCCGATGGGCAGGTGGACTCTACTTACAAACGTCTTCGTTGGCAGCTCTTTATTGGTATTTTCTTTGGTTATGCCGGGTATTACCTTGTTCGTAAAAACTTTAGCTTGGCAATGCCATACCTGATTGAGGAATATGGCTACAGCCGAGGTGATCTTGGTGTGGCACTGGCAGCCGTTTCGATTGCTTATGGCTTATCTAAATTTTTGATGGGGAGTGTTTCGGATCGTTCTAACCCGCGCTACTTTCTCGCCGCGGGTTTAACGATGTCAGCGTTGATTATGCTGTGCTTCGGTTTTATGCCGTGGGCAACGGGCAGCATCGCGGCCATGTTTATTCTATTGTTCCTTAATGGTTGGTTCCAAGGCATGGGTTGGCCTGCTTGTGGCCGAACCATGGTGCATTGGTGGTCACGCAAAGAGCGGGGCGAGATAGTTTCGGTGTGGAATGTTGCCCATAACGTGGGCGGTGGCTTAATTGGGCCGATGTTCTTACTGGGCCTGTGGGCATTTAATGATGACTGGCGATCCGCTTTTTATGTACCGGCATTTTTTGCTTTGTTGGTTGCTGCCTTTACCCTGCTAGTCATGCGCGATACCCCCCAATCTTGCGGTCTTCCTGCGATTGAAGAGCATAAAAATGACTATCCTGATAGTTACGATGCATCGCATGAACAAGAGATGACGGCGAAGGAAATCTTCTTTAAGTATGTATTTAACAACAAGCTGCTATGGTTTATTGCAATTGCCAATGCCTTTGTTTATCTGATCCGCTATGGCGTTTTGGACTGGGCACCAGTTTACCTCAGTGAAGTGAAAGACTTCTCGGTTGATAAATCATCATGGGCTTATTTCTTATATGAGTGGGCGGGTATTCCGGGCACGCTATTGTGCGGTTGGATGTCAGATAAATTCTTCAAAGGTCGTCGTGCGCCTGCCGGTATCTTGTTCATGGTGCTGGTGACGGTTGCTGTTTTGGTTTATTGGTTTAATCCAGCAGGTAATCCAACGATTGATATGATGGCGTTGGTGGCTATCGGCTTCTTGATTTACGGCCCTGTTATGCTGATTGGTTTGTATGCTCTGGAGTTGGCACCGAAAAAAGCGGCAGGTACCGCGGCGGGTTTAACGGGCTTATTTGGTTACCTTGGCGGCGCCGTTGCGGCAAACGCCATCTTGGGTTACACCGTTGACCATTTTGGCTGGGACGGTGGTTTTATGGTGCTTACTGCATCATGTGGCTTATCCATTTTCTTCCTTGTTTTAGCCTTGATAGGTGAAAATAAAGTGCATCGCGAGCGCCTTAGTGAGCAAGCACAACAAAATGGATAATTGAAGGCGCCATCGTTGGCATCTTTAGGTGGCACTAGGTAATATGCTAAGGCTTCGCAATTGCGGAGCCTTGTTTTTATGCCAGGGTTTTGGATGAAATAGGAGCCGCACCAGCAGTGAAGCAGAGCAAACGCCATCAGGAAATTATTGACCTCGTTAAAACGCAAGGGTATGTCAGCACTGACGATCTCGTTGAGCGTTTTAATGTGAGCCCACAAACTATTCGTCGCGACCTTAATGAGTTGGCTGCTGATAATAAAATTCGCCGTCATCATGGTGGGGCAACGATCCCGTCCAGCTCGGTGAATACATCGTATAGCACACGTAAAGTGATGCAGCTGACGGAAAAAGACAACATTGCCCAAGCAATGGTGCAACATATCCCTGACGGGGCAACATTGTTTATCGACATCGGTACAACACCTGAAGCTGTCGCCCGTGCGTTACTAGAGCATAGTGACTTACGCATTGTGACGAATAACCTTAACGTTGCGAGTATCTTAACGGGAAAAGATGATTTTCGCGTGATCCTTGCCGGCGGTGAAGTACGTAATCGCGACGGCGGCATTGTCGGTGAGGCGACGTTAGATTTTATTTCCCAGTTCCGTTTGGATTTCGGTATTTTGGGGATCAGCGGTATCGATCTTGATGGCTCGCTGCTTGACTTTGATTACCATGAAGTACGGGTAAAGCAGGCGATTATTGAAAACAGTCGTTGCGTTATGTTGGGGGCTGACCATACTAAATTTGGCCGTAATGCGATGGTGAACCTTGGTGATATTAGCCAGGTTGATATGCTGTTTACCAACGCACAGCCACCAGAGCAATTGGCAAAGCGTTTGGCCGAACATGATATCCACACTGAGATTATTCTTTAGTTTTAACGCTAATGATGAACAGCTAAACAGGCGGCCTTAGGTCGCCTTTTTTTTGCCAAAATGTTATCACGGTCATGAATATGTGAAAAAACGAAAATATAAATGATGATCTTAATCAATCAATCACCTATTATGTTCGTTATCGAGCATTTATGCGCGTTTTGGAACTTTTATATTTTCGGTTGGGGTGAATGCATGGCTGTGGCAAGTGATATTCTAGACATTATTGTTGTGGGTGGCGGGATCAATGGAGCAGGCATTGCAGCTGATGCTGCGGGTCGCGGTCTAAATGTTGGTCTATATGAAGCGAAAGACTTTGCCTCAGCAACCTCTTCGGCCAGCTCAAAGTTAATCCATGGTGGATTACGCTACCTTGAACACTATGAATTTCGCTTAGTCGGGGAAGCATTGGCTGAACGTGAGGTACTATTACGTAAAATACCTCATATTGCCCGACCAATGCGCTTCCGTTTACCGCATCGCCCTCACTTACGTCCGGCATGGATGATCCGCGCGGGGTTATTCCTTTATGATAATCTCGGCAAGCGCACGACATTACCTGCAAGTCGTAGCTTAAAATTTGGTTCTGATTCTGTGTTGGTGCCAGAAATCACCAAGGGATTTGAATATTCAGACTGTTGGGTGGATGACGCCCGTTTAGTCGTACTAAATGCGATGGAAGTGGCAGAGCGTGGTGGTGAAGTACGTAACCGCTGTAAGGTTGAAAAGGCAGTGCGCCAAGATGATCTTTGGCTGGTAACGCTGCGAGATATGCTCACGGGAGAAGTCCTTGAGCGACGTAGTCGCGCTCTGGTAAATGCCGCGGGCCCTTGGGTTAAAGAATTTTATGATCAAAGCTTAGACACCCCTTCGCCGCGCAATATCCGCTTGATTAAAGGTTCGCACATTGTTGTGCCTCGTGTGCATGAGCAGGAGCAGGCGTATATTTTGCAAAATGAAGATAACCGTATTGTCTTTGTTATTCCGTACCTCGATCGCTTTTCTATTATCGGCACCACGGATGTCGAGTATCAGGGCGATCCACGAGAGGTCGCGATTGATGAAACTGAAATCGGCTATCTGCTTGATGTTTATAATCACCATTTCATGAGTAAGCTAGCGCGTGAAGATGTTGTTTGGACTTACAGCGGGGTACGCCCACTATGCGATGATGAGTCAGACTCTCCGCAAGCCATTACCCGTGACTACACGCTGGATCTTGAACAGCAAGGCAATGAAGCGCCATTGTTGTCGATTTTTGGTGGCAAACTAACGACTTATCGTAAGCTAGCGGAAAGCGCGATGAGTAAGTTAAATCCTTTCTTCCCGGCGATGAAACAGCCTTGGACTGCTGATAGCTTTTTGCCCGGTGGTGAAGCTGGATTTGACGCCAAATGGCGGATCAAAATGCTCACACGTACCTACCCATGGATGACATCGCTAACGGCAACACGCTTGGTCACAAACTATGGCAGCCGAACTGAACCACTCTTGGTTGGGGTGAAGCAGGAGTCGGATATGGGTCTGCATTTTGGCGAAGGGTTTTATGCGCGTGAGCTTGATTACTTGATTGAGCATGAGTTTGTGTGCGATGCCGAAGATGCCCTATGGCGCCGCAGCAAGGTCGGACTGTATCTCAATGAACAGCAAAAGCTGGCAGTGGCTGAATATATTGAATCCCAACGTGCGGCTCGGCAACCAGCAGCTTAACGGTGTGTGATACCAAGTCAAAAACAACAAAGGCGCTTTTAAGCGCCTTTGTTGTTTTTAAGAGACTGGTTCTGCGAGTCTTATTGGTAAAGGTACTTGGTAAATAGCAGCTCGGTAACAATTTTCTGGTTAGTTTCGGTGATCAGCAGTTCATTGACTTTCGCCAAGCATGCCTGACGAATTTCTTCTCTTCCTGCCAGTGACTTAACACGGGCTTCCGATTGCTGACTTATGATACTGATTATGGCATCACGGATTAATGGGGCATGGTGATCAACATATTTAACCAACTGGGGATCGGCAACCATTAAATCAACTTGTAGACGCAAGTACCCCAGCGTTTTACCTTGCGTGATGTAATTGGTGGTGATATCTGGGGCAAGGGTGTAGTAAGTGTACTGTGCTGAAGGGGCGCTTGTTTCTGCCCAAACAGGTAAAGAGGTCGTAAATGCTGCAAACAGTATCATGATGCTAGAGAGAATTGATTTCATTAGTACACTCATTGGGTTACATGTTTTTCTGGTGATGAATTGCCATCTTTCGATCGTAACGATATTCGTACACGTTACAGCTTGCTACAATAGTGTTTCTTCATGGTAATAAATTAACTGGATTCTACCAAGCATTTGATCTGTTATTGGTCGAGTTTTTATTGGAAAAATGTCGAAATTCAAGCAGTTGTACAAGCCCTTGCTGGATGGTGCCCAATGGCAAGCACCGCACGAAGCAGCTATAGAAGGGACTGAGTTTGGGCATTGGTTGCTTGAACTTGATTCGTTATCCCGTCGTTTTGAGCGACATTGTACTCAATTTACAGTGTCATTGATTGAACAGGTAAAAATAGAACAAGAACAGCTTCAACCAGATGAGCGAGCATTAATTGGCGATAGTGCCTGTTTGCTCCGTAAAGTTGTGCTGTTGGGTGACGGGCAACCTTGGGTGTTTGCTCGTACTTTGATCCCTGTAACAACATTAACAGGGCAAGAACAAGATTTAGCTCAGCTCGGTGAAATGCCGTTGGGCTTTCGTATTTTTACTGATCGCACTGCCCGCCGAGATGCCTTGGTGGTTGCGAATGTCAGCACTGGTCCAGACCCGCTGTGGGCGCGTCGCTCTCGTTTATGGATCAATGATAAACCCATGCTGGTGGCCGAATTATTTTTGCAGGATGCACCTATGTATAAGGAGACTCAACATTGGAAATGACCAAAGCGAAAGCATTTTGGCAGTTAGCACGCTTTGATCGCCCGATCGGGAGTTTATTGTTACTGTGGCCGACACTGTGGGCGTTATTTTTAGCCGCTGATGGCATTCCTGATCCGCATGTGCTGGTGGTATTTGTACTTGGTGTGATTTTCATGCGAGCGGCAGGTTGTGTCATCAATGATTTTGCCGACCGAAATTTTGATGGTCATGTTAAACGCACGGCGAAGCGACCAATGCCTTCTGGTAAGATCTCTGAACGTGAGGCTCTGGCCCTGTTTGGCTTGTTAGTGCTAGTGTCTTTCTTGCTAGTGTTAACCATGAACACCTTGACGATCATGCTCTCTGTCGTCGGGTTAGTGCTGGCCGCAGCATATCCGTTCATGAAGCGTTATACCCATTTGCCTCAGTTGGTGCTGGGCATAGCGTTTGGTTGGTCTATCCCGATGGCATATGCCGCTCAAGCGGGTGAGTTGCCTTTGGTCGCTTGGTTGTTGTTTGCTGCGAATATTTTATGGACGATTGCCTACGACACGTTATATGCAATGGTTGATCGTGATGATGACTTGAATGTCGGGATCAAATCGACTGCAATTTTATTTGGTCGTTTCGATAAGATGATTGTCGGTTTGCTTCAGTTGGGAACCGTCGTGTTGTTGATTATTATTGGCGCACTACTTGCCTTACCGCAGATATATTTCTGGTTATTGTTATTGGCTTCTTCATTGTTTGTCTATCAACAAATGCTGATCCGTGGTCGTGAGCGTGAGCCATGTTTTAAAGCGTTCCTCAACAATAACTATGTCGGTATGCTGGTGTGTATCGGGATTGCAATTAGTGTGTGTTGGTAAACGCCCTCGTTCATATTGAAAAAAGCGCCTATGGGCGCTTTTTTTATGAGTGATGCACTTTGCCGTGCCGAAAGATGTAGAGCGGTAATACTTTTAAGCTTGATATAGATATAAAAACGGGCTGCAAGGCAGCCCGTTCGTCTTTTTATGTTACGGAGAAGCCAGCATTAAGCGTTGGTATCATGCTCTTCAATACGCTCTTCACGGTTCATGACTGCCTGAATTGTCAGCTTAACTTCCGGTGAAACCAGGGCTGCGAGTAAATCGGCAAGGTGCTCCACAGGTTGTGACACCGCGTGGCAATCTTCGTTGAGGTAGCCTTCGCTGCGCAATGTTTTTACTAACGTGGAGAATACGCCTTTATCAAAGAATTCCGGCGCATTAATGCCGTGTAATCGACTTAGTCGTTGCGCCATCATCTGGCTTTGCTGCTCTAAGTCACTTTTCATTAGCTGTGGTTCAGAACGAAGCAGTGTCAGTGCGATTGCATAACGTTGTAATGTTTCGGTGATCGTACGCCCCAGCAAATGCAGTGGGCCGATACGCGCGTTATTAAGCGCGATGTCATCACCGTCACGTAATACTAAACGTTGACGAACCAGCTCTTCGATTTGTGATTTAATGACCGCGTCAAGTTCGCTGTCATCAAAGCGCAGGAATAGCTCTGCTTTTAGGAACGGGTAGAGCAGTGTTACTTGCTCTACAATCGCGCGCGCAGGCAGTCGTTGATGCTGGATCACAATATTGGCGATCAATGATGGCAACGCAAACAAGTGAATAATGTTGTTACGGTAATAGGTCATCAGAATCGCTTGCTGGCGATTTAGTGACACCATTTCACCAAGGCTGTCACGATCAACCACAAACTTATCCATCTCGATAGCATGTTCAACCATCGTTTTGGCGTCTTCATCAGGCACGGTGAATTGATCAGAGTACGGCACATGGCGCATCAGCTGTAGGTAACAGTCAATTTGTTGTTCCAGCTCTTCTCGGCTTAACGCACGTTGGCGCGATGATAACAATGCCAAACCACACAGGGTGAGGGCGTTGGTCGCCGCCGCATCATTAATGTGAGTCATCATTTTCACCGCTAAATCGTTCACCACAGGGTTTAACCATTGTGGACGCTGAGGCTCGATAGGGTTGATGTCTTTATGCCATTCTGGCACGTGCTCGTTAAGGTAGTGGTTGAGTGGGATAGGCTCACCAAAGTTAACGTAGCCTTGACCAAGGTTACGTAGCTTACGCAACATACGGACAATTTGGCCAAGATTTTCTTTTTCTTTTCGTTTGCCTTGCAGCTCTTTGGCATACGTGGCGACTTCCATAACATGCTCGTAGCCGATATAAACCGGTACTAATGTCACGGGGCGGTTAAGGCCTCGCAACATCGCCTGAATGGTCATTGATAGCATGCCAGTCTTGGCAGGCAATAGTCGCCCGGTACGAGAACGGCCACCTTCGCTGAAGTATTCTACCGAGTAACCCTTAGCAAACAGTTCGGCCAGGTATTCACGGAAAACCGTTGAATACAGGCGGTTGCCTTTGAAGCTACGGCGGATAAAGAACGCACCGCCGCGGCGGAAAATTGGCCCTGCGGGGAAGAAGTTCAAGTTGATACCAGCAGCAATATGTGGCGGCACAAGTCCTTCGCGGTATAAAACATAAGACAGCAGTAGGTAGTCCATGTGACTACGATGGCACGGAACATAAACAATTTCATGACCATCTTGTGCCAGTCTACGTACTCGCTGGGCATTATTAATGTTAAGCCCCTGATAGAGCTTATTCCATAACCAGCCAAGGAAGCGCTCACCATGCTTGATCAGTGGGTATGAGAAGTTTGTCGCAATTTCTTCCATCATATCGATGGCTTCTTTACGCACTTTCTCTATTGGCACATCTCGGTTAGCTGCTTCTTCTGCAACGACCTTTTCGATGGCTTTAGATGCCAATAAGCGTTTGAACAGGGCTTGGCGATCAGGCAGTTTTGGCCCCGATGCGGCAAGTTGTTGACGTGAAAAGTGAATGCGTGCAACACGTGCGAGTTTGTTGGCAATTGAGTCATCAGTACCGTGATGGTCTGCCATATAGCGTAGTGAAACGGATGGGCTTAAACGCACCATACAATCGCGGCCGTGGCCCAAGATGGTAAAGAGTTTCTCAGGGCCATTCAGCGGTCGTAGGATCGGGCGGTGATTATCTTCTTTGCCCGGTTTGCGGCCCCATAAGATAGAGGCTGGCACGACTTGAATATCAAGCTCGCTGTCTTGTTTATGTTGCTCCAGTAGAGCGGTAAATAGCTCGATAGATGCCTGCGGTAATTCACTATTAGAGCCAAAAACACTTGGGCCGTCTGAAATATAGACATAGCGAGTGTAAAGTTGACCGCCGATCTCAAGAGGAGACAAAGGGTCAGGTAAGCCTAGCTTTATGGTGCTACTGCGCAAGGTCATCAGATCGGTATTGGAGCGGAACGGCAGGATATAAACAATCGGTCGTTCTAAATCAAGCTCTAGGTCGGTAACCGGATCTGCGGGGATTGAATGGGTTTTAACCAGCAGAGAAAGCGGCAAATCCAGTATTTTTTGATAGATTTTCTGCCAACTTGACATATTTTGTATTAGCCTCGAATTCTTAATGCGAGGCAAGGATAGCAGAAAAAGAGAGGCTATAAGCAGCGAAATAGCACATCTTGATAGGGAAATATCATTTTAAAGATCGTTTTTAGCTATTTTATGTTTGGTGTCAAATAGTAACCGATTATGTATTTTGAGTTTGCTGGCTTTGCCTGCATTCCGGCTAAAATTGCTGTTTTCCTAAACAATGGCCTTTTCAAGCGACTTAACACTGGATATACTCACAGTGGACTGTATAAAAAGACAGGGTAGGATATGAAGCCGTTAACGCCGCGCCAACAAGAAGTCTTTGATTTAATCAAAGCAAAAATTGAAGATGCTGGAATGCCGCCAACACGTGCTGAAATAGCCCGTGAATTAGGTTTCCGCTCTGCCAACGCCGCTGAGGAGCACCTCAAGGCTTTGGCCCGTAAAGAAGTCATCGAGATTATCCCAGGAGCCTCTCGAGGGATCCGCTTACTGGTTAATAACGATGAAACTAATGAGTCTGGCTTGCCATTGATTGGCCAAGTTGCTGCCGGTGAGCCCATTTTGGCTCAAGAGCACGTAGAGACCCATTACGAGGTTGACCCCACTTTATTCAAGCCTCGTGCCGATTTCTTGCTTCGCGTAAATGGCATGAGCATGAAAGACATTGGTATTATGGATGGCGATCTGCTTGCTGTGCATAAGACTCAGGATGTCCATAACGGGCAGGTTGTTGTTGCGCGTGTCGATGATGACGTGACGGTGAAGCGGCTAGAGAAAAATGGTTCTCAAGTGTTGCTACATGCTGAAAACGACGACTTTTCACCGATAGTGGTTGATCTAAATGCTCAGCATTTGAGTATTGAAGGCATTGCTGTTGGGGTGATCCGCAATACCGACTGGATGTAATTACCACACAGCATTTTATGCTGAATGTGTAGTGGGTCGTAAGAATGTTATGTCCAGACTTTGCATTTGGTAATGATAGTCATTATCATCTTCTTTACTTGCTAGGAGATGATGATGACAGATCCCACACGCTACGATATCCCATCCGACCTGCTCCAACCTCTTTGGCTCCGTAGCCGCGAGAGCTTGGATGATGATCGTTTGATCTATGATCCTGTCGCGGCTGTTGCATGCCGTCAGTGCAGCCTCAAGCCTGACTGCCTTTCTGGCTATATTTCGGAACAGCAATTACTGCATGCGAGTTTGGCCAGACTGTGTGATCGCCAGGTTAAGCATTTTCTTCGCCGTCATCCAAATGGCCGCATCATTAATATCGGTGCCGGTTTAGATACCCGTTTCTACCGAATTGATAATGGTTTATGCCGATGGTTCGACATTGATATCACCGAGAACCTACTTTGGCGGCAGCGATTATTCCATCGCAGTGAGCGTTATCGAATGGTGACGGGTTCTATTACCGATCTGGCTTGGCTAAATGAGTTACCTAATACTGCAGCGACGCCAGTGCTGATCTTATGCGACCAAGCATTACTACACTGTGATCATGCTGCGGTATCCCGTTTTCTGCAGACCGTTGGTTGTCATTACGGCCAAGCTGAAGTGTGTGTGGTGTTGGCTGGAAGCTTGAACCACACGGCATTGGCTAAAAAAATGGGGGGTGGTGATTATTTACATGGTTACGTCGACCCACAACGGCAGCTACTAGATTGGTTACCGTGGGCGGCGTCGGTCAGCCGCTATAGTCCATTAGATAATCCGTGCTCTCGCTGGCGGTCGTGGCAGCGTTGGATCGCGAAAATTCCTAGCTTGAAATACCGTCTATTACCCACGCTTATGCACATTCATCTATAGAGTTACTTACCCTCCATATCTATCACTATCATGTTGGGTTCTTTCATGACCTGAATCATGTTTTTTTCCTGCTAATTTATTGGTATTACGTCAAACCTGTCCTAAGTTAATTGTAAACAGAGTGTTAATTAAGCTGTGCGATTTTTCGCCTCCTAGTGTTGGAGGTGCTTAAAAACAGGAAAGGACAGGAGGGATCCGGGTGATGATGATTCGCCAATTGATCTGCGTTTTGGGCGCTTTATTTGCTGTGCCGTTGTACGCCGAAACTCAATCTATGACGCTGAATATGACTCAAGGGGTAACTGAGGTCAGTCAGCGTGTGTTTGAACTTCACATGACCATTTTCTACATTTGTGTAGTGATTGGTTTGGTGGTGTTTGGGGTGATGTTTTGGGCCATTATTCATCACCGTAAATCCAAAGGAGCGGTAGCCGCTTCATTTCATGAAAGTACCAAAGTTGAAATTCTCTGGACGGTGATCCCGTTTGTCATCCTGATTGTGATGGCAGTGCCTGCCACGCAAACGCTGCTAGCGATGGAAGATACCTCAAAGGCGGATATGACAGTGCAAGTCACGGGTTCACAATGGAAGTGGCATTACAGCTACTTCGAAGAAGACGTCCAATTTTATTCACACCTCGCCACCTCTTCAGCACAAATTACCAATCAACGTGAAAAACGCACGAATTACCTGCTAGAGGTTGATCGTCCGTTGGTACTGCCCATTGGTAAGAAAGTCCGTTTTCTGATCACATCGCAAGATGTTATTCACTCCTGGTGGGTACCAGATTTTGCGGTGAAGAAAGATGCAAACCCAGGTTTTATTAATGAAGCGTGGACCCGTATTGATAAGCCGGGGATATATCGCGGGCAATGCGCCGAGTTGTGCGGTAAAGATCATGGCTTTATGCCGATTGTCGTTATCGCGAAATCTCAGAGCGATTATGACGATTGGTTACAAATAACCAAAGTGGCTCAGCATGAAGCACGAGAAGAAGAACAACGCTTGCTGTCAATGCAAATGTCGATGGAAGAGCTGATGGATTTGGGTGAAAAAGTCTATAACACCCGTTGTGCGATGTGTCATCAGGCCAATGGTCAGGGCATACCGGGTGCTTTTCCTGGATTGGCTGGAGAAGGGGTGTCTATCGACCCTGCGGCTAAGTTAGAGCATGTCAGTGTGGTCGTCCATGGTCGTCAAGGAACGGCCATGCAGGCCTTTGGGCCTCAGCTCAGTTTGAAGGAGTTGGCGGCAGTGATCACGTATGAGCGTAATGCGTGGGGAAATAATACGGGTGAAACGATCCAAGCTGCGGAAGTGCAAGCTGTTATGGACGGTGAAGACTTTTAGGGAGAGTAACAATGACGGATATGTTACGTGAGCAAACCGAGGTCGAGGAAACCCAGACCGAGCATGAGCATCACGATCACCACCAAACAGGCTTAAAACGTTGGTTGTTTACCACCAATCACAAAGACATTGGTTCACTGTATTTAATGTTTAGCTTTGCCATGTTTCTGATTGGTGGGGCAATGGCGATGGTGATCCGTGCTGAGTTGTTTCAGCCTGGATTGCAATTAGTGGAACCTAACTTTTTTAACCAAATGACCACCGTTCATGGCCTGATCATGGTTTTTGGTGCGGTTATGCCTGCATTTACCGGTTTGGCAAACTGGATGATCCCAATGATGATTGGTGCGCCGGATATGGCGTTGCCACGAATGAATAACTGGAGCTTCTGGATTTTACCTTTTGCTTTCAGCATGTTGTTAGCTTCGTTATTTATGGAGGGTGGCGGTCCAAACTTTGGCTGGACCTTTTATGCGCCATTATCGACGACGTACAGCCCTGAAAGTACAGGCTTGTTTGTTTTTGCTATCCATATCATGGGAATAAGCTCCATCATGGGGGCGATCAATGTCATTGTCACAATTGTGAACCTGCGTGCGCCGGGCATGACTTACATGAAGATGCCTTTGTTTGTTTGGACATGGCTTATTACTGCCTTTTTACTTATCGCGGTTATGCCGGTGCTGGCCGGGGCAGTAACCATGGTACTGACCGATAAGTATTTTGGCACCAGCTTCTTTGATGCGGCTGGTGGGGGTGATCCGGTGATGTTCCAGCATATTTTCTGGTTCTTTGGTCACCCTGAAGTCTATATCATGATATTGCCGAGCTTCGGTATTGTTTCAGCGATTATCCCCGCATTTTCACGTAAAAAACTCTTCGGATATAGCTCAATGGTGTACGCCACAGCATCCATTGCTGGTTTGAGCTTTTTGGTTTGGGCGCACCATATGTTCACCACCGGAATGCCTGTGGCCGCAGAGCTGTTCTTTATGTATTGCACCATGCTTATTTCAGTGCCAACAGGGGTGAAGGTGTTCAACTGGGTCGCGACGATGTGGCGTGGCTCGTTAACGTTTGAAGTGCCTATGCTGTTTGCCATCGCCTTTATTGTGTTGTTTACCATCGGCGGTTTCTCTGGGTTGATGTTGGCAATTACACCTGCAGACTTCCAATACCATGATACATATTTTGTCGTGGCACATTTCCACTACGTGCTGGTGTCGGGGGCCATCTTCTCGATTATGGCCGCGGCCTATTACTGGCTACCCAAGTGGACGGGCTATATGTTTGATGAGAAATTGGCGAAATGGCATTTCTGGTGCTCAATCATTTCAGTCAATATCCTCTTTTTCCCAATGCACTTCCTAGGGTTAGCGGGTATGCCGCGTCGGATCCCCGATTATGCACTGCAATTTGCTGATATTAATGCGGTGGTGAGTATCGGTGGTTTCATGTTTGGCTTATCTCAGTTTATTTTCCTTGCGGTCGTGATTAAGTGTGCTCGTGGCGGTGAAAAAGCCGCAGCGAAACCGTGGGATGGTGCAGAAGGGCTGGAGTGGACCGTGCCATCACCTGCGCCACACCATACATTTTCAACGCCCCCTAAAATTGATTAGGAGATGGTGTTATGGCATCTAAATCGAGTACTACGGCGAAAAACAAACAGCGATCGGTATGGTCGCTGGTGTTGATGTCTGTGCTGATGTTTGGCTTTGCGTTTGCACTTGTTCCACTGTATGACGTGTTTTGCGACATTACGGGTATTAACGGTAAAACAGCAAATATAGCGGTTGAAAGTAGCGATCGCGTTGATAGAAGCCGAGAAGTGACCGTTGAGTTCGTGTCTTATATCAATCCCGGCATGAAGTGGACATTTGAGCCTGAAATCAAGTCGGTGGTCGTTAATCCCGGCCAAACCCACACCATTAATTACAAAGCGCGCAACCTGACGGCAATCGAAACGATTGGTCAGGCAGTGCCTTCTGTTAGCCCCGGTTTAGGGGCGAAGTACTTCAATAAAATTGAATGCTTTTGCTTTAATCATCAGCCTTTAGCGGCTGGAGAGACAGCCAGCTTACCGCTGGTGTTTTATGTCGACCCAGAGCTGCCTGAGGACATTAATACCCTGACATTGGCTTATACCTTATACAACGCCAAGCCGGTTGTGACGGCGAAAACACAATGAGGTTGAATAATGGCGAATCCATATTCTGAACACGATGAATCAATGAAAACTCCACATGAGCACTACTATGTTCCTGAGGCCAGTGCATGGCCAATTGTGGGGGCTATCGCACTATTTCTGATTGCCATGGGGGCGGGAGCAACTGTTGGTAATTTGTTTAATGGACAAGGGCCGTGGTTGTTATTAACTGGCGCTGGTTTGCTATTACTGATGCTCATTGGCTGGTTTCGAGATGTGATCACCGAGTCGATGGGGGGACTGTATAGCCACCAGATGGATCGGTCTTTTCGGCAAGGAATGAGCTGGTTTATTTTCTCGGAGGTGATGTTTTTTGCTGCCTTTTTTGGGGCGCTGTTCTATGCCCGAATGATTGCAGTGCCTTGGCTAGGGGGGGCTGGCAATAATGAAATGACCCATGCAGTACTGTGGCCCGAATTCATTGCCCAATGGCCATTAGTCACCACCCCTGATGGGGGCGTCACTCAGGCAATGGGTCCGATTGGACTTCCTTTATATAACACTCTGATTCTGCTCACCTCTTCGGTCACCGTTCATTTTGCGCATACAGCGCTAGAGCAAGATAATCGCCCACGCTTAAAGTTATTTTTGTTACTGACCGTTCTGCTCGGGTGCTTGTTTGTGTATCTGCAGGGGGTGGAATATATTCACGCTTATCAAGATATGGGGCTAACGTTAGATTCAGGGGTATATGGGAATACTTTCTTCTTACTAACTGGGTTCCACGGGATACACGTTTCATTAGGAACGTTGATTCTGTTTATTGTGTGGCTGCGGGTTTTGCGTGGACATTTCACCCCAGAGAAACATTTCGCGTTTCAAGCTGGCGCGTGGTATTGGCATTTTGTTGATGTGGTGTGGCTGGGCTTGTTTGTCTTTGTCTACATCCTTTAACCGGAAGCAGCGTAAACCTTAGCGAGGGGGCCAATTAGTAGGGGCGGGGATTCGGGGTGATATAACCGCCCGCCAATGCTAATAGTAAAAGCACAAACAGTAGCACCGAGAAGAGAATACGGCGGCCGAGAAAGCGCGACATCGGCTGGGTTTGTTTACCCGTTAACATCATCGGTAATGATCTGAATAAATTAAAGATGATGAATACCAATAAGCAGACGATTAGGGCTTTTAGCAACATGGACAGCCTCCAGAAATTGATAGGTGGTTATGCGAAGGATCGGTTTCATACTTTTTACTTTGGCGGTACTCGTGACATTGGTCAAGCTTGGCTTATGGCAAATGTCACGCGCACAGGAAAAAGAAAGCCTAAGTCATGCTCTTAAGTTCCGCAGTGAGCAGGTCTATTACAGTCTGGCGAGTTTACCCCGCGACCCTCGCTGGTACAGCCTGACGTTAGTTGGTGAATTCGACCATAGTAAAGCGGTACTGCTGGATAACCAGCTATACCGAGGTCGACCCGGTTATCACGTTTTGTATCCTTTTGCGGCTGATAATGGCTGGGTTTTGGTTAACCTTGGTTGGATAGCCGCTCCTACCTATCGTGATCAAATCCCTACGTTACCTGAGCACCACGGCGAACTGAAGGTAACCGGTATTATTGCTCCCCCTTCAAACCTACTGGAATTGGCGCCTGAACAATGGGGGACGCAGTGGCCAGCACGAGTACAAAACTTAGATTTGGCAACACTCGGGGAAAAAATGTCACTGCCACTCAAGCCGTGGATATTGCAAATTGAACCTGATAGTCCTGTTGCATTACAGCAAACATGGCAACCCGTTGTGATGGGGCCGCAAAAACATTACGCCTATGCCTTGCAATGGTTTTTGCTGGCGATAGCTGTCTCTGGTTCGGCATTGTGGTGGTTAAAAAGGAGCAACAAGGTATGAAGAAACATGGAACGTTGTTATTACTGCTTGGTGCGTTTGCACTGCCTGTGATATTGGCGAAGCTAGTTCTTGACCTTAATTGGTATCAAGGAGGGGTTACCAATCGTGGTGAATTGCTGGAGAGCCCATTGACCTCTGAATGGCTTGGTGAAACTGAGCAATGGCAATTAATTTACCTGCTTCCAGAACAATGCGATGAACAGTGTTCTGGCGCGTTGTTTAACCTACGCCAAATTCCACAAGCGGTAGGCGCAGAGCAATCCAGAGTTAGTAGCTTGTTATTGGTCTCAGCAGAAAGCTTGTCGACACAACCAGATAACATCCGCCAGCAAGTTGAAGGGGTCGAGCAGCGGCAAGTGCCTGAGCATGTGGTTACTCAACTTAAAACCCTTGAGTACGGTGCGAAGGCAATCTATATCGCTGATCCGCTGGGTAATGTGATGATGGCATACCCTTTGGTTAAGGGGAAAGTGGAAATTCTCGCACAAGGTAAAGACTTGCTGCGGGATCTCAAGCGGTTGCTAAAAATTTCTAAAATCGGTTAAGGAGGGCTGGATATGAAATGGTTAGGTTTTCAGTCCTTGGTCAAATTCACCCTTGCCCTCGCGCTATGTGTGATTGCATTGGGGGCTTATACCCGCTTGACCGAAGCGGGGTTGGGGTGTCCCGATTGGCCGGGTTGCTATGGTTTTGCTGCGGTCCCGCAAACGGCGGAGCAATTGGACAAGGCGTCAGCGTTATTTCCTGATTTGCCTGTTGAGGCTGAAAAAGCATGGAATGAAATGCTGCATCGCTACATTGCTGGCACGTTAGGGCTGTTGATATTACTGATTAATATCGTGGCATGGCGTAAGCCTGGGCGTCCTCGGGTTTTGCCTGCTTTACTGCTGGTGACGGTGATCTTTCAAGCATTGTTAGGTATGTGGACCGTCACTCTGGTATTGATGCCCGTGGTTGTGATGGGGCACCTGCTAGGAGGCTTCACCACCGCTTGTTTATTGTTGTTATTGGTGCTGCGATTACAGAAAAAGCCAAGGCCACTTATTCAAACTAATCACCCCACGAAAGGGCTTCAATTCTTTGCCGCGTTTTGTTTGTTTGTGGTCGGATGCCAGATTGCACTCGGTGGCTGGACTGCAGCCAATTACGCGGCATTGGTATGTACCCAGCTCCCTATCTGTGAAGTTAACTGGCTCCAGCAATTTGATGCCAGTGCTTTTCATCTCATTCAGCCGAAACATGACAGTTATCAGTATGGGGTGCTTAACTTTCAACAACGCGTTTCAATCCATGCCGTGCATCGGATTGGGGCGATAATAACCAGTGTGTTGTTGTTGATCTTGGCATGGCGGTTGTGGTGCCAGGCGCAGTTGCGTGCTGCTGCCGTGATGACAGTCGGAATACTAAGTGTTCAAGTCTGTTTAGGGATCACCAATGTGTTAGCCAGCTTGCCGCTGTTTGTTGCGGTTGGACATAACGTGGTTGGGGTCGTGCTGTTGTTGATGATGGTTGCTGTTAACTATCGTATCTATTGTTTACGAGTAACAAGGTCAGGCTGGCACCGAGCGACTGCTGGCTCAGAGGCAAGGGAGAGCTAAACCATGGAAAAAGGACAATTGACTGCTAAAGGCAGTATTAAACCACGTGTTACAACGCGGGGGTGGGTGCCAGTCTGGCAAGACTACCTAACGATGACCAAGCCGAAAGTGGTTGCGATGTTACTGCTCACCGCCTTGGTGGGGATGTGTTTAGCGGTACCGGGGATCCCTCCTTTAAAGGCAGTCGTGTTGGGGTTGTTGGGGATAGGCTTTCAATCGGCAGCGGCGGCGGCTTTCAACCATATTTTAGACCGACGTTTTGATGCAAAAATGGCCCGAACGTACCATCGCCCGTTAGCGAAGGGTCGAGTAGAAACATATAAAGCGGTGATCTTTGCCACGGCACTGATGGTGGTGGGTTTTGTCATGCTGTGGCAGCTAAATGCGCTAACCGCTTGGCTTACTTTTGCCAGTCTGATTGGCTATGCGCTGATCTACACGGTGTGGTTAAAACATGCGACACCGCAAAATATCGTTATCGGCGGTTTGGCTGGGGCTGCTCCTCCGTTACTAGGTTGGACTGCCGTCACTGGACAGCTAGATCCCCATGCGTTGCTGTTGGTTATGTTAGTGTTTACGTGGACCCCGCCGCATTTTTGGGCGTTAGCGATACACCGGAAAGATGACTACGCCAAGGCCGGTATACCGATGCTTCCTGTCACGCATGGTATTGAATTTACCAAAACCATGGTTCTACTCTATACCGTAATTCTGGCCGTAGTTGGTTTACTGCCGTGGCTGACAGGGATGAATGGTTTGCTGTACCTCGTGGGTAGCAGCGTGATTAACCTTGGCTTTATCGGTTACGCTCTTAAGTTGAAATTTGCCGACCAACCCGGACATGCATGGGCAACATTTAAGTATTCAATATGGCATTTGCTAGCGCTATTCGTGGTGCTGCTTGCTGACCACTGGCTGATCAACTTACTTGAGTAGCACTGTAATCCCTATTGCGTTTCATGCCTTTTTTCGCCCCCGCAACGGATCAATCGGTGCGGGGGCTTTCTATTTTCGGGCAATAACCAGATAATCGCGGTTTGCATATAGCGTGAGTCGAGGTGGTTGTGTTTAAAGCATTACGGGATATTTCTTTGCATCGTCAGGTGTTTGCACTGGCGCTGCCGATGGTGCTATCAAACATAACCGTACCATTACTCGGCCTGGTTGATGCGGCGGTGATTGGTCATCTCGATTATGCTTGGTACCTCGGTGGTGTCGCGGTAGGCGGCACCATGATCAATGTGACATTTTGGCTGCTAGGCTTTTTACGCATGGCGACCACAGGGTTAAGCGCACAGGCGTATGGTGCATCAAATAAAGATGCCCAAGCTACGGTCTTTATTCAGGGCATCGCTTTGGCATGGTTGTTGGCGCTGATTTTGATTGTCTTCCACCAGCCTGTTTCGCAATTGATCTTCCAATTCAGCAGTGCGAGTGATGAGGTGAAAACCTACGCTGAGCAGTATTTTTCTATCCGTATTTGGGGAGCGCCAGCGGCTTTGGCGAATTTTGTCATTATGGGCTGGCTGCTCGGCACACAAAATGCCAAGTTACCTATGTGGCTGCTAATAATCACTAACGTGGTCAATATCGTGCTGGATATATTATTTGTGATTGGCTTCGGTTGGAAAGTGCAAGGGGCTGCCGCCGCTTCTGTGATTGCAGAGTATAGCGGGTTACTGCTTGGTTTATGGTTTGTGTCACGTCAATGGCTTGCCCAATCTCTTCCGGCGGTAAAAACGAAATTGAGCTCGGTATGGCAGGGAGCCGGGCGGTTACTGAAGCTTAACCGCGACATCTTTTTACGCAGTCTGTGTTTACAGCTTGCCTTCACCTTTATGACCTTCCAAGGTGCGACCTTAGGCGACAATGTCGTTGCCGCCAACGCGGTACTGATGAGCTTTTTGATGTTGGTTTCGTATGCGATGGATGGGTTTGCTTATGCAATGGAAGCCATGGTGGGCAAAGCGATTGGGGCGCGTAACCGTGAAGAATTAGGCCGAACCATGATCGGCACAACGTTTTGGAGTCTGATGATTTCCTTGTTCATTACATTCGCCTTTACCGTGTTTGGGCATGAGATTATTGGATTGATCTCAGATATTCCCGCAGTGCAGCAAGAGGCCGCCATTTATTTACCGTGGCTGGCTGCTGTACCTTTGGTATCGATGTGGTGTTTTCTCCTTGATGGGATCTTTATTGGCGCCACACGTGGTCGCGAAATGCGTAACAGCATGTTTTTTGCCACCTGCAGTTTCTTTGTCATTTGGTGGTGGTTAGCTGATTTTGGTAACCATGCCTTGTGGGGGGCGATGCTGGGATTTATGGCGGTAAGAGGGATTGGGCTTGCGGCTATTTTTGCCTATCAGTGGCAAAAAAATATTTTTCTGGAACCTGCCTGTGTAAACAAATAGTTAGGTTTTTTCATCTAAGTTATGCCATTTTTGTGGTAAAAAAAACTACCCATTGCAATTGGGATCTGTTTAAAATACGAGCAGTTTTTGCATAGGTAGTACAGATGAAGAAAGCATTTTTTGGTATTTTATTGACCATAATGGCGGTGAGCTGGGGTGTGCCAGCAAGTGCTGCTATCCAGGGACAGACATTTAAAGTAACCGCGACGGCGTACAATTCCGTCCGCGCACAAACCAATGCCAACCCGTCGATTGCGGCTTGGGGAGACAGGCTGAAACCGGGTATGAAGGTCATTGCTGTCTCGCGAGATTTGCTGGGCATGGGCTTTAAGCACGGCACAAAAGTGAAAATCTCAGGTCTGCCGGGCGAATATGTCGTGATGGACAAGATGAACAAGCGTTGGACGAAGAAAATCGATATCTATATGGGTAAAGATATTCAGGCTGCACGCAACTGGGGTCGTCGTAGTGTGACGATCACCGTGGTTGAAACGTAATTTGAGCTAACCTGAAAATAATCGTTTTGTGACCGAATGATGGTGAACAGAACGGTTACTTTTCAGATTGGTATTACGCAAAAAGCCAGCTGAATGTTATTTACTCGAAAGAGATAACATCAGCTGGCTTTTTAGTATCTGGCTTTTTACTGGCTAGCGATTAGTAGTAAGAGTGTTCACCACGAGCATGCTCGGTGATATCACGAACGCCTGTTAACTCACCAACAAACTGTGCAAGCAGTTCTTTCTCAATACCTTCTTTTAGCGTTACATCAACCATTGAACAACCGTTACAACCACCGCCAAACTGGAGGATTGCAATACCGTCTTCCGTGATTTCAGCTAAAGACACATTACCACCGTGGCCTGCTAGTTGAGGGTTAACTTGTGTTTGGATCACATAGTCAACACGCTCCATCAATGTTGCATCATCAGACACTTTTCGCACTTTTGCATTGGGTGCTTTCAGTGTTAGCTGTGATCCCATTTTATCGGTAACGAAGTCGATCTCAGCATCATCAAGGAAAGGTAGGCTTAGCTCATCAACATAAGCTGAGAATAGATCCAGTTTGATTTCTGTATCGGTGGTTTCTACCGCTTCTGGCGGACAGTACGACACGCCGCACTCTGCACTTTGAGTACCAGGGTTAACCACGAATACGCGGATGTTTGTACCTTCTGGTTGTTGAGCCAAAAGTTTGCCGAAATGCTGTTGAGCATTATCAGTAATAGTAATCATAGACACGACGTAATACCTGACTTAATTAGTAAGATTAATTCTATTCTACTCTTTGATGCCCTATCTATCACCCCCTAATCGAAAATCTATGATTTCAGTCTGATTCTTGTGGTGTTTTATGACTTTCCACTTTTGAAGTGAAGCACAGGCAATAGATATCGATTTGTTCGACGCCGTTTTGCTGTAGCAGGGTTGCAATAGCGGCAACGGTACTGCCTGTGGTCACCACATCATCAACAATCGCCACATGGTTTGGAAGGCTCTGTTCTTTGAGTATAAATGCCCCGTGCAGATTACGCTGTCGTTGCTGCCGGCTTAGCTGGTGCTGTGGTTGAGTATATAGCTTGCGACGGATCGCTTGTGGCAAGCAATTGCTGTGGGTTTTCTCGGCAATGGCGTCAGCCAGCAGCGTACTTTGGTTAAAGCTGCGATAAAGCCGGCGAAGCGGATGCAAAGGTACGGGGATAACAACAGGGGCAGGAGTTTGAATTTGTGCTGCCAATAAATGGCCAAGCGGTTGTGCCAGCCAAAATTTACGCTCAAATTTCAGCTGGTGGACCAGCGTTCGCAATGGAAATTGGTATTCACCGAGCCGAACAAAATGTTGCCACGGTGGCGGCTTGGTTAGGCATCGTCCGCAATGTGGGGTCATGGTGAGGGTATTGGAGCCACACCGCTGGCAGTAAGGGGTTTGTTGAAACCGCTGTCGGCAATGATGGCACCAGAGCTTTCCTCCATTTGGGATGGGGAGTCGGCAGAGTTGGCAGTATGGAGGTGTAAGCAGAGTGTTGGCTATCTTGGTGATTGGCGATACCATTCCACTATCCTGAGGCTGAAATAAAGGAAATATAAATGACAGCCAAGCTTTACTGGCAAACGGAAGGTCAAGGTTCCGATCTGGTTCTCATTCATGGCTGGGGAATGAATGGTGCGGCCTGGCAACAGCTTGTGCCTACACTGGCGAAGCATTACCGGTTACATATTGTCGATTTACCGGGTTATGGCCATAGCCATGAACTACCTGCGACTGATGTAGAAGGAATGGCACGCCAATTGCTTGATAATTCACCGGAGTCTGCAACGTGGCTCGGATGGTCATTGGGGGGATTGGTTGCGACTCAGGCGGCATTGCTTGCCCCTGAACGTGTTGGCCAACTGATCACTGTCGCGAGCTCACCACGGTTTGCAGCACAACACACATGGCGTGGGATCAAACCCGAGGTGTTAGCGGATTTTAGACGTCAGCTGGATCAAGATTTTCAGGCAACGGTTGAGCGCTTCTTGGCGCTACAAGCGATGGGTAGCCCGACGGCAAGGCAGGATATCAAGCGGCTGAAAGAGGCCGTTTTATCGCGACCTGCCCCAAACCGTGAGGCATTGGCTATGGGGTTGAAGATGCTGGAAGAGGTTGATTTACGTGATCAGCTTGAAGGTATTACCCAACCTTGGCTACGTATTTATGGTCGGCTTGATGGCTTGGTGCCGGTGAAAATTGCAAAAGCGCTGGATGATTTAGCCCCTGAGTCTCAGCGGCAAATTTTTGCCTCTGCATCTCATGCACCGTTTATTTCACATCCTGATGAATTTATTCAGGTATTAAAGGGATTTATCCGCTAAGTTAGATTTAGCGAGACGTCATGTGTGGCATGTTGGTAACATTTTTTTAAACTTTAGCGAAGTGTTGCCGATAACTTAAAAATGGAGTTGCTCTAGGATAGAGAGGCCATAATGACAATTGGAAATATCAATAATAACGCTACGTATACGCCGTCGAGCCTGAAGGCATCGGCGGCCTCCACTCGAGTTGGGCAAGGTGCTCAGGGTGAAGCGAAGCCTGTAGTCGCACAGACAACGGTTTCCATTTCTGAAGAAGCTAAACAAAAGCAGGCAGAAGACGTAGCACAACAAGCGATAAAAGCTGATGGTTCAGATAATGACGAGGGCAGTAAAACCGAGTCATTTGCCTATGGCGTACTAGGGATGGATCATCCTGATGAAGTAAAAGATAACACTGATGACTTCTATACCGCCGGGCAGGTGCTTTCTGCGATCGGTACAGTCGCAACGGTATTATTGGCCATCGTCTAGATTTTTTACCATTGGCTGATGTTCGGAGAAATGCATCAGCATGCTAGTAACCCCCGTACAAGTCGGTGCACCCACTATAGCACCTTCGATCAATCCGCCAACCGAACAGGCTGCGCGGGATAATCGTGTACGTGATAAAATTACTCCTCCCGCAGAAATGGCTGCTTCCGCTCGTGAAAAGCCTTTCAGTAGCGAAGAAAAGCAACTCAAGAAACCAGCATGGGATCCGAGTGAGCACCCTGATTATCATGATCTTGCCACTACGGAAAAACAGTATGGTTATCAAGATGAATTTGAGCAGTTAGTTAAGGCACTCTCGGCCGGTACTTATATGGCTGATGTGACTGAGTTGGGTTATTCGATGCACATCAAGTTGCCACGAGAGGTACTTGAAGCGCTTGAGCAGATCAGTACTACCGAACGAACAAAAGGGGTGATTGCTCATAAATATGCGCAATCGACAGTACCGAATCCGCCCACTGAGTACTTAGTTGTGCTGTAGTCGTTTATACCAGCTGCAAGCAAAGATACAAAAAGAGCCAGCATGTTTGCTGGCTCTTTGCGTTTGATAGCGTGTTTTGCTACGAGTGACTACTTCTTGTGTTTCGCATTCGCAAAAGCGGCTGCAAAGGCACCGCCCATAGGTGGATTTGATGCGTTTGGTGTTCGCTCGTTGCGTGGTTTCGGTGCTGGTTGGCGCGCTTCTTGGCGTTGACCTTGTGGTTTGCGTGCGGGTTTCTCTTGCCCAGGCTCATCGTTCAGTCGCATCGACATACCAATGCGCTTACGCTGTAAGTCGACTTCCATGACTTTGACTTTGACGATATCACCAGCCTTAACCACTTCACGCGGATCTGAGATAAATTTATCAGACAACGCAGAAATATGGACCAGCCCATCTTGGTGGACGCCCACATCAACAAAAGCACCAAAATTGGTGACATTGGTGATCACGCCTTCTAGTACCATGCCTGGAACCAGATCTTTTACCTCATTAACACCTTCTGCAAAGGTCGCAGTTTTAAACTCTGGGCGGGGGTCACGACCTGGTTTATCAAGCTCGCTAATAATATCAGTGACGGTTGGCAGGCCGAATTTATCGTCGGTGTAGTCTGCCGCTTTGAGGTTGCGTAAGAAATCGCTGTTGCCGACAATGGCATCGACCGCTTTGCTATTGGCTGCGGCAATGCTTTTCACCACCGCGTAAGACTCAGGGTGAACGGCAGAGCTATCTAATGGATTCTTGCCGTCCATAATTCGGAGGAAGCCTGCACATTGCTCAAAGGCTTTAGGCCCTAAACGAGCGACTTTTTTCAATGTCGTACGCGTTTCAAAGCGGCCGTTTTCGTCACGATAGTTGACGATGTTCTGTGCAATGGTGGTACTTAAACCTGCCACGCGGGTGAGTAAGGCTGATGACGCGGTGTTTACATCAACGCCAACGGCATTTACACAGTCTTCAACTACCGCATCCAAGCGTTTAGCAAGCATGCTTTGGCTGACATCGTGCTGATATTGACCCACGCCAATCGATTTAGGGTCTATTTTCACTAACTCGGCGAGTGGGTCTTGCAGGCGGCGACCAATAGATACCGCACCACGAATTGATACATCAAGGTTCGGGAACTCATTGGCGGCAAGCTCTGATGCAGAGTAGACCGATGCCCCTGCCTCGCTCACCATGACACTTTGTATTTTGAGGTTATTGTCTTTGAGCAGATCTGCCACGAAACTGTCTGTTTCACGTGAAGCAGTACCGTTACCAATCGCAATAAGGTTAACGCCATGTTTGGTGATGAGTGCTAGCAGAGTCGCTTCAGCTTCGGCAATACGGCTGCGTGCTGTATGAGGGTAAATAGTTGCGAAATCAAGCAGTTTACCTGTTTGGTCTACCACAGCTATTTTACAGCCAGTACGTAAACCAGGGTCAAGTGCCAGCGTAATTCGTGGACCTGCAGGGGCAGCCATCAGCAAATCTTTGAGATTATCTGCAAACACCTGCATCGCACCGTCTTCGGCTTTTTCGCGCAATGCACTCATCAACTCGGTTTCCATGTGCATCAGAATTTTGATCCGCCATGCCCAGCTGATCACCTGCTTGCGCCATGCATCGGCTGGTTGGTTGCCCAATGTAATACCGTAGTGGTTGGCAATCATGATTTCGCAGTACGAACCACGGACACCTTCTTCTTGCTGTGGATCTGCATTCAATGAAACCTGCAGGACACCTTCATTACGACCTCGGAAGAGTGCTAACGCGCGGTGAGAGGGTACATTCTTCAGCGCCTCACTGTATTCGAAGTAGTCTTTGAACTTGGCACCTTCTTGTTCTTTACCATCGACCAAGCGAGAGGTTAATTCTGCATTGTTTTGTAGCTGGCGGCGGATTTTTTCGAGTAATGCTGCATCTTCAGCAAATCGTTCCATCAAGATGGCACGCGCACCATCTAAGGCCGCTTTGGTATCAGCAATACCATTGTCACTATTAATATACTGGGCTGCTAGTGTCTCTGGCGTTTGGCTTGGGTCATTCCATAACGAGTTTGCTAGTGGCTCTAAACCCGCTTCAATGGCAATCTGTCCTTTGGTACGGCGCTTAGGCTTATAAGGCAAGTACAGATCTTCAAGGCGAGTTTTACTGTCGGCATCATGAATTTCTGCTTGAAGTGCAGGGGTCATTTTACCCTGTTCAGTAATGGACTTTAGAATTACCTGACGGCGGTCATCTAGCTCTCGCAGGTAACCTAAGCGTGATTCAAGGTTACGGAGTTGGGTATCATCTAATCCGCCGGTCACTTCTTTACGGTAACGGGCAATAAAAGGGACGGTGTTGCCATCGTCGAGCAGCGTGACTGCAGCCGTGACCTGCTCATTGCGAACATTTAATTCACTGGCAATCATCTGGTTGATCGTGTTGCTCATCCGCTTGTTTCTCATGTTGTTATTGAGGGAACCATTCTACGAGGGTTTCTATCGTAGACAAGGAGTGGTGTGTTAGAAGCCTGTCAGTTACTGAGTCGGCACTTTCTCGTTGAGTCGAGCTTCTTTAAATTGCCTGGGCATCGGTGTAGCGAATGGAATTGACGAACCATTCTTTTTTGCCTGCTGGTGTACTGACTTCGAATTCGTCATCGACTTCTTTCTTCAACAGCGCACGCGCCATTGGAGAGTCTATTGAAATATAGTCATTACGGCCGTAAATCTCATCAGGTCCAACGATGCGGAATGACATGCTTTCACCGTCTTCATTTTCAATCTCGACCCATGCGCCAAAAAAGACTTTGCCGTCTTGTTGAGGCGAGTAATCAACAACTTGAACCTGTTCGAGTCGTTTACGAAGATAGCGAACACGGCGGTCAATTTCACGCAGGCGTTTTTTATTGTATTGATAATCGGCATTCTCAGAACGATCGCCCAAGCTGGCGGCCCAAGTCACTTTCTTGGTGACTTCTGGTCGGTCTTCTCGCCAAAGGAAGTCCAACTCTTTTTTGAGTTTGGTGTAACCTTCACGGGTGATTAAATTGGTTTTCATACTTGGGCTCGGATCCTGTTGAATGGGTGAAAGCTGAACAGAAATGAAAGATGCACCATACTCTACCTAAGGGTTACAGAGATCAATAGTTCGGGCTTGTAACACGTATTGTTTTGGATAGTTCGTTGAATTTAAGTTAGTTTAATAGGTAGAAGATATATTGTCGCGGTGAAGTAATAAGATCGTGATATCAGTTATGCCGACGTGCTGGACATAATCGGTAACAATTTTGCGCTTATTTTAGCGGCAATTTTCAGCTAACCGATGGGTGTGTCGAGTAGAATACGCACAAAGCACGATAATGTAGATCGATGCAAGTAAGGTGATATATGCAGGAAAATTATAAGATTCTGGTTGTTGATGACGATATGCGTCTACGTGCGCTACTTGAGCGCTACCTATCTGAGCAAGGTTTTCAGGTGCGCAGTGTGGCCAATGGTGAGCAGATGGATCGCTTATTATCGCGTGAAACTTTCCACTTGATGGTGTTGGATTTGATGCTGCCAGGTGAAGATGGCCTGTCTATTTGTCGCCGCTTGCGTAACGCCAATAACATGCTGCCTATTTTAATGCTTACCGCGAAAGGCGATGAGGTTGATCGTATTGTTGGGTTAGAAGTCGGTGCTGATGATTATCTGCCGAAACCATTTAACCCGCGTGAGTTACTTGCCCGTATTCGTGCGGTACTACGACGTCAAACTATTGAAGCACCAGGTGCACCAAGTGTTGACAGTAAAGTGATCGAGTTCGGTGACTTCCGCTTGAACTTAGGTACGCGTGAGATGTTCCGTGGCGAAGAATCGATGCCATTGACCTCTGGCGAATTTGCTGTCCTAAAAGCGTTAGTTACCAATGCACGTGAGCCTATGTCGCGTGATAAGCTGATGAACATGGCTCGAGGCCGTGAATATTCAGCAATGGAACGTTCGATTGATGTTCAGATTTCACGCTTGCGCCGAATGATTGAAGAAGATCCAAGTCGTCCACGCTACATCCAGACGGTGTGGGGCTTGGGCTACGTATTTGTACCGGATGGTAGCGAGGCGTAAGCCATGCGATTTTCGCCCCGCAGTACCTTCACCCGTACGCTGATCTTGTTGGCTGGCTTGTTGATTTCAAGCCAGATTTTCTCGTATCTGGCGGTTTTAAATTACGCGCTATTACCGAGCCTTCAACAATTTAATCGAATATTGGCCTACGAAGTCAGGTTAATGCTCAAAGAAGATGTTCAGCTTGCTGACGGACATTCTTTTCACCTCGATACGCCATTAAGACGCCAGTTACTTGAGCAGCTAGGGGTAACATTACACGCTGAAGACGGATCAGATCCGAAGCATGATGTTGATCTCGAAGAGTTTACTAAGGCGACGGTTATTGAGTACCTCAGTGATGAAATGACGGATGAACTTGATTCTCCGACTGAGGTGCGGTTGGTGCTCGGGACCGAGAGTTATGTACTCTGGATGAAAAGCGACGCGATTCCTGGCTACTTAATGCGGATCCCGCTATCAGAGTTACAAGAAGATGACTTCTCTCCGCTGTTTCATTACAGCCTGATCATTGCTTTTATGGTGATTGCGGGGGGGTGGCTGTTTATTCGAATTCAGAATCGGCCATTAGTTGCTTTGGAAAATGCGGCCTTGCAAGTAGCACGTGGCGAAACGCCTCCCGTGTTACCTGAACGTGGTGCATCGGAAATTCGAGCGGTAACCAAGGCATTTAATCATATGTCGGAAGGGATCAAGCAACTCGAAGACGACCGTGCTTTACTACTGGCAGGTGTTAGCCATGACTTGCGTACGCCTTTGACCCGTATTCGTTTGGCAACAGAGATGATGTCACCGGAAGATGGTTATTTGGCAGAGAGCATGATCAAAGACACGGAAGAGTGTAATGAGATCATCAGTCAGTTTATGGAATATCTGAAATCAACCAAGAAGCAGGCGGAAGAAGAGCTTAACCTTAATATTTTACTGGAAGAGATCGCCGAAACCGAAGGTGGCTACGAACGTAAAATTGAGCTTGAACTTGCTGAAATTCAGGGTTTTATTCAGGCCAACGGTGTTTCTATTAAACGTTCTGTTGCTAATTTGGTGGTGAATGCACTGCGTTATGGCAATGGCTGGGTGAAAATTTCCAGTGGTGTTACCGCCGATCGTAAAATGGCGTGGTACTGTGTTGAGGATGATGGTCCGGGCATTGCGCCTGATCAGGTCGCAAAGATGTTTCAGCCGTTAACTCGGGGTGATTCAGCGAGGGGATCTGATAATGAAGGTACAGGGCTTGGGCTAGCTATCGTGAAGCGTATCATTGACCAACACGAAGGCAGCATTCAAGTGACCAATCGCAGCCAAGGTGGCTTAAAAGTACAAGTGAGCTTACCGTTGGTGAGTACTAGCGGTAAGAAACTAAGCTAGTTTATTGTTGGTAGCTTATTGATTCACTATATAAAAAGCCAGTGCAGTAATGCACTGGCTTTTTTGTTGATATTTATTTGCGACTGAATGACGTAAAGAGGCTAAGCATTTGAGTAATTGTCGCGCTGGCCCAGCCAACGGTCGATAATGGCTGCCGCATTGCTTGGGTAATTATCGTGTAGATAACGAGCGAGCTTTTGCACTTGAGGGATCAGGTGCTGGTCACGAATTAAATCCGCCACTTTAAAGTCTGCAATACCGGTTTGTTTAGTACCAAGCAATTCGCCTGGGCCTCGGATTTCGAGATCGCGCTGAGCGATAACAAAACCATCACTGCTGTCACGCAATACTCCTAGGCGCTTCTGGGCAGTTTTTGACAGCGGGGCATGATAGAGCAGTACACAGTGGCTAGCGACACTACCTCGTCCAACACGGCCTCGTAGCTGGTGGAGTTGGGCAAGGCCAAGGCGCTCAGGGTTTTCAATGACCATTAAACTGGCGTTTGGTACATCGACGCCCACTTCAATCACCGTTGTTGCGACCAGTAAATGCAGTTCACCGTCTTTGAAGCGCTTCATGACTGTCTGCTTTTCTGCTGGTTTCATACGGCCATGAACTAAGCCAATGTTCAGCTCGGGTAGCTGTGCGGTCAGCTCATCAGCTGTATCTGAGGCTGCTTGTGCTTCCAGAACTTCTGACTCATCAATGAGGGTACAGACCCAATAGGCTTGGCGCTCTTCATTCAGGCAGGCACCACGAATACGCTCGATGATTTCTTGGCGGCGTGAGTCGGGTAGTGCGACGGTTTGGATCGGGGTACGTCCCGGCGGTAATTCATCAATGACTGAGGTTTCTAAATCAGCATAGGCGGTCATTGCCAATGTGCGTGGAATAGGGGTCGCCGTCATGATCAGCTGGTGTGGGAAGCGGCCATCATTGGCGCCTTTTTCACGTAGCTCTAATCGTTGGTGTACACCAAAGCGGTGCTGTTCGTCGATGATCACCAATGCGAGATTATTAAAAACCACCTGCTCCTGAAACAAAGCATGGGTGCCGACCACCATTTTGGCTTCACCGCTTTCGATGTTCGCCAACTCGCGCTCTCGTGCCTTGCCTTTTAGCTTGCCTGCGAGCCAGCCCACGTTGATCCCCATTGGGTTGAGCCAGTTGGCAAAGTTGATGGCGTGTTGTTCTGCTAAGAGTTCCGTTGGCGCCATAAGCGCCACCTGATAGCCATGCTCAATGGCTCTCAAAGCGGCAAGGGCTGCTACGAGCGTTTTGCCCGAGCCGACATCACCTTGGACGAGACGCATCATAGGGTGAGGCTGAAGCAAGTCGGTTTCAACATCATTGACTACGCGTTGCTGAGCACCTGTCGGGCTAAACGGTAAGCTATCGAGTAGTTGTTGTTTTAGCTTATTACTATTTGCAAGCGGCCAAGCAGCATGACGTTGACTGTTATGGCGAACGGCGAGCATGGATAAATTTTGCGCCAGTAGTTCTTCCATGATTAATCGCTGCTGCGCAGGGTGCTTACCTTCATCTAGTTGGTCGAGCGATACGTCGGGCGTAGGGCGGTGCATAAGGTGCAGCGCTTGTGAAAGCGTCATTTGGCGATCATAAAGCCCTTCTGGTAACAGTTCACGAACGGCTGATTTATCGAGTAGTCGTAACGCTTGATCGGTCAGGCTACGCAAGGTCAACTGGCGTAAACCGTCGGTAGTTGGGTAAACGGGGGTTAGGGTTTCTTCTACACTGAGTTCGGTGGGCTCGGAAAATACTTTGTAATCTGGGTGGATAATTTCAAGACCGAACTTGCCGCGTTTGATTTCGCCATAGGCTTTGACTTGTTTGCCGTCTGCGAAGCTGTTTTTCATTGCGGCATTAAAGTTGAAAAAACGCAGGGTGGCACTGCCGGTCTGATCGCTTATTTTCACGGTGAACATACGGCGCTTGCCGAAAGTAATGCTGCTGTTGAGCACTTCACCCTGAATAGTTAGGTGTTGACCTGCCATGGCACTGGCGATAGGCCAGATCCTCGTGCGGTCTTCGTAGCGGAGCGGCAGGTGGAACAGTAAATCCTGCACGGTGTGCAAACCCACTTTCTCCAGCTTTTCTGCCATTTTGGCACCGACCCCAGATAATTCCGTTAGGGCTATGGTATCAAGTAGTTGTCCGCTCATGACTTATTCCATCTAGGGTAAATGTTTGGTTTTCTTTGGTTCCGTTGCCTGCATAATGCTCCACCATTGCTCATCGGCATCAATTTGGCCAGCTTCGTCAAGTGGTGGGTAAGGTAAGCCCTTACGGCGGGCAACTTTCGCCAATACGGGATGACCGCGTTCAAATAGAATACGGTGGACGACCTCATCCGACAACTGGGTCTTTTCCAAGTTATACATACCAGCATTTTGGCGCTGGCGCTGTGCTTCATATAAGATCAATGCGCTGGCCACAGACACATTTAACGACTGTACCATGCCAACCATAGGGATGATGATATCTTGATCGGCCATCGACAGGGCTTCAGCGGTGATCCCATTTTTTTCGCCGCCTAAGATAATCGCAGTCGGTTTGGTGTAATCCACTTCACGAAAATCAATCGCGGTGTCAGATAAGTTAGTCGCGAGTACTTGCATGCCTTGTGCTTTGAGCGTGCTAACAGCATTGACCATTGAATCATGGGTCTCGAGTTCGACCCAATTACGAGCACCTGCTGAGGTGTGGCTGAGGACTCGCATACCATCTTTCGGCCATACTGCATGGACTTTATGAACCCCAACGGCATCGGCCGTACGAATGATGGCTGAAACGTTATTAGGTTTGTGGACTTCTTCCATGCAGACCGTGAGATCTGGCTGGCGAGTAACAAGAACAGATTGAATTCGTTCGAAGCGATCAGGTGTCATAGTGTTGCTTTCTGCCATAAAGAAAACGCCCGAAAACGGGCGTTTGAGTAGATGTTCGAAAGAGATGTAAGCCTCTTTCGTTAGTTAGTTTTTCTGCCGAGAAACGCGAACCACATTTGGCATAACTCGGATCCGACGCATAATTTCGGCCAAGTGGATACGAC
Organism: Photobacterium makurazakiensis; assembly: GCF_050336715.1. Lineage (NCBI taxonomy): Bacteria > Pseudomonadati > Pseudomonadota > Gammaproteobacteria > Vibrionales > Vibrionaceae > Photobacterium > Photobacterium makurazakiensis. The sequence continues at coordinate 97,793 of NZ_JAKJSJ010000013.1, forward strand.
TCTTGGTGGTGAGCCTTACCGTAATGGTATAGAGGCGGCCGTCTTTTTCTTCGGTAGCCAAGCCTTGAATGTTTGATCCAGTTGCCGAAATGGTATTGGTTAAATCGGCTAGAGCACCTTGGTGGTTTTGCATATCCACTTTGAGGTTGGTGACGAACTCTTGCTCGAAGTCTTCACTCCATTCAACCGCCATGTATTTATCAGGTTCTTTCTGATAACCACGAATGTTGGAACATTCTTCACGGTGGATCACTAAGCCTTTGCCTGGGCTAACGTGTGCCATAATCGGATCGCCATGAATCGGGTGGCAACAATTAGCAAACGTTAGCAAGATCCCGTCAGCACCGCGAATTGGCAAGTGGTGATCGGTTTCTTTTTCTGAGAGTTCATCGCTACTACCCAATAAACGACGGGCAATGACAATACTCATGAGTTCACCCAAGCCAATCTCTGTTAAGAGATCTTCAAGGTTTTCTAGGCGCAAGTCAGTCAACACTTGATGCAAGTTGTCAGCGTCGATCTGATCGATACTAAGCTCACCCAATGCGTGATTGAGCAGGCGGCGGCCAAGCGTCACTGATTCTTCGCGGCGCATGGTTTTCAGCACCTGACGGATTTTGGTCCGTGCGCGTGAGGTGACGACATAGTTCAACCACGCGGCATTCGGGCGAGCACCCGGTGCGCTGATAATATCAATGGTCTGGCCGTTTTTGAGTGGTTTGCTTAATGGGTAAGGTTGGCGTTCAACACGCGCCCCTACACAAGCATTACCGACATCGGTATGTACCGCATAGGCAAAGTCGACGGCTGTTGCGCCAACAGGCAGTTCAACAATGCGTCCTTTTGGGGTGAAGACATAAATTTCGTCTGGGAACAGATCGGATTTTACGTTTTCGATAAACTCAAATGAGCTACCCGCACTTTGCTGTAGCTCAAGCAGGCTTTGCATCCAGCGTTGTGCTTTAACTTGCGCTGTGGTGCTTGAGCTTTCGCCATCTTTATACGCCCAGTGTGCCGCGACCCCTTTATCTGCCATTTGATCCATGTCTTCAGTACGAATTTGTACTTCAACTGGAACGCCATGAGGGCCAACAAGTGAGGTGTGCAAAGACTGGTAGCCATTGGCTTTTGGTATGGCGATATAATCCTTCATCCGGCTTGGACGAGGCTTATACAAATTGTGGACTTGTCCTAATACGCGGTAGCAGGTATCCAGATCTTTAACTAGTACGCGGAAGGCGTAAATGTCCATGATCGAATGGAACCGCTGCTCTTTGTTTTTCATCTTGTTATAGATGGAATACAAGTTTTTCTCGCGGCCAAGTACCGTGCCGATGATCCCCGCATCTTCGAGGCGGCCCTCGATTTCAGCGTGGATCTTATTGATCATTTCTTTTCGGTTACCTCTTGCAGCAGCCACGACCTCTTTTAGTACCCGATAACGATTTGGGTATAAGGCTTCAAAGCCCAGCTCTTCAAGCTCGGTTTTGATGTTGTGGATACCAAGGCGATGCGCCAGCGGAGAGAATATCTCTAACGTTTCGCGGGCGATACGGCGGCGCTTGTCCGGACGCAGGGCACCGAGAGTGCGCATGTTGTGCGTGCGGTCAGCCAGTTTGATAAGGATAACGCGAATATCATGGGCCATGGCCATGATCATTTTGCGGAAGTTCTCGGCTTGCGCTTCTTTGCGGTCGCGGAACTTTAGTTTGTCCAGCTTAGAGACACCATCTACCAGTTCCGCTACGGTCGAGCCAAAACGGCTATCGAGATCGTCTTTGGTGACTTCAGTATCTTCGATAACGTCATGGAGTAGGGCTGCCATTAGCGTTTCGTAGTCGAGGCGCATTTCCGCCAAGATACGAGCTACAGCAATGGGGTGGATGATATACGGTTCGCCGCTGGAGCGAGTCTGCCCTTCGTGAGCATCACGCGCAACGAGATAGGCCTGCCTAAGAGCCTCAATTTGAGACTCTGGCAGGTATTCTGTTGCGACTTCTTTCAGGCTATCAAAAAGATACAATTCGCCCGGTTCCCTGAATTAACGGTGGTCGCCTGCAATAGCGCTAACTGCTGCTAGCTCTGCTGCTTCTTGCTCTTGCAGTTCCTGACGCTCGCGAGCATCTAGGATATCTTTAGTGATTAGGCCTTCTTCGATTTCACGAAGCGCGATCACTGTGTACTTGTCGTTTTCTTCTGGAACCAATGGATCCTTACCGCCAGTTTGCATCTGACGAGCGCGGCGTGAAGCAATTTGGATCAGATCGAAACGGTTGCCAATTTTATCAACAGCGTCTTGAACGGTTACGCGTGCCATGGAGGACTCCAGTGGTTATCTATAAATAAAGAGGGAAAATTGTACAAAAATACTTACTGTTCCGCCAGTAATGCATTTAGCATGCTGTTATATTTAGCAGCTTGTTTGTCTTGCTTCAATCGTTCTGCACGAATAATGGCTTTAAAATCCATTAAGGCAGCATCGAAATCATCATTCACGATCACGTAATCGTATTCGTTAAAATGAGAAATTTCTGCACGCGCTTCTTGCATACGGCGAGCAATAACAGCTTCGCTGTCTTGACCTCGAGCATTTAGACGGCGCTCTAGCTCTTCTTTTGATGGCGGCAAGATAAACAGACTTTTCGCTTGTGGCATTTGTTTGCGGATTTGACGCGCACCCTGCCAGTCGATGTCGAGGAATACGTCGATCCCTTTGTTTAGCTGCTCTTCAATCCAAAGGCGAGAGGTGCCATAGAAATTACCAAATACTTCAGCGTGCTCTAAAAATGCACTTTTTTCTGCTAGCTCAGTAAATTCTTCTACGCTGACAAAATTGTAATGAACGCCGTTCTTCTCACCTGGACGCATACCACGCGTCGTGTGAGAGACGGATACTTTCATGTCATAGGTCGGATTAGTTTCAAGGAGTGCGTTAATCAAACTTGATTTACCAGCGCCACTTGGGGCCGACACGATGTATAGAGTACCTTTGCTCATTGCCTATTTTCACTCAGTGATAGAAGGGCGCGCAGATTATCATGAACTGCGCATAATTGAAATTGGCTGATTGCTTGAAAATTCATCTTTTTGCAGCCAGTTAGATCAAGCCTAGATGGATTCTGTCACTATTTCATGCCAATCATGATGCTGAAAAGAAAAAGGTGGCGTGATGCCACCTTTTTCGATTGCACGATGCTGTGCTAATTATTCAATGTTTTGGATCTGCTCGCGCATTTGTTCAATCAGAACTTTCAGTTCAACAGCCGCTGCGGTGATCTCGGTATTGATTGATTTCGATGCCAGCGTGTTTGACTCACGGTTGAACTCTTGCATCATGAAATCTAAACGGCGACCACAAGCCCCGCCTTTCTTCATGATTTTCTGGGTTTCTTTTACGTGTGAATCCAGACGGTCAAGCTCTTCTGCGACGTCACTTTTTTGTGCCATCATGATCAGTTCTTGCTCAATGCGGTTAGCATCAAGTTCCACTTTTGCTTCTTCGAGGCGAGTCATGATGCGTTCACGTTGCCACTTAATGACTTCTGGCATCATCGAGCGTACGGTGGCGGCTTCTACTGAAATAGCATCTAGACGCTGGACGATCAGATCTTTCATGTTTTCGCCTTCGCTAGCTCGCGCGGCAATGAAATCATTAACAGCAGCATCAAAGCCGACAAGTAAATCTTTATTGATAGCATCCAAGTCTTGCTCTGGGGCTTCCATCACACCTGGCCAATTCAATACTTGGAATGGACCAATGTTACCTTCGCCTGACGCGTCTTTTACCCATGTTGCGGCTTTAATGACTTGCTTGGCTAACTCTTCATTAATCGTTAGCTCTTTGCTAGCGGCAGGGTTAGCTTCAAAGCGCAGGTTACATTCCACTTTGCCGCGGGCTAAGCGTTTACGGAAACGCTCACGAAGAACAGGCTCTAGGCTACGAAATTGCTCTGGCATGCGTAGGTAAGTTTCTAGGTAACGTTGGTTTACCGAACGGATTTCCCAAATGGCTGTGCCCCAATCGCCTTTAACTTCGCGACGAGCATAAGCGGTCATGCTATGAATCATTGGCTGATGGCCCTTTCAATAAAAGTGAGATAACTGCATATTTCATTTAGTGGCGAGATCCCCTAAACGATGACAAAAAACGGGTAGCGCAGTTTCTATGGAGTGCTGATTATACTTTCCATTGATTATAAAAGATATCTCAGGGTCGCTTGCCTTCTTGGTGGGAAAATCGGCATTGGCAGCCTCTTTGCTGAACCGAGCAAGGGTTTCGCGTGCACAACCTAGCGGTTGTGGCTATAATCGCCGGTTAATGTCATCCAGCTAAAGGGAATCCCCGATGCGTCCAAGCGGAAGAAGTACCAACCAGGTTCGTCCTATTACTATTACTCGTCATTTTACAGCTCATGCCGAAGGCTCTGTATTAGTCGAGTTTGGCGATACCAAAGTAATTTGTACGGCAAGCGTAGAAGAAAACGTACCGCGCTGGCTAAAAGGTAAAGGCCAAGGTTGGGTGACGGCAGAATACGGTATGTTACCGCGCGCGACACATTCGCGTAACCGCCGCGAAGCGGCAAGTGGTAAGCAAGGTGGCCGCACCATGGAAATTCAGCGCCTAATCGCTCGTAGCTTACGTGCTGCGGTAGATCTGGAAGTGCTGGGTGAGCAAATGATCACGGTTGACTGTGATGTTATTCAAGCCGATGGCGGTACCCGTACTGCTGCGATTACTGGCGCGATGGTTGCCTTGGTTGATGCAATTAGCTATATGCTTGAGAAAGGACTGATCAAGAAAAGCCCACTCAAAGGCATGGTTGCTGCGGTATCGGTTGGTATCTATAACGGTGAGCCGATCTGCGATCTTGAATACCTAGAAGATTCAGCAGCTGAAACCGACATGAATGTCGTGATGACCGAAGAAGGTAAGATGATCGAGATTCAGGGCACGGCAGAAGGTGAAGCCTTTAGTCATGAAGAATTATTGGCAATGCTGGCTCTGGCCAAGAGCGGCATTGACGACATTATCGACGTTCAGAAGCGAGCGTTGGCTAGTTAGTTTTAAGGCGGTTCCTATTGGAGCCGCTTTTTTTTGTCTAAATTTTGTAAGTGCCGTGGCTTTATAAAAATTTAGTGTGCGTTTGTAAGCACTTTATCGTAAATGTAAGGAGAAACCATGAAAGCATATCAGCGTCAGTTCATCGAATTTGCTCTAGAGAAAGGTGTATTGAAGTTTGGTGAGTTCACTCTGAAATCAGGCCGTAAGAGTCCGTATTTCTTTAATGCGGGCCTATTCAATACAGGTCGTGATTTAGCTCGACTAGGCCGTTTTTACGCTGAGGCTTTGGTGGATGCAAAAATTGACTATGATGTACTGTTCGGCCCTGCATACAAGGGGATCCCAATCGCGACAACAACTGCTGTTGCGTTAGCGGATCACCATGATGTTGATACCCCATACTGCTTTAACCGTAAGGAAGCGAAAAACCACGGCGAAGGCGGTAATTTAGTCGGTAGTCCACTGGAAGGTCGTATCATGTTGGTTGATGATGTGATCACCGCAGGTACAGCCATTCGTGAATCAATGGAAATCATTAAGGCGAATGGTGCTGACTTAGCTGGTGTGTTGGTGGCTATCGATCGTCAAGAGAAAGGTAAAGGTGAGCTATCTGCGATTCAAGAAGTTGAACGCGACTTTGGTTGTGCAGTTATTTCGATTGTCTCGCTGGGCGATGTTGTGAGCTACCTTTCTGAGCAACAGGGTATGGAAGAACACCTTGAAGCGGTGAAGGCATACCGCGCTGAATACGGCGTGTAAGGTTCGAGAGCCTAGTTTCTAGTGCCTAGGAAAAGCAAAAGCCAGAACCATAAACAGAAAAGCGAGAGGTGAAAACCTCTCGCTTTTTTATGTTCGCTATTTCTAGGAACTAGGATCCCGCCTCTGCTCTTAGCCAAGCTCTGCGCTTAACAGGCGCCAGTAATCATCGAAGCTAGCCGTTGGTTTGTGTTTGAAGTTAGAGCGCACGAAGCGGTTTAAACTCCCTTCGACTTGGCCCAACAGCTGTGCTGCTAGAATGCTTTCATCAACCGGGAAGCCTTTACCTTCACGGAGTCTTCGTTCCCGCAAAATTTGACGCAGTTGGGTTTCAATGCGTTCGAAAAGCTGGTTGATACGCGCCTGTAAGCGGTCTTGCTCAAACATCAAGGCATGACCTGTCATGATACGAGTTAAGCCCGGGTTGCGCTCGGCAAACCCCAAAATGAGCTGTAAGACCATACGCAGGCGATTCAGCGTGTCTTTCTCGTCATCTAAAATACGGTTGATGCGGGTAGTAATTGAATCTTCAATAAATTCAATTAAGCCTTCGAACATTCTCGCCTTGCTTGGGAAGTGGCGATAAAGAGCGGCTTCGGAAACACCGACCTGTGCAGCCAGTTTAGCGGTGGTAATACGTTGGCTGCCTTGAGCTGATTCCAGCATCTGCGCCAGTGCTTGTAATATTTCTTCGCGGCGGTTGTTTTTCTTGTTGCCAGCCATGAATAACCGTTCCTTTTCAAATTGAGACTGCCACCCGAGGGCATGAAACCCGCTTATTTTAGCGGTGGATTGTTGCTGTGAAAAGCGTTGCTAACTGATAGTGATCTCTTTATCGACAAAAACAGCCCAACCTTGAGGATTGGGCTTTATATTTGATCTTGTTCGGTTAATTCATCATCAACTTGATGGTGAACCGCTGCAATAGGCTAGCAATTGTGGTTTTGGTACAAGCTAACGATTTCCGCCATTAGTTGCTGACCGAGTTGGTTTTTGCTGGCGAGAGGGAGCGCTTTATCACCTTCGGGCCAATAAAGGTGAAGAGCATTGCTATCACTATTAAACCCTTGACCCTGTTGTGAGACATCATTAGCACAGATCAGGTTGAGGTTCTTACGTGTGAGTTTGCCACGCGCGTATTGTTCAACATCTTGGGTTTCTGCTGCAAAGCCGACGGTAAACGGACGGTTATCCGTGAGTGCTGCCACGCTAGCCACAATGTCTGGGTTCTTGATCAGTTTTAATATCATTTCGTCTTCGCCGGCTTGTTTCTTCATTTTTTGGTCGGCTATATTGGCAGGACGAAAATCCGCTACGGCAGCACAAGCGATAAAAATATCGCTTTGTGTCGCATGAGCCATGGCACTGAGATGCATATCTTCGGCACTGCGGACATCAATACGATTCACCCCTTGCGGGGTTGCAAGATTAACAGGGCCGCTGATCAGCGTTACATTGGCACCGCGTTTTGCCGCGGCCTCAGCAATGGCGTAGCCCATTTTTCCGGAGCTGTGGTTGGTGAGGTAGCGTACAGGGTCGATAGCTTCACAGGTTGGCCCTGCGGTAACGGTGATATTGATACCTTGCCAATCAGCAGGTTGAAAGAACGCTTCAGTATGATGAACCAGCTGCATGGGCTCGAGCATACGCCCCGGGCCAATATCACCACAAGCTTGCTCACCGCTCGCCGGACCCCAGAGGGTATAACCGCGGCGTGCTAAGGTTGCTATATTCTCTTGAGTGGCGACATTACGGTACATTTGTTGGTTCATCGCGGGGGCGATAGCGACTGGAGAGTCGGTGGCTAAGCACAGGGTGCTGAGTAAATCATTGCCCATGCCTGCTGCAATACGGGCAATAAGATCGGCGGTTGCAGGAGCCAGCAGCACTAAATCTGCCCATTTGGCGAGTTCAATGTGTCCCATCGATGCCTCTGCGGCTGGATCAAAGAGACTGTCAGAGACTGGATAGCCAGAGACGGCTTGCATGGTCAGTGGCGTAATAAACTCTTGAGCCGCCTTGGTCATGACCACGCGTACTTCAGCGCCACGTTCAATTAAGCGTCGGGTGAGCTCTGCGCATTTGTACGCAGCAATCCCGCCACTGATCCCGAGAAGTATTTTTTTTCCTGCCAAAGTTTGCATCTTGCCGCCTGCTCATCGATATCCAAAATGTCATTGCGGCAAACTTTACCATCAAAAAAAGCCTGTCACCAAATAAACCCTGTATTCCGTCTTCAGGGGAAATACGAAAGGTAAGCAGGTAAATAGTAAGTGTGAACGAAGTAACAGTTCGTGCTAGTTATCCGTCATCCTTACTTTGATTTATTGCGTCTGGGCTCGAAAACCCATGAGGCCGACTTGTTTGAGAACGACTTTCCTCGTGAGCTGAACCTTCTATAAAGAAGAGGGCGAGAAGGGTGCGATGTCATTAAAGTTATTACCGGTAGCATCAAGGCCGAGAGAAAAGCTGCTAGAACGAGGTGCTGGCGCATTGTCAGATGCTGAGTTGTTGGCGATTTTTTTACGCACAGGCATAACAGGGATGAATGCGATTGAATTGGCGACCTATCTGCTTAATGAGTTTGGTTCGTTAAGAGCATTATTAGGCGCTGATAAAGATGCGTTTTGTCAGCATCGAGGGTTAGGGCCAGCGAAATTTGTTCAATTACAGGCGGTAATGGAGATGAGTGAGCGTCATTTTGCAGAAATTATAAAAAAAGGGGATGCACTGACTAGCCCTGAGTCTACGCGAAAATATTTAAGCCGTATTTTGCGCGATCGTCACCGTGAAGCTTTTTTTGTTTTATTTCTTGATAACCAGCATAGGGTGCTATCTGGAGAGGTACTTTTTGAAGGAACAATCGATTCTGCGAGTGTTTATCCACGAGAAGTTGTAAAAAGATCACTGGAACTTAATGCAGCCGCGCTCATTTTAGCGCATAATCACCCGTCAGGCGTAGCTGAGCCGAGTCAAGCAGATCGTCGAATTACCCGCCGCATCAGTGATGCATTGGCGCTGGTGGATATTCGGGTTCTGGATCACTTTGTTGTCGGTGACGGAGAAATCACTTCTTTTGCAGAGCAAGGTTGGCTATAAAATAGCCATATTTTGCTTAAAAAGTTGAGAAAGGACTGCTCGGGACTTGAGCAACTGGTTTTGACTTAGTATAATGCGCGACCTTTGATAGCTATGATTATATGTGAAAAGCTTTTTCGCATTGAATTAATCATGGTAGATATCGAGCTGAAACGATTTGGAGAAGACAGTAATGTCCCGAGTATGCCAAGTAACTGGCAAGCGTCCTGTAACGGGTAACAACCGTTCACACGCACGTAATGCCACCAAGCGTCGTTTTCTGCCGAACCTGCAAACTCATCGTTTCTGGGTAGAAAGCGAAAAACGCTTCGTTAAACTACGTCTTACTGCTAAAGGTATGCGTATCATCGACAAGAAAGGTATTGATACCGTTCTTGCAGAGATGCGTGTTCGCGGCGAGAACGTTTAAGAGGATTTGAAGAATGGCTAAAGGCATTCGTGAGAAGATCCGTCTAGTATCATCAGCTGGTACAGGCCACTTCTACACTACAGATAAGAACAAGCGTAACATGCCGGGCAAATTTGAGATCAAGAAATTTGATCCAGTTGTTCGTAAGCACGTTATGTACAAAGAAGCTAAAATCAAGTAATTGATTTACAGCCCTTTGATAAAAGCCCAGTTTACTAACTGGGTTTTTTTATACCTTTTTTTTGTGTTTCCTACCTAAACCAACCTCTTTCTTGTAGATATTTTTCACGGTTATCTGCTGTGGCATTGCCTGTATACATCGCCATGTGGTGGAATGACTGCCATGCTATGATTTTGTCTTTTATTGGAGTGTATCTATGAGGCTATCGCGCCGAGGCTGGAATAACGTCATTATCATTGGGGTTGTGTGTTTTATTGCGATAATCCAGCTGCCTGAGTTGCTGAAAGCTCGGCTTTCAAGTTCAGAGCCAAGTGTCGATACTGCGTATGATGAGAATCTGACTCGATTATTGCCTATAGATGCTGAAGTGGTGAAATTGCAACTGCCCACCGTCACTCTTGAGCGACAGTTATCAGGCTGGGCTGCTGAGCCTGCAATTGGTGTTGATATACCAGAGCTTGTGTCTCATTGGCGAACATTGGCTGGTACGCCAGTTACTGCAGAGATGATGGATCAACTTGCCCCACAGTTGATACAACCGCTAAAAGTCGATGTTTGGTTCGAGCAACAACCAGAGCCTGCACAAGTGACCATTTATCAGTTACCCAAGTTTTGGTTACTTCAAAACTGGCAAGGGAAATGGCTCGCGGTTTCTGTGAATGAGGCTTATTTGTTTCCCGTTGCGGACTGATTCTGCGATAGTCACCATTATCACTTAATAATAATGAAGAGGGTACTATGCCTGAGTTACCGGAAGTTGAAGTCAGTCGTATGGGGATCTCACCGCATGTAATCGGTCAAACAGTCAGTAAAATCGTGGTGCGTAATCCAAAGCTTCGCTGGCCAATTCCGACTGAGATCTGCCAGATTGAAGGGCAGGAGATCCGTAATGTTACGCGGCGAGCAAAATATTTGTTATTAGAGACCGATATTGGTTACGCGATTGTCCATTTGGGGATGTCGGGTAGCCTGCGCATTTTGCCTTCCGATACCCCGCCTGAAAAACATGACCATGTTGATTTGTGTTTAGCCAGTGGTGAGTTGCTGCGTTATAACGATCCTCGCCGTTTTGGTGCATGGTTGTGGCAAGAACAAGGGGGTGAGCACTCGGTACTGTCTAAGCTTGGTCCTGAGCCTTTAAGTGATGTTTTCACCAGTGATTATTTGTTCAATAAAGCTAAAGGTAAAAAAACAACGATAAAGCAATTTATTATGGATAATCATGTCGTGGTGGGCGTGGGTAATATCTATGCCAATGAATCATTATTTAGTGCAGGCATTCACCCGAAATGTGCCGCTGGGACGATTTCAGCGGAGCGTTTGAGGCTCTTAGTCGAAGACATTAAAGCTGTTTTGGCTTTTGCTATCCAGCAAGGAGGCACCACGCTAAAAGATTTCAAGAACAGCGACGGAAAACCGGGTTACTTTGCTCAAGAGTTACAAGTGTATGGTAAAGTTGGGCTGCCTTGCCCTAAGTGCAATAAGCCGCTTGAAGAGATGAAGATCGGCCAGCGAGCTTCTGTTTTTTGTACTAACTGCCAGCAATAGAAGACGTTAAGTGTTCAGAATTTCTTAACTTGGCGCTCAGTGGTATTGATGGTGCTTTTGTGGTTGATAGCTGTCCTCAATAGGGGGTGAGTGCTATGATCTTGTCATAGATGGCATTTTTTATTGCTATAGTTAGCATAAATTTAAGGTGTAGATAGATGATGAAGTATCTGGTTACTGGTGCAGCGGGTTTTATTGGCAGTGCTGTTATTGAGCGTTTATGTGCGATGGGACACGAGGTTATCGGCATCGATAACCTTAATGATTATTATGATGTCTCCTTGAAACAAGATCGACTCGTTCGTATTGCTCATCCTCAGTTTACCTTTATTGCTTTGGACTTAGCCGATCGAGACAGTGTCGCTAACCTATTTGCCGAGCAGCAATTTGACCGCGTTATTCATTTAGCCGCCCAAGCGGGTGTCCGCTACTCTATCGATAACCCAATGGCGTACGCTGATAGTAATCTGGTTGGACACCTAACGATTTTAGAAGGCTGCCGCCATCATAAAATTGAACACCTAGTGTATGCATCGTCTAGCTCGGTTTATGGGCTTAACCAGAAGATGCCGTTTGATACTGCCGATAGCGTTGACCATCCTATTTCATTGTATGCAGCGACCAAGAAATCCAATGAGTTGATGGCCCATACTTACTCGCATCTTTATGGTGTACCGACAACGGGCCTACGTTTCTTTACGGTATATGGCCCGTGGGGTCGTCCGGATATGGCATTATTCAAGTTCACCCAAAAAATTGTCAATGGTGAGCAAATTGATGTCTATAACAATGGTGACATGCGTCGCGACTTTACGTATATCGATGATATCGTTGAAGGGATCATCCGTATCCAGAATGTGATTCCAACAGCATCTCCTGAATGGACAGTTGAATCCGGCTCTCCTGCGACAAGTTCAGCGCCGTACCGCGTCTATAACATTGGCCATGGTAGCCCAGTTAAGTTGATGGATTTCATCGATGCACTCGAAAAAGCATTGGGTATTGAGGCGAAGAAAAATTTTATGCCGATGCAGCCGGGTGATGTGTATGCGACCTATGCTGATACGCAAGATCTATTTGATGCAACAGGCTACACCCCTGAAGTTAAGGTGACTGAGGGTGTACAGGCTTTCGTTGATTGGTATCGCGACTACTATCAAGCTTGATTTAATTATTAGATAAGAGAAAAAGGAGGCTTAGCCTCCTTTTTTGATCTCATGTATTAACTTTTGCCTAATTTTTTCAGTAAGGCTGCTGTGATGATTGGGTCAACAAATTGGCTGACATCGCCTTTATGTAACGCGACTTCTTTCACTATGGTGGAAGAAATAAAGGAATTTTCTTCAGCCGGCGTTAGGAACACGGTTTCTAGCTCTGGCATCAGGCGGCGGTTCATATTGGCTAACTGAAACTCATACTCGAAATCAGAGACTGCCCTGAGTCCTCGTACAAGTATGTTGGCCTGATATTCTTTGGCAAAATCGACCAACAGACCAGAAAAGCCGACAATCTCGACATTGTCGAGGTGCTGGGTAATTTGCTTGGCTAAATCAACCCGCTCCTGTAAATCAAATAACGGCTTCTTACTTGGGCTATAGGCAATGCCGACAACGACATGGTCAAACATAGCTGCGGCACGCTCAATGAGATCAAGGTGACCATTGGTAATAGGATCAAAAGTACCTGGGTAGATAACACGGGTTGTCATAAAAAACACCAATATTTGAAAGTCTTAATTAATAATTCTGTCTAGCATAGCTGTTACATCATGCAGCTGGATATCTTGCATTAACTTATCACCTTTGACTCGGGCTCCCCATGGCAAGGCTGCCATTTTTTTGCCATGCTGTTTCTCTGCATGCTGCTTATAAACACTAGCGACTAAATCCAAGCTATTATAAGGCCCTGTACGCTGTGGGTTACTGTGGGCATAAAGGCCGATAACCGGTGTGCCTTGTGTGGTTGCTAGGTGTGCTGGCCCTGTATCTGGAGCGACAACAACATCAGCTTCGCCAAGTAGAGCCGTCAGCTGTTTGAGGCTAGTCTTACCGATCAAGTTCGTCACCGGTTGTTTGGATAATTGCTCAATATCTTGCCCAAGTGCCAGCTCGCGAGGTGCAGGAGAGCCACAAAGGATGACCTGTATACCTTTTTCCGCTGCGTAGTCTGCTAGCTGGGCATAGCGTTCTGTTAGCCAGTTCCTTTCGTCTTTACTTGCGGCAGGAGAGATGATCAGTGTGGGTTGCCCTTGGGTTTGCTCTTTGGCGAATGCTTGTGCTTCATCGTCCAGTGGGATGTTCCAGTGTGGCTTGTCAAAAGGAACGCCTAAGTAGCGGGCAAAGTCAGCGAAGTTATCTAAAACATGGAAGCTATCGGTGTTGGGTAAGTGGCGGTTGGTGAATAGCCATTGACCCTCTTTGGTACGATTTCTACCAAAACCAACCCGATATCGGGCTTTGATCCCTAGGGAAAGCACACTGGCTCGTAGGGCGGCTTGCATATGCAGCAACGCATCAAATTTCTGGCCTTTGAGTGCGTGCCAGACGGCTTTCATTCCGTCAAGCCCCGCTTTTTTATCAAACACAACGACCTTAATACCGGGAAGATCGCCAATAAGCTGAGCTTCAATTTTACCGGTTACCCAGGTGATCTCAGTCGTTGGCCAGTGTGATTGAATTGCCTGGACAACGGCAATGGCATGGCAAACATCGCCAATAGCAGACAGCCTAAGAATACAAAGTGAGCGTGGCGGGGTGCTGAAAAGCGCCATGACAAATACCTGTTAATGATTCTGATAGGAAATTATGCAGTTGAAGCAAGTGATTGTAAAATACTCTGTCCCTTTAGCTTGGAGATAAAGCGTGCAACAGTTAGCAACTAGAAACCAGAGGATCTGGTTCGCCCCTGAATTATTGGCTGAAGATCCGCAACAGTGCTTCGACCCAACTTTTTGGCAGCAGCAAGGCAGGGTTATTGGTTCAGCTCAGGGGAGGGGGACCACTTGGTTTGTTCGAGGGGACAATATTGAGATGGCTCTACGCCATTACCGCCGTGGTGGTCTGTTTGGTAAATTGGTGGAAGACGCCTACTGGTTTACTGGCTGGGATAAAACCCGGGCCGTTGAGGAGTTCAAATTATTGAATAAATTGACGCAAGGCGGTGTCAGGGTACCACGTCCTGTTGCGGCAAGGGCTATCAGGCAAGGGCTAACCTATCGTGCTGATTTGTTAGTTGAAAAAGTGGCTGACGCCAAAGATTTGGTTGCGTTGTTGGCGAAGTCGGCATTGCCTGAAGAAAGTTGGCGGGCGATTGGGACAATGGTCCGAAAGATGCACGACTTACAAGTTTGCCATACAGACTTGAACAGCCACAATATACTGCTCGACGGTCAGCAGCAGGTATGGTTGATTGATTTTGACAAATGCTATGAGCAGGCTGGTGAACACTGGAAGCAGAACAATCTATCCCGCTTGCACCGCTCTTTTGTTAAGGAGCAAGGCAAGCGAGATATCACGTTTGATGCGCAGTGCTGGCAATGGTTGCTAAACGGCTATAGTGTGGGTTAACGTTGGAGTTGTTGCTCAAGGATCTTGAGTGTTTTTGCGACTGCACCCTGGTTTTGTTTTACGACCTGCAGTGCTGCTACTCCCATCGCCTGGCATTGCGCAGGATCGGCGAATAACCTTGATAAGTGTTGAGCGAGTGTATTCTCATCAGCGCAGACAGTTAACGCATTTGCCGCTTCGAGTTGCTGAGTGATATCGGTAAAGTTGAAAAAACTTGGTCCGGTAAGAATCGGCTTTGCGAGTGCTGCTGGCTCTAGCATATTGTGGCCACCCACTTTATCACCAATAAAACTGCCACCCATGACGGTGATATCAGCCGCTCCCATTAGCAGTAACATCTCTCCCATGGTATCAGCCAGATATACGTCAGTACTGCTGTCGACGTCGTGTCCTGTCGTGCGGCGTATACAGTTAAATTGTTGATCGCGACAAAGCTTAGCAACCTCATCGAAACGTTCTGGGTGGCGAGGAACTAAAATTAGTAGGCTGTCTGGGTGTTGCGGTTTCATGGTTTTGTAAGCATTAAGGATGTGTTCATCCTCGCCTCTATGTGTACTGGCGGCAATCCAAACGGGACGCTCTTGGCCAAGTTGCTGACGAAGTTGTTGTGATTGCACCTCTAACTGCGGCTCAATTTGGATATCAAACTTAACCGAACCCGTCACACTGAGCCGTGCTTGAGGTACACCTAATTTTTCAAAGCGCTTGGCATCTTCGGCATGTAGACACAGGAAGTGGTCTATATGTTTAGCGATTAGATTAAACACCGTCTGGAAACGAGCATAGCGTTTGGCTGATCGTTCAGATAAGCGGGCATTCATGACGATAACTGGAATTTCTGCGCGATGTACTGTCGCTAATGTGTTTGGCCACAACTCAGTTTCCATAATGAGCATTGCCGATGGTTTTACTTTTTTTATAAACCCTTTGATACACCAGGCAAAGTCAATCGGCATATAGCGGTGTTCAACCAAATTACCAAGCTTTTCTACCTGTTGTGCACCAGTACTGGTGGTGGTGGTAACAATGATTGCTTGCTCTGGATATTGGGCTTTTAGTGCTTTTATGACTGGAATCGCTGCAATTGATTCACCGACAGAGACAGCATGAATCCAAATAGGGTTTTGACCAGAGATGGCAGGAGTCATACCAAAATGCTCCTTCCAGCGAGAGCCAAAGGTCGGTTTACCCGGCTTCTTTTTATAGAGACCAGCGAGGAGTAATGGAGCTGAGAGGGTTAAAAGTAGGGTATAAATCCAACGAACAAGCATATCGCCCCATTATATCGGTTGTAAGAACAGTATCAGTTTAAAGGATGCAGTGATTAGTTGAAGTCTTTTAGGTGACTTTCACCTTCAAAACTAAGTTAAGATTAAATTTCTGGTATCATTGCCTGCATTATTATCGCTTTCGGCGCAACAGCCAACGTGGATTTACTTGATACTGAAGTTCACGGATCAGGGTGCAGATATTTATATGGACAATACTCAACCTTATCGTTTTTTGTTCTATGTTGAGCAAAACTATTCGTTTGCTATTCTTCGGCCACTGCAAGCTTATGTGAAAGCGCACGGCCATGAGGTGAAGTGGTTACTCATTGGTAAAGATGTCTCTCAGGATTTCTTGTTGCCAGAAGAAGATAGGTTGAGTGGAATTTCTGAAGCGGTGTCTTATATGCCTGACGCTGTTTTTGCGCCTGGTGATCGGATCCCAGCATTTATTCCAGGCTTAAAAGTTCAAGTCTTTCATGGCCTCAATGAAAGCAAGCGTGGAAATACCTATCCTGAACGCGGGTTATTTGACTTGTACTGTACCGAGGGTCATGAAAGGACGGGGACTTTGCAATTATTGGCTGAGGAGCGCGGTTATTTCAACGTTGTTGAAACTGGTTGGTTGAAGCTTGATAGCTTGTTTAATCACGAAACGAGCGAAGCCGATGATCGTCAGCGGCCGCAGATTCTTTTTGCCTCTACTTTTACACCGAGCTTATCTTGTGCGGAGCTTGTCTATGAGCAACTCAAGATTTTGTGCCAAGATGATAAATGGCGTTGGCTGATCACCCTACATCCCAAAATGGCAGCAGAGACTGTTGTTAAATACCGTGAATTGGAAAACGAGAATTTACAATTTTTTGATAGCAGTCATGTGGTTGATTTACTGCATCGTGCAGATGTAATGGTGTGCGATAATTCTTCAATCTTTCAGGAGTTTTTACTACTTCAGAAACCGGTAGTCACAGTAAATAACCGCGATGTCCAGCCAAGCTTTATTAATATAACAGAAGCGGAAGGGCTTGAAGGTGCTATATACCAAGCACTAAGTCCATCCTCTGAACTGTTAGAGCAAATTGCGTCATATGGCCCATCGATTACACCCTATCTTGATGGCCAGTCGGCACCAAGGGTTTTTAAGGCGGTGTCAGAGATGTTAGAGTCTGGTTGGCGGGATCGTAAGCCCAAGAATATATGGCGAAATATTAAAATTAGAAAGTCGTTAGGCTATTGGAAATGGTAATCGAATGAGTAAAAGAACATTATCTGTCATTCTTATTACAAAGAATGAAGCTGACCGTGTTGAGCGCTGTTTACAATCGGTGAAGAGTGTTGCGGATGAAATTATTGTGCTTGATAGTGGCTCGACTGATGAGACTGTTGAGATCTGCCAACGCTTTACTGACAATATCACTATTACCGATTGGCCTGGTTTTGGCAAACAGAAGCAAAGAGCCTTGGATAAAGCTACGGGTGATTGGGTGTTGTCTATCGATGCCGACGAAGCTTTAGACGATACGATGCAAAGTGCTATTTCTGAGTTGCTAATTCAAGAGTCAATTGAGCACTCGGCATATCGTTTACCTTGGGGGGTGACCCTTTATGGCAAAACATTACGATATGGGCGAAGTGCAAGATCGGTGTTACGTTTATTCAAACGAGAAGGTGCACGCTACACGTTGGACGAGGTGCATGAAACCGTGATCCCAACTAAGGGTAGTACTGGCACGGTGAAGGGGTATTTGCTTCATTATACTCACCGTGACTATGGGCATGGGCTCGATAAAGCTGCACAGTATGCGTGGTTAGGCGCACAGAAGTACCACCGAAAAGGCAAAAAATCTCACGGTGTAGCTTTGGCATTAATAAGGGCAATATGGACATTCTTCCATATATATATTCTTCGTCGAGGCTTTCTAGATGGCAGTGTCGGGTTTATTATGGCCATGACCTATGCTCAGGTGAATTTTAACAAATATGTCGGGTTGTGGTTGCTTGAGCGAAAGAAGTAAGGCAAGTAAAACGCGATAAATAGGTAAATTGATGAAACTAGAATACTGTCACTCTGAAACCTATAACTTCGGAGATGATCTCAACCCGTGGCTATGGCCTAAGTTGTTGGGTGATGTGCTTGACGACAATAGTGATACATACTTTTTGGGGATAGGTACAATCTTAACCAATAAGCGTGTGAATGAGCGACTGAAAGACGCTAAAAAGCTAATTATCTTTTCATCGGGAGCTTGGGATGAAGAGTTACCGACACTTGATGAACGTTGTCAGGTGTTGGGCGTTCGGGGGCCGAGAACAGCAAAAAAATTGGGGCTGTCAGCGGATATGGGCATAGGCGATGGTGCTTACCTCTTGAGAAAAGTCGTGCTACCTCAAGCTGAGTCTAAAGCATCAGGGGTCGGTTTTATTCCTCACCACCGTAGTGAGGATTTTATTGATTGGCAGGCGGTTTGCGATCAAGCCGGTGTCAAGTTTATTTCGGCTAAACAACCAGTAGATGACTTTTTGATAGCTTTACAAAGCTGTGAAAAGGTGGTGACGGAGGCGATGCATGGTGCGATTGTTGCTGATGCATTACGTATTCCATGGGTTGGTGCGAAATTTTCTCCGGCGTTTAATGAAGAAAAATGGTATGACTTTGCTGAATCGATGTCTATAAAGTTGTCGTTTTATTCATTGCCTTTTATGAGTCAGACGCGAATGGATGCTGGAAAGGTAATTGAAAACCTTATTAAGCGTAGCTTAAGTAAAATATTTCCAAGCCCATTAAAGTGGGCTCGATTACCTGTGACTTTGTTTACGGCATCTGAAAAAGATTTGAAAATACTGTCCGATAAACTAAGTTCTATTTCACAAGAATGTGATGGCATCTTAAGTGAAGATGAACATGTTAAGAGAGTTACTGAACGTCAATATCAAATCATTCAGAAAATCAAAAAATCTCTTTAAATGACAGTCTTATCATTTAAGGTTAATTGCATATAGGTAACTAGAAGACCTTTATATGTAGTGTTTTAATTGATAGTTATGAATCAAAACTTAAGGTGGCTGGTTTAAGTTTTCATATAGCAGATGAGGATGTTAGGTTAATTTATCATATTAAAGGTTGTACTGATTATGAGGCTAACTGTTTATGTTTTGTAATGGTATAACTGACTGACTTATATTTACTTATTTAGTCAATATAAGTCAGCTGTTATCATTATTTTAATAGACTCAATTGCTGTTTTACAATTTCATCAAAAGTGAGTTTTTTGATTACTTCTGATGATGGGGTTACCGGCTGGTGAGAAAATAGTTGGATTTTTTTTGCAAGATCATCACTGTTCTTATCAGCAATACCTTTGCTTAATTCACCAGAAAGTATTTCTGTTACTGGACCACAATTTGTTGCCACAACAGGTGTTCCACAGGCGAGCGCTTCATTGATAACAAGAACAAACCCTTCTACATCAGAGCTTAGTACAAAGAAATTTGCGTTTTTCATCCATCTGAATGGATTTTTATCAAAACCCTTCAAGAAGACTTTATTCTGTAATCCAAGTTGAGAAATTTGCTGTTCTAACGCTTCTTTCTGGTTTCCGTCACCTAAAATGATTAGATTTGGTTTAATGTTAGCTTTTTTATAAGCCTCAATTAAACGGTCAAATCTTTTCTGTTTGGTTAAGCGCCCAACACCTAAAATATAGGGGGAGGGATAATCAATAGGCTCATTTGCCATCGTTGATATTTTGTTTATATCACAAGGGTTATAAATGGTTTTTAAAGCTTTTAAATCAACACCTAAAGATTCAACTTTATCCTGAATAGGCTGTCTAATAAAATCTGATACAGTAAATATCCGTTTATTAGAAAATAATTTTTTGAATAAAAAGTTGTAATAAGGGGTGTTGTTTGAATTTTTTGTTAAAGAATGTGGTAAATGAAGACTATAAACGACATTCGTTTGGTCTATGGAGTGTAGGTGGTTCATACTACGAACACCATTAATGAAAATGGCGTTAAAATTATTATTTTTTTTGATGAATTTTTCAAAAATAGGTCTGTATAGTATGCCAGCCCAGACAAACTCGCTTTTCGGTAGTACTTTTCTTAAAATAGCTTTGTATAAGCCATAAAATAGAGCTAACCAAGGCCTTGCAAGTAAGTATTTTGATAATGCAATGTGTTCAATTTTACAGTTAAAATCGACATTCAGATCAACTTTATCCTCTAGGAGGAGAATTGTTACATCATTACCTTGGTTTGCATGAAAGCGTGCAGTATCCAATGTGATCTTTTGAATTCCGCCAATCTTCAAATTGTGTACAACAAAAAGGATTCTTTTGCTCATCATTGATACCGATATTAATTTTTAACTAGTTGCTCAAAAAAGGCGATGTGCTTTCTTACTGTTTCTTTTGCATTAAACTCATCAACAAGCTTCTGTTGTGCTGCAAGGCTAAATTGAGAGGTAAGGGACTTATCTTTAATAAGCTTACTCATTGCAACAGCAAGTGCTTGGGCATCACGAGTCGGTACAATAAACCCCGTTTTTCCGTCATCGACTAGCTCTGGTGAGCCGCCTGTGGTGGTAACTACTGATGTTGTGCCATTTGCCATCGCTTCAATGATTGTGCGTGGTAAGCCTTCGCCACTGATAGACGGCTGTACCTGAAAGTCGGCCATTGCCATGATGGATGGAACATCTTTGCGATGGCCAACTAAATGGATACGCTCGCTCATCGGGCTTTGCTTTATTTCCTCGAGGTGTGGTTCAAATCCACTGCCAACCAGTAATAGGTGAAAATTTGGATTCTCAATATGGTGTGTCGCTTCAACGAGTACTGATATCCCTTTGCTAGGTCTAACATGGGCAGCACAGACGGCAATCACATCGTTATCGGTAAAGTTAAACTCAGAGCGCTTTGTGGGTTCAACGCTATACCAGTCGAGTTGATGCCCTTTGTAGATAGTGACAATATTCTCTTTATTATTCCACACTCGCTGGCTGACATCTTTACGTACCGCATCTGATACACAGACAATACCGTTAACTCTAGGGTGAAGATGAGTTAAATAAGCACTTGGGTCATGGCGATATAGCCCTCCTGTTGTACCACGGTAGGTGACCATTTTGGCGCGCGTACCGATACAGGCAAAAGCGGCATTGGGAATGGTTTTAGAATTAAAGCCATAACAAATATCATAATCGCCGTTTTTCAATTCACGGTGGATTGTTTTGATCGTTTCTGGACATATTTTCTTTGTTGGATAGCAATCAATAACTTTTACGCCGTGTTCTTTAAAGCGAGCGACATAATCAGCGTCACCTTGAGTCACAACGGTTACTTCATGACCTTGCTTGACCATTTCAATGAACATCTCTGCCTCAGGGCGAACGCTGTTCCTGGCGTGTTTGTAAGAGCTGGCAATTAGAATTTTCATTTTCATTTTTTTGTTAGATTGAAAATAGCGTTATGGATAGTTCTTTTCATTGCTTCACTTAGGTTGAAAGCTTCACGACGAATTTTGGTATAAAGGGGGCGTTTAGCCCTTTTATCATATTGCACATACCCAATACTTGACTCATAGTTATCATCATGAGTTAAGCATGGTGGTATCGTGCCATAGCTATCAACTTTTGTTATCCAGAATCGGTCCATAAAAATATCAACAGGAAGAAACCAATGCTGGGAGTGCTTTAGGAGCTTTTGGGCTCCTGAAGGGGTGAGAAGATAACCGATAGTTCCCATATGACCTTTCGAAAACCGATGTACTTCGAATTTATCCATTTCAGTTATTTTTTTTGAAGAAAAACGTTTTCGCTGATGTTCATGTAGGCGAATAAATTCAAATTGAGGACTTAATGATGTAGCCGAAGTGCAAAAAGCTTTAAATTCAATTGGAGAAATTATCGCATCATCCTCAAGAATAATGATAGGTTCACCTTTTTCTACACATTTCTCCCACAAAAGATAATGACTGGCATAGCAACCTAATTGCCCTTTATTTAAGGATCTTCCACGGCATAGCTGACTGCGGTGGTCATCATACTTTTTAAACAAAGGGTGTTCCTCTTTTCTGCCATCAATAGCAGGAAAGAAAGTAAAAGGTACACTTATCGCGCTTAGTTGATTCGCAATACTCTCTTTTCGTTCAGGCGATGAGAGAAGATTAATTATATAGGTGTCGAACATTAGCAATCATTCTTCTTTGAAATGTTTTGGTGATTTGCTAACCCACAAACCAATAATAAATATATGATTAGGGTCTGACCATGATTAAACGGTACATCGGTTAACGCCGCGATAGCAAAAAGACAACTAATACCTATAAGTTGATATTTTCTTTCTGTTGCTAATCTTTTAGATTGTGCCAATGGAAAGGCAAGGAGTGCAAGTAAGAAAAGCAACCCAATTAGTCCATTCTTTATTAACTTATCTAAGTACTGATTATGATAATGCGATGGCTTGAAGCGATATAGGCCTGTTGCTATTGCTTTTTCTTTATATAGTTCTGAAAATCGTAATTTATGGTTGTTACCTAACCCTAGAATATAGTTGTTTTCTAACATGTCAGGCGATATACGCCACATCTGCAAGCGAAGACCAATAGATGTGCTCAAATTGCCTGATGTAATGGCTTCAACTTCTTCCTGAGTTTTTTCAATACGTTGCTCAATTTGTGGTTTTACAGCTATGCAAAGTATTATAAAGGTGAGCACACCTGTAATTATATATCGCCAATTACAACCATTTCGTTTTAGCTTTATGAGAAAAATACAGATTGCTGCAGTAGAAAACCCTAGCCAAATACCACGTGTTTCTGTGAGTATGATGGCCGTTAGGCTAAACAGTAAGGCTAAGGTTGCTTGTGATTTTACGCTTAATGACGCAGTTCTTGATAACTGAGTAATGGCTATGATTCCGAATGTGGCACACATGGTTGCAAAGGGGATCGCATTGATAGGCCAATTACGTCGAGCATCATTAAGATATAAATTATAGTAACACACATATACGAGGCATAGGGATGATGCTAAGAGTGTTAACCCTAATAAGACTCTTTGGGTTAGCAGTTCTCTTGGGAAGCAAACTAAAAATAAAGAAGCACCAAGTAGGGCGCGAATTTCTCGTGAGCTTATACCGTGATAAGCATGAGAGAATAATGCATACCCAGTAAAGGCCAACAATACCCACAAGGTTTTGTCATTTTTAAGATTTTCTTTGATTGGAGCGAATCCGCGATGGATTAGGGTAGCGGCAATGGCGATGACTATCATAGCGATCATGGTCTTATCGCCATTAGGTAGTATCAATAACCCGGATGAAAGCCAAATATAAGGCAGCAAAATCAAAAGTTTAAAAAGGTTTTCTTTGTTCATGTTAATTGTTTCTCTGATATGGATTTTCCCCGCCTTGCGGTCGGGTTTTTAGTAAACGTAAAATCCACATGTACTGCTCGGGACGTTCAGTCACATACTGCTCGATACACTGGTTCATCATACGGGCGTCTTGCTCTTCGGTTTCCATCGGAAACGGAGAGAGTGGCGGATAGATATCTATCTCGTAGTTGCCTGTTTCACTGTTATAAATGGCATAAAGTGGAACGATTTTGGCGCGGCTCAGCTTTGCCAAGCGGCCTAGGCCTGAAATTGTTGCTTTCGTGGTAGCAAAAAAATCAACAAACACGCTGTGCTCTGGCCCCAAGTCTTCATCTGGTAAGTAATAACCCAGATAGCCTTCACGTACTGACTTGATAAAAGGCTTTATGCCGCCACTTCGCTCATAAACTCGGCCACCGTATTGTACCCGTTGTTTGTGCATTAACCAGTCGGACACTTCATTTTTTTGCTTTTTGGCCATCGCTGATACGGGTAAGCCTTGGGAGGCTAGCAGCACTGCGGGAATATCTATTGCCCAAGTATGTGGCACCAATAAAATCGCATTTTCGCCACGTTCTTTCAGGGTGATTAAGTGCTCTTCTCCACGGACGACGGTATTGTTTTCCAGCCAAGTTTTATTACGGACGCTTAAAGAGGCAAACCCCATCAAGAAGCTACCGGCAGTCACATAGCTATCTAGCAGCATGGCTTCGCGCTCTTGCTCGGTTTTGTCTGGGAAGCACATCGCAAGGTTAACGCGAGCACGTTGGTTGGCTTTGTTTTTGAGCTTCAGGGCCTTCTTCGCAAAGAGTGTTGCGATTGAATGGCGAGCTTTGGGCGGCAGCAAGCACAATAGGCTGGCAAAACAAACGGCAAGCCAAGTTCCCCAATACTTTGGGTGTAGGAAAGACCATTTAAATTCAGGATTATAAGCCTGTTTATCGTAATGATTTATCATTGGTTACTGCTTGTTAATTAATGCCATGTACTCAGCCACGCCGTCGGCGACTGATTTGAATGTTTCGGTGTAGCCTGCTGCGCGTACCTTGGTGAGGTCGGCTTGGGTAAACATTTGGTAGCGGCCTTTTAGGTGCTCTGGAAACGGAATTTCCTCAACCGCGCCTTTGCCGTGGTGCTTGATGACCGCTTTAGCCACTTCGCTGAATGGTTCAGCGTTACCAGTACCACAGTTGAAAATGCCAGAAACGCTATTTTGCCAGAACCACAGGTTCATTTTGCATACATCAGCGACATAAACGAAGTCACGCTTTAGCTCGTCAGAGCCTTCGAATAGCTTAGGATTATCACCGTTATTGATTTGGGTGTTTAAGTGGAAGGCAACGGATGCCATGCTACCTTTGTGCTGTTCGCGTGGACCGTAAACGTTGAAGTAGCGGAAACCGGTGATTTGCGACAAGGTTTCACCGTGCTCTTGGGCATCTTGCCAAATGCGGCGTACATAGTTGTCAAATTGCTGCTTGGAGTAACCATATACATTCAAAGCGCCTTCATAAGGTTTTTCCTCAATGAAGTCGTGGTCGCGGCCGCCGTATGTGGCGGCAGAAGAAGCATATAGGAACGGAATTTGATGCTCTAAACAGTAGTGCAGTAGCTCTTTAGAGTACTCGTAGTTGTTTAGCATCATATATTTACCGTCCCACTCAGTAGTGGAAGAGCATGCGCCTTCGTGGAAAATAGCATCAATTGGACCAAATTCATCACCCGCCATGATTTGGGTGATAAAGTCTTCTTTGTCCATGTAGTCAGCAATATCTAGATCAACCAGGTTGGCAAATTTAGTACCATCTTTAAGGTTATCTACCACAAGGATGTCATTGCGACCTTGTTCGTTTAGGGTTTTTACAATGTTGCTGCCGATCATGCCGGCACCACCAGTTACAATAATCATGGCTATTCCATTCTTCTATTTAGAAAAACGACTGCATAACTGCCGCCGTTATGGAGTATCTTTATGATAGTATTAATCGATTTTGATATCAGAGTATGGGCAGAAAAGTGAGAAGCAAATGAAGACCCGCGATAGAATTATTCTGGCTGCACTGGAGCTTTTCAATGAAAGCGGTGAGCCAAACATTACCACAAACCATATAGCTGCCCATCTGGGAATAAGTCCCGGCAATCTGTATTATCATTTTCGTAATAAAGAAGAGATTATACACAGTATTTTCGATCAATACGCCAACGATCTCAGCATTCGCTTTCAGCCGCTAGATGAAACGCCGATCACGGCAGATAACTTATTGGTTTACCTCGACGCTGTGTTTATGCTGATGTGGCGATATCGCTTCTTTTATGCCAATTTACCTGACATTCTTCGCCGTGATCCTGAACTACAAGATAAATACTTGCAAGCACAGGAAGGCTTGCATCAAAATATTATGGCGATGATGAACAGCTTCCGCAGTAGTGGCTTACTTGAACTTGACGATAGTGAGTTGCTCAGCTTGGCCAATACATTAAAACTGGTTGCCTCAAGCTGGATTTGTTACCAAACAACACAAGCGCCGGGGGCCAAAATTACTAAAGCCGTAATTTACCAAGGTGTACTGCAGATGTTGAGCATCGTTAGACCTCTGACGACAGCAAAAGGCAAAGCGGAAGTGATCCAGCTAGAAGCCCACTACTGTGAGCAGGTTGAGCTGGATACCGAGTAGGTAGCTCATAAATCGAGGTATAACTCAGATAAGCGAACAAGGGTAATGCCTTGTTCGTTTAATAAAGGAAGCTGTTGCTGCAATGTGTGAAGCGTCACTGGGTAAGGGTGGCCAATTGCAACGGCGTGACCGTTACGCTTTGCTTGCTGTACTGCTAAGCGAAGCTGCTGGCTAACAAAAGCTTCAGTACGATAATGGTCGAGAAAGATATGCCTTCGTAACACGGGGATCTGCTGTTGCTTGGCTTGCTCCATTGCTACAGAGTTGGCGGTGGTGCGGCTATCTAGGAAATACAACCCTTCATTGGCGAGCACCTCCATCACCCAGCCCATTGCTTGCGTATTTTGTGTTAATGCACTGCCCATGTGATTATTAATAGCGATAGCGGCCGGTACGCGGTTCAGCGCTTGTTGCAGGGTATGCTGCAGTGTTGCTTTATCCATGTCTAGGGTGAGTGTTGAGAGTTCAAGCGGTGCCTGACGACTTGGCTCCATCGGCATGTGGAGTAATACATCCCGTTGTTGCTGTTTGCTTTGTTGGCTGATGGCTAAATCGAATGGTGTATCAGGTAATATAGAGATACTTACTTGAGGGGGCAACGCTGACAATACCGATGGCATCGCCTGATAACCGAGATCATCAATCACAATCGCTAGCTTTGCTTCTGAGGCATGGCTATCAGAGGCGTAACTAATTGATGAACTTAAAAAGAGTAGGGTAAACCAGCGTGCAATCCATCGCATGTCGGGCGTCCATTATCGATTCTTTTATTGATGAATTACCACAGTTGGCACATTAACGTTTCAGCCAGCTTTGCGGATTGGTTGGGGTGCCTCTACGCCTGATTTCGAAGTAAAGCGCAGCGCGATCTTGCCCGCCACTATCACCCACAAGAGCGATAGATTCACTTGCCTGAACGGTATCACCTACCTTTTTGAGTAGGGTTTGATTATAGCCATAGAAACTCATATCACCCTTACCATGATCGATCACTAGCATGAGCCCATAGCCTCGTAACCAATCGGCAAACACGACTTTACCGGGGTAAATAGCTTTTACGGGGTTACCCGCAGATTGACCGATTACCATGCCCTTCCAGCGTAGTTCACCTTGCTGCTGCGAATTGTACTGATGGAGCACGGGACCTTTAATTGGCCAAGTGAGTTTGCCTTTCTGTTTGGCGAGGCCATCCATTGGTGCTCGGCGAGCAGCTTCTGCTGCAGCCTTTTGTTTCGCTCTTAAAGCCGCCTTGGCTATTTCAGTCACCAGCCGTCTCTCATTGTCTTTAAGTTCAGCAAGGTACTGGTTGTCGGTGCGTGCTTGGTTGGTCAGCGTGCGCACTGTTTTCTGGCGCTGGCTTTGCTCAGTTTCTAACTTTTTCTTTTCTTTTTGCAGCTGAGTCAGCAGAGTTTGCTGTTGCTCACGTTGTGTGCTGAGCTGGTGTTGCTTGATCTGGATCTCAGTGGTTGTCGCGGCGAGTTCATCCAATGCATTCACTCTAGCATGGCTTAAATGCTCGGCGTAAATCGTATAGCGGTCAAGATCATGATGATTATTGTCACTTAACAGTAAAGCAATCTGGCTATTTTTACCTTGACGATATTGGGCATTTAGCAGCTCTTTGAGTAGCTCTTGCTGGCCGAGTTGTTGCTGTTGAAGTTGACGTTGTTGCTGTTCAAGCTTGTCAATTGATGACGACAAGTTTGCTTGTTTGGTTTGTGCTTGATGAATCGCGTTGGCGGTTTCGGCGATCCCGACTTCTTGCTGGCGCAATGACTTTTGCAGAGCGTCAATTTTCTTTTTATTGGCGCTAACTTGGCTTTGCTGGCGTGAAATTTCTTGTTTTACTCCGTCAAGCTGGCCTTGGTTGGCGTGTGCTTGTGGTGTTGCGATAACGGACAGGCATAACAAAGCGCCAGTGCATAATGCACTGGCGCGGAGAGAAAGGTTAAGGTATCTGATCATATCCCGCATGGGATTGATTATTTCAGATCAAATAGCACCTGACCAGTCATCTCTGAAGGGATTTCCATATCTGATAGCGCCAGCATAGTTGGAGCCAGATCAGATAGCTTACCGCCTTCTTTTAATGTAAGTGCTTTATCACCCACGTATACCAGTGGTACTGGTAGATTTGTGTGTGCAGTATGAATGCCACCCGTTTCAGGGTTGATCATCATTTCAGCATTACCGTGGTCAGCAGTGATCAGCATTTCACCGCCCACTTCTTTGATGGCTGCAACAACTTGGCCAATGCAGCTATCTAGCGCTTCACAAGCTTGAACTGCAGCGTCATAAACGCCAGTGTGGCCAACCATGTCACCATTCGGGTAGTTACAGATAATCGTATCGAACTCGCCACCTTTAATCGCTGCAACTAGCTTTTCAGTTAGCTCTGGTGCGCTCATTTCAGGCTGTAGATCGTAAGTCGCTACTTTTGGAGAGGCAACTAGTTGACGTGATTCGCCATCGAACTCGCTTTCAATACCGCCGTTGAAGAAGAAAGTAACGTGTGCGTATTTTTCAGTTTCAGAAATACGTAGCTGCTTCTTACCTTTTTTCGATAGCCATTCGCCTAGCGTGTTTTCAAGGCTTGCTGGTGCAAATGCAACAGGCAAATTAATATCAGCCGCGTACTGAGTTAGCATCACAACATCAAGAGCTGGGAATTGAGCACGTTCGAAGCCTGCGAAATCAGTTTCGAAGGCGCGAGTGATTTGACGAGCACGGTCAGCACGGTAGTTCATGAAGATAACCGCATCGCCATCTTCCATTGCTGCCGAGTCTTGGCCTTCAGCACGAATTTCCGTCGCTTTGACGAATTCATCGTTTTCGTCACGAGCGTAAGCAGCTTCAAGACCTTCAACAGCCGAAGCGGCATTAAACTCAGCAGTGGCTGTTGTCAGTAGGTTGTAAGCGACTTCAACGCGATCCCAGTTGTTATCACGGTCCATAGCGTAGTAACGACCGACAAGAGAGGCAACACGACCTTTGCCTAGCTTAGTGAACAATGCTTGGAAACGCTCAAGTGATGCCTTAGCACTACGAGGTGGTGTATCACGGCCATCAAGGAAGCAGTGTAGGTAAATCTTTTCTGCGCCGCGGTTAGCGGCCATTTCAACCGCTGCTGCGATGTGATCTTCATGGCTGTGAACGCCACCCGGTGACATAAGGCCCATAAGGTGAACGGCTTTACCTGCGCTCACTGCTTTATCGATTGCAGCGACAAGTGCTTCGTTTTCAAAGAAGTCACCATCGGCGATAGATTTTGTGATACGAGTCAGATCTTGATAAACCACGCGACCAGCACCAATGTTGGTGTGACCTACTTCAGAGTTACCCATTTGGCCGTCAGGTAGACCAACATCCATACCTGATGCCGAGATCAGAGTATTGGCTTCATTTGCCATCAAACCATCCATTACTGGTGTATTGGCATTGGCAATTGCATTGTTGGCGTTGTCTTCGCGGTAACCCCAACCATCTAGGATAACCAAAGCCAGTGGCTTTTTAGCAGACATATACTGTCCCTCGTAAAGTTAGAAATCTGAGTTTAATTTAGATCAATTACCTTAAACATTTTGCTATAAGCGGAAATATCTAAGGTAATTGAACGTACTAACCGTAATTTTACTACAGTTTTAGTCACAAACTGTAGGGCAAGATCAAACTATGCTGTAAATAGATTGTTATCTTCCTACAGGAATATATGCATTTATGCCGCTGAGTGTAAGACCTAAATCACAGTTTTTTTCATTTTTCTATATTTAGTAGCCGTAGGATGTATTGCTCAAGGCTTATACTATTAGCGTTTATATCGAGTGAGCAGTAACGCGTAATTACCGTCCTTTGCTGTACAAGCTAGCTGGCGTGGGTATACTCGTGATCCTTATTTTTGTGGAGTTTGGCCTAGGTTACCGCAGGCTGATATTAGGAAAGTAGAGCGAAAATCATGCAACAATACATCGATTTTGTAACAAGTAACGCAATCATGTCCCTGGTATGGGTCGGCTTAATCGTGGCGATTATTACGTCGTTTATTAAACAAAAAACTGCTGGCTATAAGATTGTCACTACGAATGAAGCAACAGGGATGATAAACCGTGAAGACGGTATTTTTGTTGATATCCGAAGCCGTGATGAGTACCGCAAAGGCCATATTGCGGGTGCACTTCACATTTTGCCAAGTCAAATTAAAGAACAAAACTTTGGTGAGCTTGAAAATCATAAAAGCGCCCCAATCATCGTTGTATGCAAGACAGGTCAAACGGCACAAGAGAGTGCAAACCTGTTACACAGCGCGGGTTTTGAGAATGTAAACCTACTCAAAGACGGTTTGATTTCTTGGAACGAAGCGAACTTGCCACTGATCCGTAGCAAGTCGTCAAAAGGCAAGAAGTAATCTTTCGGGGTTAACAAAGCTGATATCGCGTAAATAAATTTGTGCAGCGTGTGATAGTTATCATGGTTGCGATATTGATTAAGCTCACGTGAGTGAGATGAAAGAAAAAGGACTCTAAAATGGCTGAAGCAGCAGTAAACAACGACGCACAACAAAACTTCCAAATCCAGCGTGTTTTTCTAAAAGACGTTTCTTTTGAAGCACCAAGCTCACCAGACATGTTCCAAAAAGAATGGAACCCAGATGTGAAGCTGGATCTTGATACTCAAAGCCGTGAGCTGGGTGAAGGTGTATTTGAAGTTATCTTGCGCCTGACTGTAACGGTTAAAAATGCAGAAGAAACGGCTTTCCTATGTGAAGTTCAGCAAGGCGGTATCTTCTCTGTTGCAGGTATGGAAGCACCTCAGCTAGCACATTGCCTAGGTGCATTCTGCCCGAACATCTTGTTCCCATATGCACGTGAAACAATCTCTAGCCTAGTGGTTAAAGGTACGTTCCCTCAACTAAACCTTGCGCCTGTTAACTTTGACGCATTGTTCATGAACTACCTACAGAACCAACAAGCGCAAGCGAACACTGAAAACACTGAAGCGTAATTTTCTTGGTGAACGATATGAATCCAGGCAATGAATCTGCCATTAGCATGACTGTGTTGGGGGCTGG
The DNA here is from genome assembly GCF_050336715.1 of Photobacterium makurazakiensis. NCBI lineage: Bacteria > Pseudomonadati > Pseudomonadota > Gammaproteobacteria > Vibrionales > Vibrionaceae > Photobacterium > Photobacterium makurazakiensis. The sequence goes on from NZ_JAKJSJ010000013.1 coordinate 128,803, forward strand.
CTCGTACGGTACTTCACTGGCGATATCACTCGCACGTAATGGTGCCAATGTGATTTTGTGGGGTCACGATCCTAAGCACATGGCTCAACTTGAGATGGATCGTGCTAATGAGGCGTTCTTGCCCGGTGTGCCGTTTCCTGACTCGTTGATAGTTTCTGCCGATCTACAGGCCGCTGTCGAAGCCTGTCGAGATCTGTTGGTTGTCGTGCCAAGTCATGTCTTCGGTGATGTGCTGGGTAATGTAAAGCCATTTTTGCGCGCAGACTCTCGCTTGTGCTGGGCAACCAAAGGGCTTGAGCCGGAAACCGGTCGCATGCTTAAGGATGTGGCAGTGGAAGTGCTGGGTGAGGAGACGCCTCTGGCGGTACTTTCCGGCCCGACATTTGCGAAAGAATTGGCGGCGGGTATGCCGACAGCTATCGCCGTGTCTTCGCCTGATGATGGTTTTGTGCGTGATCTGCAAGATAAAATCCACTGCAGTAAGACATTTCGTGTTTACAGCAACAATGATTTTATCGGGATGCAACTTGGTGGTGCGGTGAAAAATGTCATCGCCATTGGTGCAGGGATCTCTGACGGTATGGGCTTTGGTGCCAATGCGCGTACAGCACTCATTACCCGTGGACTCGCTGAAATGTGCCGTCTGGGTGCCGCACTCGGCGCACAACCAGAAACCTTTATGGGGATGGCAGGTCTTGGTGACTTAGTGCTGACTTGTACTGATAACCAGTCGCGTAACCGTCGTTTTGGTCTGGCCCTAGGGCAGGGTAAAGACGTTGATACCGCGCAGGTTGAAATTGGTCAGGTGGTTGAAGGCTACCGTAATACCAAAGAGGTTTGGGTTCTATCGCAGCGTGTCGGCGTTGAAATGCCAATTACTGAGCAGATCTTCCAAGTGCTTTATCAAGGAAAAGAAGCCAGTGAAGCCGCGAAAGATTTGTTGGCTCGCGAGAAAAAAGACGAGTAATACAACAGAGCGCCTAGAGGTGGTATCTGAAGTGTTTCTATCGACAACGCAGGCCGAAACGCCTGCGTTGTTTTTTTTTCAGAGCAGGTTAAAGTTAAAATAAATACACAAGAAGATCGAGGGTGATGTGAGGGAATGTCAACAAGAGGCTGTTTGGCAGTCGATCAAGCAGGAAGCACGACAACAATCAGAGCAAGAGCCTATGTTGGCTAGCTTTTATCATGCAACCATTATTAAGCATGATAATTTAGCAGCGGCATTGAGCTATATTTTGGCGAATAAGCTCGCCACGCCATCTATGCCTGCCATGGCGGTAAGGGAAGTGGTTGAAGAAGCTTTTGCCGAGGATTGTTGTATTACCGAATCAGCGGCATGTGATATTCGCGCAGTTGTCGAGCGTGACCCTGCCGTTGAGATGTTCTCGATACCGTTACTTTACCTTAAAGGCTTTCATGCGCTACAGGGATACCGTGTTGCTAACTGGTTGTGGAAGCAGAACCGAGTTGCCTTAGCGGTTTATTTACAAAATCAAATCTCAGTGGCTTGCCAAGTTGATGTTCATCCAGCGGCTAAAATTGGTCAGGGGATCATGTTTGACCATGCGACAGGGATCGTGATTGGTGAAACTGCCGTGATCGAGAATGATGTGTCGATTCTGCAAGACGTGACGTTGGGCGGTACGGGTAAAGCTGGTGGTGATCGTCACCCTAAAATACGTGAAGGGGTGATGATTGGTGCTGGCGCGAAAGTCTTGGGTAACATTGAGGTCGGTGAAGGGGCGAAGATTGGTTCGTGTTCCGTTGTGCTCAATGCCGTCCCTCCACATACGACAGTGGCTGGTGTACCTGCGAAAGTGGTTGGCCGGCCGAGCACTGAAAAGCCAGCGATGGATATGGATCAGTGCTTTAACGGTACTGGACAAACATTCATTGCAGGTGACGGAATTTAAAGCGCACCTTTAAAACCAAACTGTCGCCATGCTTCATAACCAATAATGGCGGCAGCATTCGATAGGTTAAGGCTACGGCTATCTGGGTGCATTGGGATCCGAAGGCGTTGCTCTAGCGGTAAACTTTCGATGAGATCCGCGGGCAAGCCTCGGGTTTCCGGGCCAAATAACAGTACGTCGCCTTCTTGAAACTGGGCATTGGTATGAAAGTTGGTGGTTTTAGTGGTACAGGCAAAAATGCGTCGTTCGCCAATGTAGGCCATAAACGCCGCTAAATCTTTGTGGCGGTGAACGTGGGCTAAGTCATGGTAGTCAAGGCCAGCTCGGCGGAGTTTTTTTTCTTCTAAATCAAAGCCAAGTGGTTCTATTAAATGTAGGTTGGCACCGCAGTTAGCGCACAGGCGGATAATGTTTCCTGTATTGGGTGCAATTTCCGGTTCGTATAAAGCAATATCAAACATAGTCAGTTTTTATCGTGGTTAAGTTGTCGTTATTGTAACCAAAATTCGTGATGAAAAAACGGTGAACCGAAAGGCCCACCGTTTTTTATTGTCATGAGGATAAAGTGAAGTCGATATTAACGCGCTAGAGGCAGCCTGATCGCGACTTTTAACCCACCCAATTGACTGCGGTTAGCCTCAATGGTGCCACTGTGCTGACGAATCGCACTTTCGGTTATCGCGAGCCCAAGCCCTGTGCCACCACTGCTGCGATCTCGTGCGGTTGAAACGCGATAGAATGGACGGAATATGTCTTCTAACTCCGCATCCGGCACCCCTTCACCATTGTCTTCCACCACAATGTCTATCCATTCGTCGCGCTGGTGAAAGCTAACTTTAATGGTGTCATTACCATATTTTATGGCGTTGCGAACGACGTTTTCTAATGCACTGATCAACAGATTTGGATTACCGCGAATAGGCCAAGCTTGCAGTGGGGTATAGCTGAGGCGCTTGTTCCGGTGCTCTGCTTCAAAGCGTGCATCTTCCAACATGTCGTACCATAAGGTGTTGGCATCAGAGAGTTCACGGTGTTCATGGCTGTTAACCTGCATACGTGAGAGCTCGAGTAGTTCGCTTATCATCTTCTCCAGCCGCTCAGCTTCGGTATCAATTCGGTCAAGCTCTTTACTTTCACCTTGCTTGCGTTGTGCTAATGCAGTCGCCATTCGCAGGCGGGTTAAGGGAGAGCGAAGCTCGTGAGAAATATCTGACAGCAGCCGTTGTTGCCCGCCAATCATTTGATTGATTGCTTCAACCATTTGATTAAAGCTGGCCCCAGCTTGCTTGAATTCTTTAGGGCCTGACTCTAGTTTCGGATCGACCGCAAATTGACCTTTGGCGACCCGCTCTGCGGCATGCTGTAAACGACGTGCAGGAATACTAACCGCCCAAGCTAGCCAAAGTAACAATGGGGTGCTGACGAGCATGGTGACTAACAAAAGCTGAAAAGGTTTATCTAATATTTGGATAAAAAAGGGCGGAGGTTCACGCCAAATTCGGCCAATGTACATCAAGATGCTAGTGTCTTGATAACTTACCTCGAAGGGACCTGCCATCATCCAGCGACCATAAAGCTTCTGTTTGGGTGATGTTGGGCTATCAGCCATCGTAATGAAGTTACGTAATGCCTTGTTACGTCCCTTGGGGCTGATTATTTCACCCTCGGCGGTTGTAAAATAGAGTTGGAAGCCCTTATGGCGCTTGTGATCAGTAAAACGCTGCAGCTTGTAAATTAAAGAACCATGATCTTGGCTTATCTGCTCGGAGATACTTTGCGCTGAATCTGCAAAGCGTTTGAGCTGTGGCGCCGGGATTGTGTGCTGCGCCCTTGGATCTAAGTTTGGTAGCCATAGTAACGTTAGGACGACAATTAATAATGTCAGCCAAAAAATAGCAAAAATGCGGCCATAGAGGCTTGAGAAGCGAGGCAGTCGCATTAGGCATCCTCAACCAGTAGGTAGCCTTTGCCGCGTAAGGTTTTGATCCATGTTTTGCCATCATCTCTGGTTGGAAGCTTTTTCCTCAAATTAGAGACATGCATGTCTATCGCTCGATCAAACGGGGCAAGTCGCTTCCCAAGTACTTCTAAGCTGAGCTCATCTTTTGCAATGATCTTTCCTGGATGCTGAATAAAGTAGCTTAGCAGTGCCAACTCAGTACCTGTCATGTCGATAGGTTCGCCTTTGCATTCCACTTCCTGACGGCCAGGGTAAATAGTGATCCCTTGATAGCTTAGATCATCTTGGTTTGATTTTGACGTGGTACCTGCTGATTGGGTACGCCTTAAGATTGCCCGCATCCGAGCTAGCAACTCCCGATCACTAAATGGCTTCGATAAGTAATCATCTGCACCAAGCTCAAGGCCAAGCACGCGATCTATCTCTTCACCTTTAGCGGTGAGCATTAGCACGGGGGTCGTGTGCTTTTCCCGTAGCTTGCGCAGCATCTCGGTTCCGTTCATGACAGGCATCATGACATCCAGTAAGATCAAATCAATACTGTCGTTGACCTCACGTAACCCTTCCTCACCATTGTTGGCCTCAACAATATCAAAACCTTCCATTTCAAGGATATCGGTCAGCAGTGAAGTCAGTTCAGTATCATCATCAACTAGTAGGATCTTCGCCATGGTATTTACCTTCATTCATCAAGCGGGTGATTTAAGTATCCCTAAAGTCAGGGATAGAGCCAAGTAAAAGCCGGCTTGCTTTACGCAATTTTACGTTCTCCAGACAGCGCTTTACCTTGCAGGACGTATTATATATCCATACCTCATAACGCAGTGCGAAGTTAGCACGACAGCGTTGTAATCAGTGAAATTGGAGACGAACATCATGAAATCATTCAAGAAGACTCTAGCATTAGTTATCGCACTTCCTCTCGCCCTTGGTTCGGCTTCAGCGCTGGCTTACGGTGGTGGTAAGCACCATGAAGGAAAGGGTGGAAAAGGTGCTTGCGGGATGCAAAATGGGCATAAGGTTTTCCGTCAACTTGATCTAACCGATGCACAAAAAGAACAAATGAAAGAGCTGCGCACCGCTAACCGTGATGAAATGCGCAATGATAAGAGCGGTAAACGAGCGGCTATGCAAGCGCAACATCAAGAAATGCAGGCTTTGGTATTAGCTGATACCTTTGATGAAGCGGCAGTACGCGCTCTTGCAGAAAAAATGACTGAGCAGCAGGTTGAACGTCGTGTAGTTATGCTAGAGAAGCGTCATGAAATGATGAATATCCTGACACCGGAACAGAAAGTAAAGTATCAAGAACTACAAGCAGAGCGAACTGAAAAGTGCCAGGCTCGCATGGATGAAAAGCGCAGCAAATAAGCTGAGGCTATAACAGAAAACGTGTCAATTTGCCGAAAACCGCCACATCAGTGGCGGTTTTTCTATGTGTATTAGTAACACTGGGTGATCAAAATTCATCATATTGCTTTTTTTTTGTTATTAATTTTCATCATAAAAAAGCTATACTGCGGGGTATTGCTCAGTTAGTGCAGCTTTATCAGGTGTGGTTATCATGGATGAATTCACAATCACCAGCGGTTATCACCCTCCGTCGCATAACTGGCCGCTCTGAGGGCAGGTTGTATACTTGTATTAGGTTGATGGGGATATTTTTATCTGCATTTCATTCAAGTTACCCGTGAATCAGGGCGTTTATTGTTTTGTAATATCATGACAGCTTCCTGAAAGATATCATTACAATGCTAGTGATAAGTCGGTATCTATCGTGATGTGAATCAACAAATTTTTTTATCAAAATTGTAATATTTCCGTATTAGTAAGAACGTTACAGTTTATGCGAGCATAAGTTACTAGTGGCTTATGGTGCCAAGAGGGGGAACCTTGGCAACTCGTGCCGGATTTGAATTTTCATTTCCCAACGTCAGAGGGTAACCATGATTAAGAAGATTGGTGTATTGACCAGTGGTGGTGACGCACCTGGTATGAACGCGGCAGTTCGCGGTGTTGTACGTGCAGCATTGTCTGAAGGCATAGAAGTATACGGTGTTTATGATGGCTATCAGGGCCTACACCAGAACCGCATTGAAAAACTGACGCGCTCAAGCGTATCAGATGTGATCAACAAGGGCGGTACGTTCTTGGGTTCAGCACGCTTTCCTGAATTTAAAGATGAGAAAGTACGTGCACAGGCGATTGAAAACCTGAAACTACACGGTATTGATGCGTTAGTTGTTATCGGTGGTGACGGTTCGTACATGGGTGCGAAGAAGCTTACTGAAATGGGCTACCCATGTATTGGTTTACCAGGCACTATCGATAATGATGTTGCGGGTACTGATTACACGATTGGTTACCTAACGGCATTGAACACAGTTATTGATGCGATTGACCGTTTACGTGATACATCATCATCTCACCAACGTATTTCTATCGTTGAAGTGATGGGCCGCCACTGTGGTGACTTAACACTAATGTCTGCAATTGCTGGTGGTTGTGAGTACATCATCACCCCAGAAACTGGACTGAACAGAGAAGAGTTGTTAGCGAAGATCAAAGAAGGGATCTACAAAGGTAAGAAGCATGCAATCATTGCACTTACCGAGCTAATGACTGATGCGAATGAGCTGGCGAAGTACATCGAAGATGAAACTGGCCGTGAAACGCGTGCAACAGTATTAGGCCATATTCAACGTGGTGGTCAGCCTACGGCATTTGACCGTATCCTTGCATCTCGCATGGGTGCATACGCGGTTGAACTTCTAATGGAAGGTGAAGGTGGTCGTTGTGTGGGTATCCAAAATGAAAAAATGGTACACCACGATATCATCGATGCAATTGAAAACATGAAGCGTCCAGTTCGCAAAGATCTGTATGCCCTAGCAGACAAACTGTTCTAAACCGTATTGTTCTGAATAAAAGCCGGCTTTTAGCCGGTTTTTTATGCGATTAACATTTATTGCAGCCATAAAAAAAGCTACCCGAAGGTAGCTCTTTCTAATCAATCAAATGATGCTTACTTTTTCGCTTCAGCTGCTGCTTTTGCGATAGCTGCGAAGCTAGCTGCGTCAAGCGCTGCGCCGCCAACTAGTGCACCGTCGATGTCTGGTTGTGCGAAGTATGCTGCAGCGTTATCTGGCTTAACAGAACCGCCGTATTGGATAACCACGTTCTTAGCAACTTCTTCAGATTTCTCTGCAATATGAGCACGGATTTGCGCGTGGATACGCTGTGCATCTTCAGCTGTCGCTGCTTTACCAGTGCCGATAGCCCAGATTGGTTCGTAAGCGATGATAGCGCCTTCTAGAGCTTCAACACCTTGAGTATTGATAACTGCGTCAAGTTGACGAGCACAAACTGCAACAGTTTCGCCTGCTTCGTTTTGTGCTTCAGATTCACCAATACAAAGAACTGGCGTTAGACCGTTTTCTTTTAGGAATGCAAATTTCTTAGCAACAAACTCATCTGATTCATTGTGGTATTCACGACGCTCAGAGTGACCAATGATGATGTGAGTCGCGCCGAATTCTTTAAGCATAGCTGGAGACATGTCGCCAGTGAATGCGCCGCTGTTGTTTAGATCAGAGTTTTGAGCACCTAGAATGATTGCGCTGCCAGCTTCAGTTAGCGTGTGCTCAGCAAGGTCGATGTAAAGTGCTGGTGGAGCCACGGCTACGTCAACACCAGTAACACCTTCAAGTTCAGCATTAAGGCCTTTAAGTAGGTTAGATACCATTTCCTTGCTACCGTTTAGCTTCCAGTTACCCATAACTACAGGATGGCGCATAGCTTTTCTCCAAATCAATTTGATGTAAAAAGGTAATACTTAATAGTCTAATGATCTAATTTAAATGACTAGGCTATTGAGTATGGCTGTAAATATATAACAGCTTGCGTACTTAATTTACTGTTCGAAATCATTTCTGTGCTCGGTTGTACCCTTTTCGTCGCAAAAAGTGAACCGTTGTGAGGAAATATTTTTCAGGCTGGTGGATTTGTCAGCATCGAAGCCGCGAATAAAGAGAGTGATCAATGGCTGAAATCTAGCCTGATTGCTTGGATTGTTAGCGTTAAATCCGTTACTGTGAGGCCTAATGAGAGATAAAATTCTGTCTTTTTTATTTCCGACCATTTTAAATCAATTCAGCCGATAAGCGGGTTGTTGATGGCGACGAAAGCCAATTCATGGAGGATGTTGTGCCAAATCTCGTTATGGAATATGCCGATCCAGTGGCCGAGCGTGTCAATATTACTGGGTTATTAGAAGACCTTCATCACATATTACTGGCTTGTGAACTGTTTGAGCCCGACTCAGTGAAATCTCGCAGCTATCCCTGCCACAACTGGTTAGTGGGCGAAGAAGGGGATCTCCATAGCTTTATTCATATTGAATTGTCGATGTTGTCAGGCCGAAACCCAGAGTTGAAACGCGAGCTAGCTCGAGAGTTAATGGCTGTACTTGAACAGCATGCCTCAGCCATTAATAGCTTGACGATTGACATGCGCGATATGGATCGTGAAAGCTTCTTGAAGGTTAGCTGTTAGTGGTATCCGTGTTGCTCGATGGCATAGGCTTCGATGAGATAGGTTGAACAAAAGGTTTTATCTCGGCACAGTGCTCGGTAAGGCTCTCGGGGGCATTCAGCGCTTGTGCGAAGCGTTTAAGTTGCTGCTGTAATTCTGCCATCAGCAGGATATTGGTATGGTTAGGGTTTTTCCCCTTAGCTATCACCTGATTAATGTGGCTCATTTGCGCCCGTAGGCGTGGTTGCATTGATTCACTGGCATTCGCGATGACTTCTTCACTCATTGATATGCGCAACGCCTCAAGCTCTTCTGGGGCGTTTTCTGCCATGGCTTTTAGTTCATCAAAAGAGGGTAATGTTTGCATCTTAGTGATCCAGATTGTCATCGTGATGCACTAAATTTAGTTAGTCATGGAAAATCAAAGTGGCTCAGGGCTGAGACAAGGCGATAGACAATAAAAAAATAACCGCAATGCGGTTATTTTTTTATTGGGAAAAGAAAGAGGGACTTACCAATAATGCTCGACGGTAATTTGTCCGGGCTTACGGCGCAAATTTTTAATGAACCCCATTGTTTCCAGTATCGCTTTGGTTTCTCTGACCATCTCTGGATTGCCACAAATCATAATTTGACTTTTTTCTGGCGATAATGGCAAGCCGACATGGCGTTCTAACATGCCATCAGCAATGGCTTGCGGGACTCGGCCAGGCAGTGACAACATTGCAGGTTCACGGCTGACAAAGGGCTGGACAATTAACTGCTCTGGGTAGGCTTCTTTAAGGCTATTGATTTCAGCTTGATAACTCAAATCGGCAGAAAAGCGCACGGCATGGACCAGTATGATTTTACGAAAACGTTGCCAAACGGTTTTTTCTCTCAATAAAGACAGGTAGGGACCAATGGCGGTGCCAGTCGACAAGAGCCACAGATGCTCACCGTCAGGTACTTCGTCAAGGGTGAAAAAGCCATTGGCCCGCGCCGACACAAAAACCGTATCACCGCTATTTAAGGCATGGAGGCGAGGAGACAAGAGGCCATCAGCCACTCGGGTGGCATATACTTCGATATTGTTATTGTTGGGTGGATTAACAAAGGAGTAGGCACGCTGTATCATTTTACCGTCTATTTCCAGTCCTAGCTTGGTAAATTGACCTGCTTTGAATGGTTCGATATTGGCTTTTAGCACCAGGCTAAATAAATCATTGTTCCAATGACGGTTGGTAATAACCTCTGCGGGGATCCAGTCAGCCATAATCATCTCCTCGTTATGATTTTATTATTCGATAAGCGCAACGCCTCTCTCCGGCGATAATGTGTTCATTCCTGTTGACCTGATAGTTGTCACCCAGCAAGCGCTGGAAAACAGATAATTCAGATTGGCAAAGTGAAGGGCAACGTTTCGCAGCATGGCAAATTGGGCAGTGATTTTCGATTAAAACGAACGCCTCGCCGTCTTGGTGAAGCTCTGCCATATAGCCTTCCTGCTCCCTCAGTGTAGCCAGTATTTGTAATTTTTCTTTTAAATTTGACGTTGTTGCCAAATGAGAGCGGTATTGTTCAAAGGTTTGATTCTCACGGCGTTCGACCACTTGATGCAGACCATCTTGACCAAATAACGCCTCGACAGAATCAAGCATTTGAATAATAAGATCGCCATGACGGTCGGTGAAGCTGCCGTGCCCTTTCTGGGTCAGGTGCCAATGACGAGTAGGTCGACCAACCTTGACTTTGACATCTTTGAAGTCGACCAAGCCGTCCTCTTCAAGCCCTTGGAGATGCTGGCGTACACCCATAGTGGTGAGATTGAATTCTTCTGCGAGTTTTTTAGCGGTGACAGACCCTTCTCGCTTCATTCGGTACAGTATTTTGTCGATTGTTTTCATAACAGCGGCTACCTACTTTGTTGATTAATTATGTGGTCAGCTTGGTAAATAAAGCAACAACTTTACAAAGTAATAAGGCGGAGTTGTACAGGATAGAAGAAGGGAGTAGGAGAAAGCGCTAAAAAAACAAAAGGCGCACGTATTGTGCGCCTAGCAGCCAGCAACGTAAGGAAGGTTACGTTATAAAATGTGGCCTTTAATTGCATCATCTTTACGGTCAAGGTAATGCGTTGATTTAATACGACGAATGGTACGGCACTTACCGCGGATCAGCAGTGTTTCCGTTGTGGCGATATTCCCTTGGCGGCTGATGCCTTCAAGCAAATCGCCTTTCGTGATACCAGTACCGGCAAAAATCACGTTATCGCTCTTGGCCATGTCTTCCATGCGAAGGACGACATTTGTCTCGATGCCCATTTCTTTACAGCGAGCGATTTCGATTTCGCCATGTTCGCGATTTTCGGCAGTATCGCCTTTCACTTCGTGACGAGGCAGAAGGCGGCCGTGCATATCACCGCCTAATGCGCGAATGGCTGCTGCAGAAACGACACCTTCAGGGGCGCCGCCGATGCAGTACATAACGTCCACTTCGCTATCTGGCATACAGGTTAGGATTGAAGCCGCAACATCACCGTCAGGGAATGCAAACACGCGTACACCCATGGCTTGCATTTCAGCAATAATATCGTCATGGCGAGGCTTCGCCAGCGTAGTTACCACTAAGGTATCAAGCGTTTTTCCTAGCGCAGTTGCAATATTTTCTAGGTTTTCAGTCAACGGTTTAGCAAGGTCAATAGCGCCTTTAGCTGCAGGACCAACAACCAGCTTTTCCATATACATATCAGGCGCTTTTAGAAATGAACCTTTTTCACCTGCGGCCAGTACGGCTAGCGCATTATTCTGGCCCATCGCCGTCATGCGGGTACCTTCAATAGGGTCAACCGCAATATCGACAGCGTCACCGCCAGTGCCAACTAGCTCACCGATGTACAGCATTGGTGCGTCATCGATTTCACCTTCACCAATTACAATTTCGCCTTCAATTTCGGTTTGGTTAAGCAGGGTACGCATAACTTCAACGGCTGCGTTGTCTGCAGCAATTTTATCGCCACGGCCAAGCCATTTATAACCAGCTAGTGCTGCACCTTCAGTGACACGGGAAAATGCCATCGCCAAATCGCGTTTCATGGTAACTCCAGAAGTAGAAATCAGTGGGCTGTAAATACTGGCGGCGATTCTAACACAGCTTCCAGTGAAACGTTTGCGCTAAAGCAAAAATGTTCAGGCTAATTGGTGCAAGAAGTGGCTAACGTGGTAGTAAAATACAAGAAAAGGCCTGCAACAGCAGGCCTTAGAGAGGGGTTACGATGATTTAAGAGCGATTAAATATCGTCTTCTTCTACCGCCCAACCTTTGGCGCATTCTACCGCGCGTTTCCAGCCTCGGTAGCGACGATTACGCTTGCCATCATCAGCACATGGAATGAACTTGCGGTTGATTTCGGCTTTGCCTTGTAGTTCATCAATGCTGCCCCAGAAACCAACAGCCAAACCGGCGAGGTAACCCGATCCCAATGCCGTTACTTCTGTTACGACAGGGCGGTGAACTTCGGTATCAAGAATGTCTGATTGGAATTGCATCAGGAAGTTGTTCGCGACAGCACCGCCATCAACACGCAGTGAGGCGAGCTTGATACCTGAATCAGCCTGCATGGCATCAAGCACATCACGGGTTTGGTAAGCAACACTTTCTAGGGTTGCACGAATAATATGGTTCGAGTTAACGCCACGGGTTAAGCCGACAATTGCACCACGCGCATACGGGTCCCAATATGGTGCACCAAGGCCGGTAAAGGCCGGTACAACATACACACCGTTCGCACTACCGACTTTGTCGGCAAAATACTCGGAGTCTCTTGCATCATCGAGTAATTTTACTTCATCGCGCAGCCACTGAATGGACGCGCCACCCATAAAGACTGCGCCTTCAAGGGCATAAGCCACTTCACCTTTCGGGCCACATGCTAAGGTTGTCAGTAAGCCATTATGCGAGGTTACTTTCTCTTTGCCGGTGTTCATCAGCAAGAAGCAACCTGTGCCGTAAGTGTTTTTCGCTTGGCCGGCTTCGACACACATTTGACCAAAGAGTGCAGCTTGTTGGTCACCCGCGATACCTGCAATTGGAATACGCGTACCACCTTTACCACCGATATTGGTTTGGCCATACACTTCAGATGAAGATTTCACTTCTGGCATCATAGATAGCGGAATATCTAGTGTTTTCAGCAGTTTTTCATCCCACTGTAAGCTATTGATATTGAATACCATGGTGCGTGATGCGTTAGTGTAATCGGTAACATGGACACGACCTTGGGTCATCTTCCAGATCATCCATGTATCAACAGTACCAAATAGTAAGTTGCCAGCGTCGGCTTCTTCACGGGCGCCTTCAACGTTATCAAGGATCCATTTGATTTTGGTTGCCGAGAAATATGGGTCAACCACAAGTCCGGTATTTTCACGGATGTAGTCTTCTAACCCTTGTTCTTTCAGTACTTCACAGATATCAGCGGTACGGCGACATTGCCATACAATGGCATTGTAAACCGGCTTACCAGTATTTTTATTCCACACTATGGTGGTTTCTCGTTGGTTGGTAATACCGATAGCGGCAACCTGATCAGAGCTGATCTCTGCTTTTGCCAAGGCTTCGACTAGGGTCGAGCTTTGTGTCGCATAAATCTCGAGAGGATCGTGCTCAACCCATCCGGCTTTTGGATAGATTTGGGTAAACTCGCGTTGTGACGAGCACACAATGTTCGCGTTGTGATCAAGCACAACGGCACGTGAACTAGTTGTACCCTGATCAAGTGCAACAATGTATTTTTGCTCTGTAGTCATGACGGTTTCCTCTAATTGTCATTATATAAGGGTAGTAGAGAGGTATTCTTCTTTTTAGTATTAAGCTTGGGCTGGTGCACTATCATCAGTGTCTTCGCACTGGTTTGGTAATGTACACTTGTTACCAGGTAAATATGTACCGATCGCTTTCGGATATAGCCATCCCCCAAACGCTGCGCCAGCTATTGGGGCTAAAATCGGTACAATCATATAAGGGATATCTTTACCGCCAGTCAACGCCATGTCGCCCCAGCCAGCCAGAAATGCAAAGAATTTCGGACCAAAATCACGAGCAGGGTTCATGGCAAAACCGGTTAGTGGACCTAAAGAGCCACCAATCACCGCAATCAAGATACCGATGAGTAGTGGGCCCATAGCACCACGTGGCGCACCGTTCTTTTCATCGCCAATCGCTAAGATGGCGAACATCAACACTGCTGTGATAACAAACTCAACGGCGAAAGCGCCAACAAATGATAACGCTGCGTGGGGATAGGTTGAGAAAATACCAGCAGTGGCGAGGCTTGCTTCGCTACCGCGAATAATGCCGTTGGCTGCTTCATAGTCGGCGAAGAGATTGCTGTATAAACCATAGATGAGTGCCGCGGTACAAAAAGCGCCCAGCATTTGTGCGGCGATATATGGCAGTACTTTACGCTTCTCAAAGCCATGGAACAGTGCAAGAGCAATGGTAACAGCAGGGTTGATATGGGCACCAGAAACGCCAGCAGTACAGTAAATGGCAATGGCAACACCTAGCCCCCACATTATACTGACTTCCCACTGGCCAAACTCGGCGCCAGTTAGTACGAGTGCAGCAACGCAGCCCACGCCAAAAAAGATCAGTAGTCCTGTCCCAATAAACTCCGCGAGGCATTCACCTAGCAAAGTATGTTGTTTTTGCTTATTCATTATTTCGTCCTTTTGTCTAATGTCGTAGGGGTATTACTTTTCTATTTTTTATGGGTAGGTAATTTACTCTAACTTTTTATTATTGAAATAAATCGAATTTAAAAATGTGCGTTCGAGCATAAAATAATTCCAAATTGAGCGTTCGCGCAAACGATTGCTGTTAAGTGCAATTTAAATGTTGATAAGGGAATGATTTTTGCTCGATAGTGGGGGTTTTAAGGTTTTTCTTTGTAACTGGTTGGATACAAAGAAAAAATCCGACCTTGAAAGGTCGGATGTGCCAGATTGGCAAGTTCTTGGATACATCCAAGAGAGATACGATCGAAATAAAAATTAGCACGCAACCGCTGCATTAAAATAGAGTTTGATCGCAATTTTACGCATTTACTATAAAGCGAAGTAAGCTTTTGAACGCCCCTGGAGAATTGTTGCTCGCCGTGGCGAAAGTTGATGATTTTTTCGACGAAATGATAGTGGCGCTTATCGGCTAGTTATCGATTTAAAAATGAAAAGCAAAAAAACCATCAGAATTGAGTGATTTTCACCCATTTGCCACAAACCGAGGTTTTTGTAGATGTCAGATGGCGGTCGGCTCGTTAGAATAGGCAGTATAGAATCGTAAACATGCCTGTAGACAATTGCCTTAATGGTTAGGGCAATTAGATAGGCTGAAAACAGGTGGATAATATGTCATTAGAAATGCTGGAAAAGCTGGAAGCCAAAGTACAGACAGCTGTTGATACAATTTCCCTACTACAAATGGAAATTGAAGAACTAAAAGAACAAAATGAGAGTCTTGCGAATGAAGCTCAAGAGCTGCGCTCTAATCGCGAAACACTAGAGCAAGATAATGGCAAGCTACGCAACGATCATGAAGCATGGCAGGAACGTGTACGTACACTGTTAGGTAAAATGGATCACGTTGAATAAGTGGCACCTTGGCTGAAAGCCATTTGCACTTCAAAGCCAGTATTAAAAAACAGAGCCATTAGGCTCTGTTTTTATATGTGTCGACCAGTGCTATGGTATTTATTCAATATCGAGAGGATCTGGTGATAGGATCACGCCAGTATTATCAGC
This sequence comes from Photobacterium makurazakiensis, assembly GCF_050336715.1. Taxonomy (NCBI): domain Bacteria; kingdom Pseudomonadati; phylum Pseudomonadota; class Gammaproteobacteria; order Vibrionales; family Vibrionaceae; genus Photobacterium; species Photobacterium makurazakiensis. The sequence continues at coordinate 143,990 of NZ_JAKJSJ010000013.1, forward strand.
ATAAAGATGATCTTCTGGTAGGAAAGTAACCCCGCCAAAATTCACCGGCACATCAATTTCTCCGATCCCTTGCTCATCGGCACCTACAGGGATTGATGCCATGGCATGAATACCTATTTCAAGTTCGTCGAGATCATCAACATGGCGGATACAGCCATAAATGATCAGCCCTTCCCACTCATTATTCGTGGCAAGTTGCGCCAAATCGGCATCAACCAGAGCTCGACGTAGTGAGCCTCCACCATCAATAAGCAACACCCGGCCAACACCATTTTCTTCAAGCACCGAGCGGATCACCCCGCTGTCTTCAAAGCACTTTACTGTGGTAATTTGACCGCCAAAGGAGCTGCGACCACCATAAGAACTGAACATTGGTTCGACAACGTCGACCTTATCGAGGTAGATATCGCATAGTTCGGACGTATTGTATTCCATAAGCACGCTTCTTCTTGTGGCAATTGAAAAGAGGGTTAGCAATGAGGTACAGGCTTAACTTATTGAAAGTATAATCAGTTGGCTGCGCTTCACACAATAAAATGAAGTGAAGCGCCAGCATGATATCTAAACGGCAGCTAAGACAACCCCAGCGGCAAACAACAGGTTTGTCAGCAGAGCACATTTCACCATGGTAGCCATCATAGGGCGTAATGCAGCACCATCAGTCGATTGCATCACTTGTTTACCATGCTTAAATAGCAGCGGCGCACTGAGGATAAAGAGCCAACCAAAGGGTGAATGTAGCTCAAGCAGTGCAAATAAAGCCAAACAAGCAACGCTGCCGATCAATAAGAACAGGTGATATTTACGGCCCCATTCTGGCCCCATGCGTACGGCCAATGTTAGCTTGCCGCATGCTCGGTCATTATCGATATCACGCAAGTTGTTGATATTAAGCACACCAACAGCAAGCAGGCCACAGGCGGTTGCTGGCAGCATGATAATGGAGTCAATTTGTCCTGCTTGTAGGTAATACGTACCTGCGACACCCAGCCAGCCAAAAAATGTTAAGACAGATAAGTCGCCCAGCCCACGGTAGCCGTAAGGCTTATTGCCGACGGTATAGGCAATCGATGCCGCAATGGCCATTAACCCAAGTAGAATAAAGCCAAACATGTCCTGTAGGTTATTGGTTGCTAACAGGATCAAGCTCAAGCCGCTTATTGCGGTTAGCGCAATGTTGATCACCATGGCTTTACGCATTGCCGCAGGTGTGACCAAGCCGGATTGGATCGCTCTTTGCGGCCCAAGTCGCTGGTCATTATCCGTGCCTTTGACTGCATCCCCGTAGTCATTGGCCAAGTTCGATAAAATTTGTAGTAAAAGTGCGGTTAGCAGTGCTAATCCCGCGATTAATGCAGAGAAACTTCCTTGCCATCCTGCTACTGCACTGCCACAAACAATTGAGGCAATGGCTAGCGGCAAGGTTTTAGGTCGTGCAGCATCTAGCCAAATTGCGAGAGAAGATGATTTCATAGTGTCAGTCTTTAGCGTGTGAACTCAATTAAGGGGTATTATGGCTGAACTGAATTAATGGGCAACTTTATCGCCATAATGTTTGTTTGAGAACAAAAAAACGGCGCCATTTGGCACCGTTTTATGATTCTTTGAAAGATAGTGTTGCAACTTATAGAATGAAGCGGCTTAGATCTTCATCTTCAACCAGCTCACCTAAGCGTTCATTAACGTAGGCTTCGTCGATTATAAGCTTGTCACCAGACTTTTCTGTTGCGTCGAAAGACAACTCTTCCATTAGACGCTCCATCACTGTGTGTAGGCGACGTGCACCGATGTTCTCGGTCCGCTCATTTACCTGCCATGCCGCTTCAGCTAACTTGTTGATCCCACTTTCATCAAACTCGATATCAACCGATTCCGTCGCCATTAGCGCTTTATACTGCTCGGTTAATGATGCATTTGGTTCTGTAAGGATACGTTTGAAGTCGTTACTGGTTAGTGCTTCCAGTTCAACACGGATAGGTAAACGGCCTTGTAGCTCGGGGATCAAATCCGATGGTTTTGCCACTTGGAATGCACCAGAAGCAACAAACAAGATGTGATCGGTTTTTACCATACCGTGCTTGGTTGATACGGTACTACCTTCAACGAGTGGCAGTAAGTCACGCTGAACACCTTCACGCGAAACGTCTGGACCCGATGACTCGCCACGCTTACAGATTTTGTCGATTTCATCAAGGAAGACAATGCCATTGTTTTCAACCGCGAAGATAGCTTGTTCTTTTAGCTCTTCTTGGTTTACCAACTTAGCAGCTTCTTCTTCCGTTGCTGCTTTCATCGCATCTTTGATTTTCATCTTGCGTTTTTTCGAGGTATTACCAGCAAGATTTTGGAACATGCCCTGAAGTTGGTTGGTCATGTCTTCCATGCCAGGAGGTGCCATGATTTCAACACCCGCTTGTGGCGCAGCAATATCAATTTCAACTTCTTTATCGTCTAGCTTGCCTTCACGTAATTTCTTACGGAATGATTGGCGAGTCGATGAGTTATTATCACTTTCTTCATTCTGACCCCATTGATCGCGTGCGGGCGGCAGCAAGATATCTAGAATGCGGTCTTCCGCTTGCTCTTCAGCGCGGAATTGGACTTTTTTGGTTGCCTGCTGGTGGGTCATCTTAACTGCAACATCCGTTAGGTCACGGATGATAGTCTCAACTTCTTTACCGACATAGCCGACTTCAGTGAACTTGGTTGCTTCAACCTTGATGAACGGCGCATTCGCTAATTTAGCTAGGCGGCGGGCAATTTCTGTTTTACCCACACCTGTTGGGCCAATCATCAGAATATTTTTAGGGGTAACTTCAACACGCAACTCTTCTGGTAGTTGCATGCGGCGCCAGCGGTTACGCAGGGCAATCGCCACGGCACGCTTGGCTTTGTCTTGACCGATAATATGGCAGTCAAGCTCGTGAACGATTTCGCGAGGAGTCATCTCAGACATGGTGATCCCTTATTTAGCGTTTAGCTCTTCAATGGTGTGGTGATGGTTGGTGAATACACAGATATCGCCAGCAATTTTCAGCGACTTCTCGGCAATTTCACGTGCGTCTAGTTCAGTATTTTCCAGCAAGGCTGTTGCAGCTGCCTGGGCGAAGTTACCGCCAGAGCCGATTGCAATCAGATCATTTTCTGGCTGAACCACATCACCGTTACCTGTGATGATTAACGAGCCTGTTTCATCAGCGACCGCCAATAAGGCTTCTAATTTACGTAATGCGCGGTCGGTACGCCAATCTTTGGCCAGTTCCACTGCCGATTTAAGCAGGTGGCCTTGGTGCATTTCCAGCTTGCGCTCGAAACGTTCGAATAGGGTGAAGGCATCAGCGGTGCCGCCAGCAAAGCCAGCTAGAACTTTGTTATTGTATAAACGGCGCACTTTGCGAGCGTTACCTTTCATGACGGTGTTACCAAGGGATACTTGGCCATCACCTGCGATAACGACTTTACCGTTACGACGAACAGATACGATAGTTGTCACGGTTTTACCTCTTTGTGTCTTTCCGGCTCATGCCGATATATCTAATATCTGGGGATCGCACTAAAGAGTTTCAAGGGCAGAAAAAAGAAAAGGATGCCGAAGCATCCTTTATGAGCATTGCTGAATTACTTGAAAGCATTTTAGGTTTAGTGTTACTCCCAGAACCAAATCGCACACGGTTCAATACCCGCTCGGCGTAGTTGGTTACGATCGCTCTCTGCTTTTCGTTTTTGTGGGTATGGGCCGAGAATGACACGATACCAGTTGCCTTTTTCACCTTGGCTAATTTTGACTTGGCTTGTCATGCCTTGGAAGGCGATCATGGCTTTACGCTCTTCAGCTTGATTCTGGCTTCGGTAAGCGCCGCATTGCATTAAATAAGGTCGGCCAGGTGCTTGTTCTTTTTTCGCATCGACCTGAATTTCTTTGTTTTCGAGCTCTTCAATATAGCGCCACTTCTCTTCAGGCTTTGGCGGAAGAGGTTTAGGATCCGGTTTAGGTGTCACGACTGGTTGAGGTTTGACAACAGGCTTAGGCGTTGTGCTAATCGGCTTTTGAGGTGCAGTCGATTGTTGGGCTTCGGTAGAAGGTGCCGGTGCCGTTGACAAAAAGTAGAGCCCATAACCAAGGCTACCAACTAAGCATAAGGCAATCACAGCCCATTTAAATGGGAAGCCAGCGGCGGGTGGAGCTTTACGGCGGTTACGCGTTGTATTCTTTGGCGTACGGCTGCGCTTTACATAATCTTTTGTTGCCACAGTGATGATCGGTCATTGGGAGGGACAATAGTACTATGTTACAAACTTGGCTTAGCACTGACTAGTGCCTAATACGCCGTTGAAGGTAATACTGACAAAACATAACACAGTTTTTGTGAGCTTATGCTCAAAACATAAGCTCACTAACGTCGTTAGAGGTTAATTAGCTGGTGGCGCAGCTGCACTTTCGCGGATCACGAGTTTGGCATCCAGCAAACGAGAACCTGATGAGATATCTTTACCCTTGAGCATTTCGAGTAGCATTAGCATCGACTGACGGCCAATTTCATAACGTGGCTGTGAGACAGTTGTCAGGGGAGGATCGCAATATTCTGCAAACTGAATATCATCAAAGCCGACAATCGAAATGTCTTGCGGTACTTTAAAACCAAGGCGCTTGGCTTGCTGCATGGCACCAATTGCCATTACATCATTGTGGCAGATCAATGCGGTTGGTGGCTCAGGCAATGCAAGCAATGCGGTTACAGCACGAGCCCCGGAGGCAAAGCTGAAGTCGCCTTTGGCGGTATAAGCCGGGTTGATTTCGATACCTGCGCGTCGTAGTGCTTGTTGATAACCTTGGGTACGGAATTGGCATAACGCTGCAGTATCTGGGCCTGCAATCTGTGCGATACGCTTATGTCCCATTTGCGTGAGGTAATTGACGGCTTCAAATGCAGCTGTCAGGTTATCGATATGCACTGTTGGTAGTTCAAGTTCAGGGGCAAACTCGCAGGCCATTACCATCGGGGGTAAGTTTTTTTGCTCTGGTTTACTGACATCAAAAGGCAAATCGGTGCCCAATAAGAGCATACCGTCGGCTTGCTTAGTAAAAACCAGATTAACAAAAGAATTCTCGCGGGTTTTCTGCTGACCGCTATCACCTAATAACACAAGGTAGCCATGTTCCATGGCTGCTTCCTCTATGCCTCGAATGATCTCGGTAAAATAGGGATCACAGATATCAGGGACGATAGTGACAATCGTTTTTGATTCGTTGCGACGGAGATTCCTAGCCAGTGAATTGGGTGAATAGCCAGCATCCATGACAGCTTGTTCAACCTTTTTACGTGTTGATGCTGACACTTTTTCCGGGTTCATCAGGGCACGGGATACCGTGGCTGTTGAGACGCCGGCAAGCTGGGCAACATCCTTCATTGTCGCCATAATTACAGTTCCTCTCTATGTATATTTCTCTCTATTGCCGCTGGAGGATCATGGCCAAAACGGGTTGATACCTGTACCAGCGAGCTTGTTATTGTAGGCGGTCTGCCGAGGATTAAACATGCTTAAAATAGCATAAATTACATCCAACATGTGACGTGTGTCGCATTGTTCATTTTAAGTTAAATCTTGAGGTTCGACATCAATCGACCAACGAATTTTCTTTGCAAGAGGTAACAATTGGATCGCAGGTTTTGCCACGCTAAGCAGCTGTTGCAGCGTTTTCCGGTCGGGGGCTTGAAGCAGTAGCTGCCAGCGGTAACGGCCAGCTCGGCGGGCGAGTGGGGCAGGGTTTGGCCCCATCACCATGGTGTCTTGATTGAAGATTGGGCTCGATTCAAATATCGAGCGAATCTGCTGTAAAAATTGCTCGACTTGTTCACTCTGGTTCGCTTCTGCTCGGATCAACGTCAGGTAAGTATACGGGGGCAACCATGCCTGTTTTCGTTCGTTGAGCGCATCAACCGCGAAATGGTCGTACCCTTTGTGTAATAGCGATTGCAATAATGCATGCTCGGGGTGGTGTGTTTGAAGCACAACTTCCCCTGGCTTACTGGCGCGACCCGCTCGTCCCGCCACTTGGATAAACAGCTGAGCCAATCGTTCAGATGCGCGAAAGTCATTGCTGAACAAAGCACTGTCGACATCAATGAGGCTAACAAGAGTGACATCGGGAAAATGGTGCCCTTTGGCGAGCATTTGCGTGCCAATCAAAATTTGGTATTCATTTTTGCGAATGGCTTCAAGGTAGTTTTCAAGGCTGCCTTTTAACCGCGTGCTATCGCGGTCGATACGCACTGTCTTGAATTCGGGAAACAGTGTCGCGAGCTGTTGCTCAAGTTGCTCGGTGCCAACCCCAACAGCATTCAGTTGTGTCGAACCACAATGCCCGCATTGGGGCATGATAGGGCGCTGGGTGGCACAATGGTGGCAGCGCAGCTCTCCACTTTGCTGGTGAAAGGTATAATAGGCATCACAGCGCTTACATTCCGCTAACCAACCACATTCGTGGCATATAATCGCAGGTGAGAAGCCGCGCCGGTTGAGAAACAACATGACTTGGTTGCCAGCTTGAAGGTGCTTGCGCATTCTGGCGATCAACGGCGCTGAGAGGCCAGCATCTAAATAAAGGCCTTTAACATCCAGCACCCCGTGGCGTGCCGATTGCGCTTGCCCTGCGCGGCGGGTGAGTGTCAGGTAGTGATATTTGCCGGTTTTGGCATTATGCAGGCTTTCAAGTGCAGGGGTGGCAGAGCCTAATACAATCGGAATGTTTTCACGATTTGCACGCATAACAGCAAGATCTCTGGCGTGATAACGCAGGCTATCTTGTTGTTTATAAGATGCATCATGTTCTTCATCGACAATGATGATCCCAAGGTTGGCGAAGGGGGTGAACAGTGCCGAGCGTGTCCCGATAATGATCCCTGCTTGGTTATCTCGACCGCCTAACCATGCTGATAGCCTTTCGGTGTCATTAAGCCCTGAGTGGATGGTTTGAAGTGGTACATTAAATCGACGACGAAAGCGGTTGATGGTCTGCGGTGTTAGGCCAATTTCCGGTACTAGGATTAACGCTTGTTTACCTGCGGCTAACACAGGTTCAAGCAGGTTCAGATAAACCTCGGTTTTACCGGAACCCGTCACACCCTCCAATAAATAGCAGCCAAACTCAGGGTTGGCATTCACGGTTGCAATGGCTAATGCTTGCTCTTCATTGAGCTTGGGTTTCTCTTCAGTGACGGCAAATTGCTTCTGCCAGTGACGGCTAACTGGTTTTTCTTCCACACTTTCAATCCAGCCTTTGTCACTCAAGGTCTTGAGGGTTGCTGTGGTGATATCTTCTGCCAGCAAGGCTTCGTGGCTGACTTTGCCTTGGCGCAACGCATTGAGCACCTGTACTTGGCGTGGCGCGCGCTTCAAGGCCGTGATCGGCTGTTCTTGCCCCGCAGCCGTTAAATGCCACATTTTCAGGCTTGATGGTGCTGCTTCACGCCCTTTTCTGAGCAGCGCAGGCATAGCGTTTGCCAACGTATCGCCAAGCGGGAATTGATAATAGCCACTCGCCCAATTTAAGAGCTTGAACAGTGGCGGGTGCCACAACGGAGCGTGGTCTAATACCGCATAAAGTGGTTTGAGTTGTGCGAGCGGAAAGTCAGAGCGATCTGTAATAGCGATGACAATGCCGACCAATTGCTGACGCCCAAAAGGGACTTTGACTCGTCCACCAATGACGGGTGCTTGCTCGGGTTTGATTAAATAATCAAACTGTTTATCAAGGGGAACAGGAAGAGCCACTCGGGCTATATTGGGCGTCATATCTAACCGCAGAATCCGCATGTACTAAGATAGAGAAGTGTACCTTGCTAAGCCGCTAGCAGCAAAGCGGTGAAAAAAGGAGCGTATCTGTTGATCTGGGGAGGATGATTGATTACTATACGCCGCCTGAATTCGGTGTATTGGCTATGCTGCCGTTACACTATTATTATTAACGACGTGTGGTGCCCGGCTTTGGATCGGGAGAGCGACACGGCCTTACTTTTGAGGTTATCCCATGAAACAAGGTATCCACCCACAGTACACTGCAGTTAACGCTCGTTGTTCTTGCGGCAACACTTTCGTATTTAACTCTACTATGAGCAAAGACATCAACCTTGATGTATGCGATAAGTGTCACCCTTTCTACACTGGTAAGCAGCGTCAGGTTAGCACTGGTGGTCGTATCGACAAATTCAACAAGCGTTTCGGTGCTCTTTCTACCAAGTAATTGGCAGAAAATGTTGAAAGAAGAGGGATGCTACGGCGTCCCTTTTTTATGCCTATTTATTATAAGACTGAACATCCCTCGACCAATCTCTGCTTAATTTTCTACTAGTATCTTTATAATCAAGTGCATGCTGATGCATTAATTTATATCGCCCTGAATCAAAAAGACTGCACGAATAACTCTGTATAGGTTTAACTGTGCGATTATATTCCGTGATTGAAAGCGATGAAATTGATAGTTATTGACCACTTTTGTCTTTACTTGACTATTCCGCTCGGGAATTAATGGCATGACCAGATGTTCGATGCTAGGATTTTGTGCTGCTATAGAATATGCTTTACCTCTAAATTATTAAATAAAGTCACTTCCAGTCAGGATTTCGAACACTATGTCGTCTGAAGATTTTCGCCAACAAGCTTTGCACTACCATGCCTACCCAGTACCAGGCAAAATTGCCGTTGAACTCACTAAGCCAGCTAATACTGTAGAAGATCTTGCTCTCGCTTATAGCCCAGGTGTGGCTGAGCCAGTTCGTGAAATCGCACAGAATGCTGAGAATGTTTATAAGTACACGGGTAAGGGCAACATGGTTGCTGTTATCACCAATGGTACTGCGATCCTTGGTCTTGGTAATTTAGGCCCATTGGCATCGAAGCCAGTCATGGAAGGTAAGGCGCTATTGTTTAAGCGCTTCGCTGGTCTAGATTCGATTGATATCGAAGTTAAACACCGTACGATCGATGAGTTTGTTGATACCGTTGCGAACATTGCTGACACCTTCGGTGGTATCAACCTTGAAGATATCAAAGCCCCAGACTGCTTCGAGATTGAAAAGCGTTTGATTGAGCGTTGTCATGTACCGGTTTTCCATGATGATCAGCACGGTACTGCGATTGTAACGGCTGCGGGCATGCTTAATGCACTTGAGCTTCAAGGCAAAGAAATTAGCGAAGCTGTGATTGTTTGTCTAGGTGCTGGTGCGGCTGCGGTTGCTTGTATGGAGCTATTGATCAAGTGTGGCGCACAGCGTGAGAAGATCTACATGCTTGACCGTAAAGGTGTGATCCATACGCGTCGTGACGACATTAATGAATATAAGCAACTATTCGCCAACAATACTGATAAGCGCACATTAGAAGATGTTATCGAAGGTGCTGATATCTTTGTCGGTGTATCTGGTCCAGATTTGCTTGCGCCAGAACTGCTTAAGCTCATGGCGGATCAGCCGATTGTTTTTGCCTGCTCAAACCCTGATCCAGAAATCAAACCAGAACTGGCCCATGCCGTTCGCGATGATTTAATTATGGGTACAGGCCGTTCTGATTACCCGAATCAGGTAAACAACGTTATCTGTTTCCCATTCATTTTCCGCGGTGCATTGGATGTGCGTGCGAGTGAAATTAATGATGAAATGAAATTGGCTGCGGTAAAAGCGATCCGTGAACTAGCCCAAGAGCCAGTACCTACGGAAGTGGTTAAAGCGGCAGGTGTCGATAAACTAGAGTTTGGCACCGACTATATTATTCCAAAACCGATGGACCCACGTTTGCTACCACGCGTTGCGAAGGCAGTCGCGCAAGCAGCGATTGATTCGGGTGTAGCTCGAATCGAGATGCCTGTCGGTTATATGGAAAGTTAATCTGCTTTAGATTACCTGACCAATAAAAAACCAGCCCCAGGCTGGTTTTTTGGTTTTTGTTGACGAGAAAAGTGAGGCTTACTCGTTAATGTCTTCGTACTTAATGCCCATCTCTTCCATCAGCGCTTTTGCTTCGGCTGGCAAGTCGTCAGGGCAATCTTTACGGATATCTTCATCGGTCGGCAGGGGCTGACCCGTGTATGCGTGCAAGAAAGCTTCACATAGCAACTCGCTGTTGGTGGCATGGCGTAAATTATTCACCTGACGACGAGTTCGCTCATCAGTTAAAATTTTAAGCACCTTCAATGGAATCGAAACAGTAATTTTTTTTACTTGTTCGTTTTTCTTACCGTGTTCCGCGTATGGACTGATGTATTCGCCATTCCACTCTGCCATTGTTAACCTTCTCAGCGATGTTTGATTGAATAAATATGATAGGAGTGAATTCTAGCCGGATTTACTGCCATAAGCAAAGACATGTAGACGTCTAGAAGTGTTGACGTCTTTTGCAAATATGGTTATGTTGTTGCATAAACGTTATTCGCAGCAGGGGCTCGCCCCGACAAGGAAAGTAATATGAGTGATAAGAAGCTTGCCACTATAGCCGTTCGTACTGGCATTGAGTCAGACTCTCAGCACAATGCCGTTGTGCCGCCGATTTACCTGACATCAACCTACAGCTTTCCTCGGTTGGGTGAGCTTCCACAATATGATTACTCTCGCTCTGGTAACCCTACCCGTAACATGCTCGCCGATGCCTTGGCAGAGCTCGAAGGCGGCGCGGGTGGCGTGGTAACCAGCTGTGGTACTGCTGCAATTAACTTACTCGCATCAGCCTTGCTTGGCCCAGATGATCTGGTTATTGCCCCACACGATTGTTATGGCGGTACTTATCGTTTGTTTAATACGCGAGCGACGAAAGGTGACTTTAAGGTCCGTTTTGTTGATCAAACCGACCCTGAGGCCTTGGCTCAAGCATTGGCATTAAAGCCAAAACTGGTTTGGGTTGAAACACCGTCTAACCCATTGCTACGAATTGTAGATGTTGCAGCATTGTGTGAATCAGCAAAGCAAGAAGGCGCATTGGTTGCGGTTGATAATACTTTCTTATCACCAATCCTTCAGCAGCCCATTGCACTAGGGGCTGATTTTGTGATCCATTCAACAACCAAGTACATCAATGGCCATTCAGATGTTGTCGGTGGTGTATTGATCTCAAAAGAAGCGGAGCAGGCCGAGACGATTGCTTGGTGGGCTAACTGCATTGGTGCAACGGGCGCACCGTTTGATGCTTATTTGACACTGCGAGGCTTACGAACCCTTGCACCAAGAATGCGGATGCATGAAGAAAACAGCGCCAAAGTGCTGGCTTATCTACAACAACAGCCGCTTGTGGGACAAATTTATCACCCAAGCCAGCCTGAACACCCTGGTCATGATATTGCGCTTAAGCAGCAAAAAGGCTTTGGTTCAATGCTGAGCTTTGAGATAGCAGGAACCTACTCGCAGCTTGAAGAGTTTGTTCACGGGCTGAAGTTTTTCTCACTGGCAGAGTCGCTGGGCGGTACTGAAAGTTTGATCTGTCACCCTGCCAGCATGACTCACCGTGCAATGTCGGATGAAGCGCAGGCAGAAGCGGGCTTGAAGCCTTCTTTATTGCGTTTATCCGTTGGTCTGGAAGATGCTGATGATCTGATTGCGGATCTTGACCAAGCATTTAAGAAAGTGACGGAGGCAGTGTAATGACTCAACTAGCAGTACGCCAACTTCATAAATTTGGTGGTAGTAGTCTGGCTGATCCTGAATGTTATCGTCGCGTTGTTGATATCCTCAATCAGTATTCTGGTGAGAATGATTTAGTGGTGGTATCAGCGGCAGGCAAAACCACGAATAACCTGATCCAATGGATCGAGTTGCTGGGTAAAGATGGCCGCCAAGCCCATGAAACATTACAGTCATTACGCCAATTTCAGCAGCACTTGATTGAAAGCTTGCTACATGATGGTGCAGCTGATGACTTGTTGACTCAGCTACACCTTGAGCTTGCAGATCTTGCGCGTCTTGGTGAACAGGCACTGACAGAGACGGATGTTGCGAACGTGCTCGGTCATGGTGAGCTATGGTCAGCGCGCTTGCTGGCAGCATTGTTAACTCAGCAGAAAATGACGGCGATGGCACTCGATTCGCGTACATTTTTACGGGCTGAGCGAGCGGCACAACCTGAAGTTGATCGTGCACTGTCATGGCCCTTGCTTAAAAGCAAGCTAGCTCAGCATTGCCAGAACCGTATTGTTATCACAGGTTTCATGGCTCAAAACATCGCCGGAGAAACCGTATTGCTTGGCCGTAATGGTTCTGACTATTCGGCAACGGTGATTGGTGCCTTGGCGGAAGTCTCGCGCGTGACTATCTGGAGTGATGTTGCAGGGGTTTACAGTGCCGATCCACGAAAAGTTGTTGATGCCTGCCTACTGCCATTGCTTCGTTTAGATGAAGCAAGTGAACTCGCTCGTTTAGCGGCGCCAGTATTGCATAGCCGAACATTACAACCAGTGGCACAAAGTGCGATTGACTTAACCTTGCGCTGTAGTCATCAGCCTGAATCGGGATCTACACGTGTTGAGCGGGTACTGGCTTCTGGTCGGGGAGCGAAGATCGTTACCTCGCTCGATGATGTCTGTCTGATTGAGCTTGATATTGCGCGTTTTCATGATTTTGAGCCCATTGTGGTTGAACTTGAACGTACCCTGCAACGAGCTCAGTTATTGCCACTTGCGCAGTCGACTGCGCCGGATAAAGGCTTGGTTCAGCTCGCCTATACTGCTGAGGTTGTTAATAGCGTGCTGGCTTTACTGCAAGACAGTGGTATTGCGGCAGAGCTGCGCTTACGTGATGGCTTTTCATTGGTTGCGGCTGTCGGTGCCGGTGTGGTGAATAATGCCGTGCATTGTTATGGCTTCAACCAGCAATTAAAAGCACAACCTGTTGAGTTCACAACAGAGTCTGATTCGGGGTTGAGCCTAGTTGCGGTGCTTCGACTGGCCAATACCGACGATGTGATCCAGCAGGTACATCAAAGCCTTTTCCAAGCACAGAAACGGATTGGTTTAGTACTGTGCGGAAAGGGCAATATCGGTAGCCGTTGGCTTGAGCTATTTGAAACAGAAAAGGCGCAGCTAGAAAAACGCCATGGTATGAGCTTCACTTTGGTCGGGGTGGTCGATAGCCGCCGCTGCTGGATTGATTTTTCTGGCATCGAACCAACCAACGCCTTATCAGCTTATGATGATGAAGCCACTGAGTATCAAGGTGATGAGTGGCTATCAACCCTAGCGTCTCACTCTTATGATGATGTGATTGTATTAGATGTTACGGCGAGCCAAGTGTTGGCGGAACGTTATCCGCAAATCGCAGAAAGTGGTCTTCATCTGATTTCCGCTAATAAAGTGGCCGGCTCTGCATCGGGCGAGCAATACCATCGGGTCATTGATGCATTTGCAAAAAGTAGCCGTAATTGGCTCTATAACGCGACGGTAGGGGCTGGGTTACCGATTAACCATACGGTACGTGATTTATCAGAAAGTGGTGATTCAATCATTGCGTTGTCTGGTATTTTCTCCGGTACATTGTCGTGGTTATTTCAGCAGTACGATGGCTCGCTACCGTTTTCACAGCTCATTGAACTAGCTTGGCAACAAGGGTTAACCGAACCAGATCCTCGTCACGACCTTGATGGCAGTGATGTGATGCGCAAGTTAGTGATATTGGCAAGAGAGTCTGGATTACCACTTGAACCTGAGCAGGTAAAAGTGGAAACATTGGTGCCAGAGCAGCTAGCTGACTTAACGTTGGACGGTTTTTTTGAACAGGCTTCAGCGTTGGATGAACTGTTGTATGAGCGATTAACCAAAGCGCAGAAAGAAGGCAAGGTATTACGTTATGTGGCTCGTCTTGATCGCCACGGTAATGCTGTTGTAGGGGTAGAAGCTTTGCCACAAGAGCATGCTTTGGCTAATTTATTACCATGTGACAATATCTTTGCCATTGAAAGTCGATGGTATCGTGACAACCCATTGGTGATCCGTGGGCCGGGAGCCGGACGTGATGTAACGGCTGGCGCTTTACTCTCTGACATTAACCGTTTAGCAACGATGCTTTAGCAATTTCGCAGTAGCGATATTATCGGTGTTAAAATAGATAGCCAGTCATAATTAGTACTTTTTACTATCTTTGTAGTGAATGATATTAGCTGTGAGCGAATAATTGAAAAAGCCTGCTATCAGCAGGTTTTTTGCTATCTACTGATGTTGAAGTTTTTGCAATTTGAAGTTGAAAAATATTCATGATCATCATGTTGACATTAAATTGGTTACAGGACATTCTGTAGACATATAGACGTCTAAACGGTTATTTGAGACGTCAGCTTTAGGGAGAGGCCAACAAGGCCAACATAGGAAGGATTGCAGTATGGGCTATTCACACGCAAGTCACTTGGATTCGCTAAATCAGAATATTGCTGATATTAACGGTGACATCAACGTATCATTTGAGTTTTTCCCGCCAAGCAGCGAGAAAATGGAACAGACCCTATGGAATTCTATCCAACGCCTGAAAACGCTAAAGCCTAAATTCGTCTCGGTGACTTACGGTGCCAACTCTGGTGAACGTGATCGTACCCACTCAATCATTAAAGATATTAAAGAGCAAACAGGTTTAGTGGCGGCACCTCACCTTACTTGTATCGATGCAAGCCGTGATGAGTTACGTACTATTGCCCGTGATTATTGGAATAACGGTATTCGAGACATTGTGGCATTACGGGGTGATCTACCTGCACAAGGCGTTAAACCTGATATGTATGCTGCCGATTTGGTTGCTCTATTACGCGCAGAAGCAGACTTTGATATTTCAGTTGCGGCTTACCCTGAAGTGCACCCTGAAGCCAAAAGTGCTCAAGCTGACCTAATCAATTTAAAGCGTAAAGTTGACGCGGGTGCTAGCCGAGCAATCACCCAGTTCTTTTTTGATGTCGAAAGCTACCTGCGTTTTCGTGACCGCTGTGTGGCTGCGGGTATTGATGTTGAAATTGTTCCTGGCATTTTACCTGTTTCTAACATGACCCAAGCCAAGCGTTTTGCGGGCATTAATAACGTGAAAATCCCAAGCTGGATGGAAAAACAGTATCAAGGTTTAGATGATGACTTGCTAAGCCGCCAGATGGTTGGTGCGAGCAATGCGATTGATATGGTGCGTGTATTGAGTCGTGAAGGAGTTAAAGACTTCCACTTCTATACATTGAACCGTGCTGAGCTGACGTATGCGATATGCCATACGCTGGGCGTGCGAGCCCAAGAAGGCATTGCTTAATTTTAAGCAATGATAAAGCTAAAAGAAAAGCCGCTATCTAGCGGCTTTTTCATTTTTGGTCCATCGAAACCTAAAAAGTAGATTAGAGAGCGACTGGGCTATTTGGCGCGTCGATATCTTTTAGTTCGACAAGTACCTCTTCTGCCCAGTCAATCCAAGCCTGACGGTTATGGACAGCACGGCGCAGCGTTAATCGGTCAAGTCGAGATTGGCGGTCCATATTCTGGTAGTCCGCAAAATGTACTTTTTCCATTTCGCTGTAATGACTGATCAGGGTATGAGACTCTTCAATTAAAGCCTCTAGCTGATGCTGCATTGGCTCTGAGTTGTAAACACTGCAAACAACTAGCTTTGCAGAAAACTCATCACGAATAGTTGGGTTGCGAGCTGGTTCTTGGAACCATTCGAACAAAGTCTGACGACCTAGATCTGTGATTGAATAAACTTTACGGTCAGGCTTACCTTCTTGTGGTTCAAGTTGACAAGTTACCTGATCGTTGGTGGCCATTTTGTTTAATTCACGATACACCTGCTGGTGGCTCGCTTTCCAAAAATAACCAATACTGTGTGAAAACTCTTTAGTGATATCGTAACCAGTTGCGTCGCGGGTGCTCAGCACGGTTAAAATGACATGTGGTAGTGACATCTCTTCTATCCGTTAAAATACTACAAAAATAAAGAAATCAATCAGACAAACGTTACCCTTCGCTCTTTGGCGTTTTTATAATCGTTTTGTTGCACTCATCTCGTTGCAGTGCCTGATCGAGATCACGTAGCATACACACCAACGCGCTATTTATCGACACTAGAGAGTGCTAAGGCGAAAATCTAGTGTAACCAATTGCTCATATTGTGATGCTCTTCTACATATTTCACGCTAGTGAGTACTGATGCAGTGCAATCTGTTTTGATTCATCTGCTTTCACAGCGTTAATAATTACATTAGCTTATGCGCCTAGTTACAGGGTGTATCATTATTGAGTCACTTTGGTGTTTCACTCGGTGAATGGATTAATAAAAAAAAGACCACAAAATGTGGCCTTTTTAACGATGGCAATCTAATGATTAACCGGTGTTACGCATACCTGTTGCAATACCGGCGATGGTTACCATCAGCGCTTCTTCCATCATTGGTGACGGCTCCTGCTGCTGGCGGGTGCGGTAAAGTAATTCAGCTTGAAGCATGTTCAGTGGCTCAACGTAGATATTACGTAGGCGAATGGCTTCAGCACCCCATGGGTTTTGTTCCATTAGGTGGGCACTATTTTCAACAGTTAGTACAGCATTGATATCCTGCTGTAGCTGATCGCGAAGCTGTTGGCCAAGAGGCCATAGTGATTCGTCGGTCAGGCGCTGGTCATAGTATTCTGCAATACCGATATTGGTTTTGGTAAACACCATTTCTAGCATACCGAGACGAGTTGAGAAGAATGGCCATTCACGGCACATTTCTTCCAGCTGTGGCGCGTGTCCTTTATCGATAGAGAACTGGATCGCTTTACCTGCACCTAACCAAGCGGGTAGTAATAGGCGGTTTTGGCTCCATGCGAAAATCCAAGGGATCGCGCGTAAACTTTCAACGCCGCCATTCGGGTTACGTTTGGCTGGTCGAGAGCCCAATGGCAGTTTACCCAGTTCGAGCTCAGGGGTTGCTGCGCGGAAGTATGGAACAAACTCTTCATTACCACGAACAACGTCACGGTACGCCTCACAAGAGACTTCTGATAGCACATCCATTAGCTCGCGCCAGTTTTGTTTCGGCGCTGGTGGTGGCAATAGGTTGGCCTCTAGAATTGCACTCGCATAGAGACTCAAGCTGTTCACTGCAACGTCAGGTAAGCCAAGCTTAAAGCGGATCATCTCACCTTGCTCAGTCACCCTCATGCCGCCTTTGAGGCTTCGTGGTGGTTGAGAAAGCAATGCAGCATGCGCTGGCGCGCCACCACGACCAATCGAACCACCACGGCCGTGGAACAAGGTTAATTCAACATTAGCCTCTTCACAGACCGATACTAAGGCTTCCATGGCGCGGTATTGCGCCCAACCTGCTGCCATTACACCAGCATCTTTGGCTGAATCGGAATAACCAATCATCACCATTTGGTAGTTTTGAATAAAGCCGCGGTACCAATCAATGCTCATCAATTGCTTGATAACATCTTCAGCATTATTTAAATCTTCCAGTGTTTCAAACAGTGGGCAAACATCCATGCGGAATGGACAGCCTGCTTCTTGCAGTAACAGGTGAACAGCCAGCACATCTGAGGCTGTGCGGGCCATTGAAATGACATAAGCCCCAAGCGCTTCACGAGGCTGTTCGGCAATCGCTTTGCAGGTTTCAATGACTTCACGTACGTCGTCAGATGGCTCCCAATCGCGTGGAAGCAGTGGACGTTTAGATGAAAGCTCACGCACAAGGAACGCAACTTTGTCTTGCTCGCTCCATTGATCGTAGTCGCCAAGCCCAAGGTAGCGGGTCAGCTCTGAAATTACATCTGAATGACGGGTGCTTTCTTGACGGATATCAAGACGAACCAGGTGAACCCCGAAACACTTGATGCGGCGTAGAACATCTAGTAGGTGTCCATCGGCAATGATACCCATCCCGCATTCGTGCAGTGATTGGTAACAGGCATAGAGTGGATCCCAAAGCTGCTCTACTTCGGTGATAATGCCGAAGTTAGGGACATCGAGTCCTTTAATTTTGGCGTCTAGCACATCGCGAGTATTGGTCAGCTTGGTGCGTAAGTCCTTTAAGATCGCGCGGTAAGGTTCATGCTCATCACCTGCCAGTTCACGGACAAGATCATTGCATTTAACCATCGATAGTTCGCTAACCAACTCTTGAATATCACCAAGGTAAAGGTCGGCGGCTTTCCAGCGTGACAGTAAGAGTACTTCTCGGGTGACCTTAGAAGTGACAAACGGGTTGCCGTCACGGTCACCGCCCATCCAAGATGAAAATTTCACTGGCGAAGCATCAATTGGTAGCCCTTCGCCCAGGTGGTTGGTGAGCTTTTCGTCAAATTGACGGAGGAATTCTGGTACAGCTTGCCACAGCGAATTTTCAACAACGGCAAATCCCCACTTGGCTTCATCAAGCGGAGTTGGTCTTTGCTTGCGGATCACGTCCGAGTGCCACGCCTGAGCGATAAGTTGCTCAAGACGTCGTTCAACTTTATGACGTTCACCGGTTGAAAGCTCACTAAGCTCAAGTTTAGAAAGACATTTGTTTATTTGAACAAGCTTGTGGATCATGGTTCGACGGGCAATTTCCGTCGGGTGTGCGGTTAGCACTAAATCAATATTGAGGTCGCGAACGGCTTGAATGGAATCGAACTGACTAATGTCTTTGCTGCTGAGCTTACCAAATAATGCATCAATCGAATCAGGACTACAGATATTTTCTTCACAATGACGTGAAACGGTATGGTATTGCTCGGCAATGTTGGTCAGGTTTAAGAATTGACTAAAGGCACGTGCAACCGGCAATAGTTGTTCATCCGGTAAATTCTGCAGTTCGTTGATCAGCTTGGCGCGATCATCTTGATTTCCTGCGCGGGCAGATTTAGACAACTTGCGAATGGTCTCAACTTTTCCTAGAAAATCATCACCATGTGCATCTTTAATGGTATTGCCTAGCAGGTGGCCAAGCATACTAACGTTACTTCTTAGCGCGCTGTACTTTTCGTTCATATCGCATCCATCTCGTAAGTTTGTTACATCCAAATACTTTGCTGTATAGCTACAATCTATCCGCGAACCCACTTTGAGGTCAACATGGATTGCATTTCGCGGTAAGAAAACGACACTACATTGATATTTGTCATGATATGAAATTGGATTTGTAACAAAATTTCATCAAATATCGATATGAAGCACAAAAATCGCGTGTTTTATCACCTTGTTGTTTAAGTTGGCTGCAGGTTGGCTTATCGATGATATGATCTTCTTTAACGGGTTGGTAACAGTGTGATTGGCAGAGCATTTGGCTAAAGACTGTTTTTTAATCGTTGGTTAGCTTATATGCACTTATTTGGTCTTAGGCATTTAATTGCAACTTTTTTCTTACTTCTAGTTGACAGCCATAAGATTAATCGGTAAACATATTAATTCAAAAGATATGAATAAAAACCTAATCACTATTTTGTGAAATGAAACCACACTTTTTATTCTGAGTAATGGATAGACTCTAGCTGTATAGGAAGCTGTTAACATGAACCAAGCGAATATTCAAAATCTGAATTCCCTCCGACGACGCTAAGTCTCACTCGCTTGGTGCACTCGTGCGCCCCCAGCAGTTTTACTGCTATTTGATTACCTACGATACCCACATACAAAAACGGATTTACTATGTTGAACACCTTAATTATCGGTGCCAGCGGCTACACAGGCGCAGAATTGGCAAAAATGGTACAGGCTCACCCTCAGCTTAACCTTAAAGGCTTATATGTTTCTGCAAATAGTCTTGATGCAGATAAGCCGATCAGTGACTTACACGGCCAATTAAAAGGCATTATTGATCTACCGTTACAACCTTTAAGTGACCCAGCAAATGTTGCAAAACAAGCTGACGTTGTTCTATTGGCAACAGCCCATGAGGTCAGTCATAACTTAGCGCCTATTTTTCTTGCTGAAGGCTGTCAGGTATTTGATTTGTCAGGTGCCTTCAGGGTGAAGGGCGACGAGTTTTATACCCAGTTTTATGGTTTTGAACACCAACACGCAGCATGGCTAGAAGAAGCTGTGTATGGCTTGGCGGAATGGAATAAAGCAGACATAGCCAAGGCGCAATTGATTGCGGTACCAGGCTGTTATCCAACGGCCTCTCAATTGGCACTTAAGCCTTTGCTAGAAGCGGGGCTGTTAGAAACGAATCAACTACCTGTCATAAATGCAGTAAGTGGCGTGTCAGGCGCTGGGCGTAAAGCGAGCATGACGAATAGCTTCTGTGAAGTAAGCTTGCAAGCATATGGCATATTTAACCATCGCCATCAGCCTGAAATCTCAGCCCACCTTGGCCAAGAGGTCATCTTCACGCCGCATTTGGGCAATTTCAAGCGGGGTATTCTCGCAACGATTACCGCTAAGTTAGCTGAAGGCGTTGATGCTGAGCAGGTTGCCAACACCATGGTGGCAGCGTATGCCAGCCAAGGCGAGCAACATGCTGTGAGGTTGCTTGGTGAGCAGCCCGCCAACCTTCAGTCGGTTGTTAACACCTGTTTCTGTGATATTGGCTGGAAGGTACAGGGTAGTCACATCATTTTAACATCGGCAATTGATAATTTATTGAAAGGTGCATCATCACAAGCGATGCAATGCATAAATATTCGAAATGGTTTTCCGCAGTTAACGGCATTGGTTTAGGAGTATTGTGATGAG
The DNA here is from genome assembly GCF_050336715.1 of Photobacterium makurazakiensis. NCBI lineage: Bacteria > Pseudomonadati > Pseudomonadota > Gammaproteobacteria > Vibrionales > Vibrionaceae > Photobacterium > Photobacterium makurazakiensis. Next base: position 164,620 of record NZ_JAKJSJ010000013.1, read on the forward strand.
TCAGGTTCCTTTAGTTATTAAATTAGGCGGTGCAGTTCTCTCGTGCACAGAAACGCTGGAAAAATTGTTTGCTGCAATCAACCAATATCAGCAACAAGCACAGCGACCACTCTTACTGGTTCATGGTGGTGGTTACCTTGTTGATGATTTGATGGCGAAGCTACAACTTGAAACGGTTAAGAAAGATGGTTTGCGAGTGACACCAGCGGAACAGATTCCCTATATCGCAGGGGCGCTGGCGGGGACGGCCAATAAGTTACTTCAGGGACAAGCGCAGAAAGCGGGTGTTGCCGCGGTCGGCTTAAGCCTTGCTGATGGTGGCTTGTGTCAGATCAGTGAACTTGACCCTGAGTTAGGTGCGGTAGGAAAAGCTGCACCTGGTAACAGCCAGTTGGTTAGCCAAATTATGGCGTCTGGTTTTCTGCCTATCGTGAGCTCTATTGGCCTCGACAGTAATGGTGCTCTCATGAACGTCAATGCCGACCAAGCCGCAGTAGCGGTAGCGGCAGCATTAGATGCTGAGCTGGTGTTGTTGTCTGATGTCAGCGGCGTATTGGATGGAAAAGGTAAGTTGATCAGCCAACTTACCGAAAGTGAAGCTGAAGCCTTGATCACCCAAGCGGTGATCACGGACGGCATGATTGTCAAAGTTCGTGCTGCTTTTGAGGCAGCAAAAGCACTGGGTCGCCCGATTGAAGTGGCCACGTGGCGTTACCCCGACAAGCTGGCAGCATTGTTTGATGGCCAGAGCATCGGTACTAAATTTTCGCTGTAAGCGTTATGCGACAGCGAGCAAGTTATTTATATATGGACACATTAATCGCCTGAGCGGGATGACCGTCGAGCAGGTAACTAGGAGAGTATTATGAGCAAGGTATCTAAAGTTGTATTGGCCTATTCCGGCGGTCTTGACACATCAGCCATCATTCCATGGCTGAAAGAGAACTATGACTGTGAAGTTGTTGCTTTTGTTGCTGATGTAGGTCAGGGCGAAGCGGAGCTTGAAGGCATTGAAGAAAAGGCAATCGCATCTGGCGCATCGTCGTGTTATATCGCCGATCTGAAAGAAGAGATGGTGGCAGATTATATTTACCCAAGCCTTAAAACGGGGGCTATTTACGAAGGTAAATACCTTTTAGGTACGTCAATGGCACGTCCGATCATCGCCAAGGCACAAGTTGAGTGTGCACTGGAAGTGGGTGCCGATGCGTTATGTCACGGTTGTACGGGTAAAGGTAATGATCAGGTGCGTTTTGAAAGTGCTTACGCGGCGTTAGCACCACAGCTTACCGTGCTTGCACCGTGGCGTGAGTGGGACTTACGTAGCCGTGAAGCGCTGCTCGACTACCTTGCCGAGCGTAAAATTCCATGTACGGCATCGCTGGAGAAAATCTATTCTCGTGATGCGAATGCATGGCACATTTCAACCGAAGGTGGTGTGCTGGAAGATACCTGGAATCAGTCAAACGAGCTGTGCTGGGTATGGACAAAAGATCCAGAGCAAGCACCAGAGCAATCGGAGCTCGTTTCTATCTTAGTTGAAAAGGGTGAAATTGTAGCCGTTGATGGTGAAGCTATGTCACCGTTTAATGCCCTGACTTACCTTAACGAAAAAGGTGCTGAGCATGGTGTCGGTCGTATCGACATTGTCGAAAACCGTCTGGTTGGGATGAAGTCGCGTGGTTGCTACGAAACCCCTGGGGGCACCATTATGAATGAAGCCCTGCGTGCGGTTGAGCAACTTGTGCTTGATAAAGAATCTTATGAGTTCCGTGAAAGTGTTGGCCTTAAAGCATCACACCTTATCTATGATGGCCGTTGGTTTACGCCGTTATGTAAATCGCTACTCGCAGCTGCCGATGAATTGGCGCAAGATGTGAGCGGTGAGGTTGTGGTGAAGCTGTATAAAGGTCAAGCTACCGTGGTTCAGAAACGTTCGGTTAACAGCTTGTATTCAGAAGAGTTTGCGACGTTTGGCGAAGATGAAGTGTACGATCATAGCCATGCTGGTGGCTTCATTCGTCTGTACTCGCTCGCTAGCCGTATTCGTGCCTTGAACGAACAGAAAAAGTAATCGAAGCAATCATAAGTATCAAGCAAGTCGAGTAGAAACATAGGAGAAGTACCATGGCACTCTGGGGCGGACGGTTCAGTCAGGCAGCTGACACACGGTTTAAGCAGTTCAACGATTCATTGCGTTTTGATTACCGTTTGGCGGAGCAAGACATCGTAGGCTCGATTGCTTGGTCAAAGGCATTACGTCAGGTGGATGTTCTGACGGATGAAGAGCAACAAAGGCTGGAGCTCGCACTTAACGAGCTCAAGCTGGCAGTGATGGAAGATCCTGAGCAGATCTTGCGTTCAGACGCTGAAGATATCCATAGCTGGGTTGAACAGCAGTTGATCAGCAAGGTGGGTGACTTGGGCAAGAAGTTACATACCGGTCGTTCACGTAACGATCAGGTCGCGACAGACTTGAAGCTTTGGTGCCGTCAGCAAGGGCAGCAACTTCAGTTGATGTTAGATCAGCTGCAAAACCAGCTTGTAACGGTTGCTCGTGAACATCAAGGTACGGTACTGCCAGGATACACTCACTTGCAGCGTGCTCAGCCTGTGACTTTTGCTCATTGGTGCTTAGCCTATGTTGAAATGTTCGAGCGTGACTACTCGCGTCTGCAAGATGCAATGGACAGACTTGATACTTGTCCATTGGGCTCTGGTGCGCTGGCAGGTACGGCGTATCCTATCGATAGAGAGATGCTGGCACACAGTCTTGGCTTCCAACGCGCGACGCGTAATAGCTTGGATTCGGTGTCGGATCGTGACCATGTGATGGAGCTATTATCGACAGCCTCTATTTCAATGTTACACCTATCGAGAATGGCTGAAGATTTGATTTTCTATAATTCAGGCGAATCAAATTTCATCGAGCTTGCGGATACCGTGACATCTGGCTCTTCGTTGATGCCACAAAAGAAAAATCCGGATGCGCTTGAGCTGATCCGTGGTAAGTGTGGCCGGGTTTATGGTGCGATGACAGGCATGATGATGACAGTCAAAGCACTGCCATTGGCGTACAACAAAGACATGCAGGAAGATAAAGAGGGCTTGTTCGATGCTCTTGATAGCTGGTATGAATGCATGGAAATGGCCGCATTGTGCTTTGATGGTATTCAAGTTAATAAAGACCGGACCTTAGAAGCAGCAATGCAAGGCTACTCCAATGCTACAGAGCTTGCTGATTACTTGGTCGCAAAAGGTATTCCATTCCGTGAAGCGCACCATATTGTCGGGGTGGCGGTGGTTGCCGCTATCGCCAAAGGCTGTGCGCTCGAAGAGTTGTCACTTGACGAAATGAAAGCCTTCTCTGAAGTCATCGATAGTGACGTCTACCCAATATTAACCATAGAGTCCTGTTTGGATAAACGTTGTGCGCTAGGTGGCGTAGCGCCAAATCAGGTGGACTATGCGATTGGGCAGGCCGAGAAGCGTTTAGAGAAGCGCTATTCCCCAGGGGTGAAGGTGCGTGGTGCGCGACTCACTGATCTGGATGCGATTGAAGGCATGGTGACTTACTGGGCTGGCTTGGGTGAAAACCTACCAAGGCTGCGTAATGAACTGGTGCGTGATATTGGGTCGTTTGCGGTAGCAGAGCATCATGGGACTGTCACGGGGTGTGCGTCGCTGTATGTGTATGATTCAGGATTGGCCGAAATACGCTCTTTAGGGGTTGAGGCCGGCTGGCAGCAGCAAGGGCAGGGTAAAGCGATTATTGATCACTTAATCGAGAAAGCCAGCCAAATGGCGATTAAAAAAGTCTTTGTGCTAACGCGTGTACCCGAGTTTTTCATGAAACAAAGCTTCATACCAACCTCGAAGTCATTGTTGCCAGAGAAAGTGATGAAAGATTGTGACCGTTGCCCTCGCCAGCATGCTTGTGATGAAGTGGCACTGGAAGTACGCTTAGATCAAGAGCAAGTGATACCCACGGTTAACGTCGCTTAAATCGCTTCTTAATCAACGTTATTTAAAGCGTGTTAAATACATCGAGCCTGGCATTAATTGCCGGGCTTTTTGTGTATTGGGTGTCGAGAATAATAGATCTTGAGCGCTGCCAGAGCATGTAGGCAAAGCAAAAAGCTAAAGGCACCTGCGGCAACAAGAAGAGTCAGTGATTCTACTGTCGTGGGGGTTGTCCGGTAAAAATACCACCAAGCAGTCCAAGTTAAAGGTGCTAACAGTAACAGCTGGAGCATGCAGCGGCGGCAGCGGCCAAGCTTTTGTTTTATCCGTGACGAGGTGCAGTTATGGCAGTTCATCAACAACGCCTATCTCAACCAATCTATAGTGATATGCTAACAGGCTTGGGTTATAGGGTTAAACAAAAAAGCCCTCATATAATGAGGGCTGGTCGGTAGTGCAAGGAGTATGAAGTTGTGTGCTGTTAACAGCCTGGGCCACAATCTAGACAGTGCTTGACCATTTCTGGACCTAGGTGCAGCTTAGCGTTTAAATCGCGCAGTGCGGTACGAACACCTTCTTCAATTACAGGGTGGTAGAAAGGCATATCAAGCATTTCTGCCACGGTCATTTTGTTTTGGTGCGCCCAAGCTAGCAGGTGAGCGAGGTGCTCGGCATTGGGGCCCATCATTTCTGCGCCAAGGAAACGACCTGTACCATGTTCGCCATAGACGTGCAGAATACCTTTGTTGCGCAGCATCACTCGTGAACGGCCTTGATTTTCAAAAGAGACAAACCCGGTTTCAAAGCAGCCACAAGTACCTAGGCGAGTCGTGATTTCCTTGTAGGTTTCACCCACCATTGCGATTTGCGGATCAGAGAATACCGCAGATATTTTTGAGCGGCGCAGGCCAGCACGAATATCGGGGAAGCGACCTGCGTTATCGCCAGCAATACGGCCTTGGTCAGCAGCTTCATGCAGTAGCGGCAATTGGTTGCTAGCATCACCTGCAATAAAAATGGAATCAACTGACGTCTGCAGCGTAAAGTGATCAGCCACTGGTACACCACGCTCATCAAGCTCGACTTGGGTATTTTCAAGCGCTAGCTTGTCCACATTTGGGCGACGGCCTGTGGCTGCCAAAACATAGTCGACATTGATGGTTTGGAGAGCACCTGACTTATCCAGGTATTTAATCTCAACGTTGTCACCATCACGCTTCATGCTTTCTATTTTCACATCAGCATCAAGATAAAACTCTTCGTTGAAGGCTTGATCGGCATATGCCATCACTGCCGGATCTGTCAGCGGACCGACTTGGCCGCCAAGGCCAAACATGACCACTTCAACACCGAGGCGTTTTAGTGCTTGTCCAATTTCAAGACCAATAACACCAGGGCCAAACACGGCAACAGAGCTTGGAAGATCGTCCCAATCAAACACATCATCATTGATGATCAGGCGATCGCCTAATTCATTCCATACCGCGGGATAAGCTGGGCGCGAACCTGTTGCGATAACAATGCGCTTTGCAGAAACTTGTGTGTGGCCATCAACCGTTAGGGTGTTGTTATCAATGAAGTTGGCGTAGCCAGCAATTTTATCTTCTGCTGGGATTTCGTCGACCCCCTCCAATACAAACCCAACAAAGCGATCACGTTCGCGTTTTACACGGTCCATGACTTCACGGCCGTTAATCACGACTTCACCTTGTGGGTGAATACCAAATGCTGGTGCTTTTTCAATTTGATGAACGCTTTCTGCGGCAGCAATTAATAACTTTGATGGCATGCAGCCAACCCGAGCGCAAGTCGTGCCGTATGGACCACCTTCAATCAGTACAACACTATCGGTATAGGCTTTCGCTGCACGGTAAGCGCCAAGTCCTGCAGTACCGCCACCAATGATGGCTACATCAACATTCAAAGTTTTCATTTGTTATCTCCACGCAAATCTTGCTATTGGCCCAGCGTGATACTGGGCCTTTATTCTTTTTTATTACCGAACTTAGCCTAGGTAAGCTTCTAGTTCTTCGCTACCACCGATGTGCTTACCACCGATGAAGACTTGTGGAACCGTACTACGGCCAGAAATGGCACGTAGGCTTACTGTGGTTGCGTCTTTACCAAGAATGACTTCTTCGTATTGCAGACCTTTGTCGATAAGGTTTTGCTTTGCTTTGGCACAGAATGGGCAACCAGGTTTTGAGAAAACGGTGATTGACTCTTGTAGCTGGTGGCTAGGTGCAATGTGCTTTAGCATGGTGTCGGCATCAGATACTTTGAACGGGTCGCCCGGCTCGTCGTTTTCGATGAACATTTTTTCTACCACGCCGTTTTTCACCAACATGCTGTAACGCCATGAACGTGGACCAAAGCCAAGGTCTTCTTTGTCGACCAACATATCCATGCCTTTTGAAAACTCACCATTACCATCTGGAATGAATGTGATGTTTTCTGCTTCTTGGTCAGCTTTCCAAGCATTCATGACAAACGTATCGTTGACAGAAACACATAAGATGTCATCAACACCGTGTTCAGCAAAGATAGGTGCTAGCTCGTTATAACGAGGTAGGTGGCTTGATGAACAGGTTGGGGTAAATGCCCCTGGCAGGCTGAAAACAATGACTGTTTTGTTAGCAAAAAGTTCGTTAGTCGTTAGGTCTACCCACTGATCGCCCTGGCGAGTGTGAAAGGTGACTTGAGGGATTGCTTGACCTTCTTTAGATGTGAACATGATTTTTCCTTTATTTTTCAAAGTTAAATTGGTTGTTTTCCCAACCGGAGCATAATACTTATTGCTCCCTGTTGATGTGATGATTATGCGATTTCTCGCTTGATAGTTCTAATCGTTTACTGTTATGGTTTTGATAGTTTATTTCTATCAAAGTAGTTGGCGATGAATCTCCGTGATCTTGAATACCTAGTTGCTCTGTCTGAGCATAAGCACTTTCGTAAGGCAGCTGAATCCTGCTTTGTGAGTCAGCCAACCTTGAGTGGGCAGATCCGCAAACTGGAAGATGAGCTAGGTGTCGCTTTGTTGGAGCGTACTAGTCGTAAGGTTCTCTTTACTGACGCTGGATTGAGCTTAGTCGCTCAAGCGCAGAAAGTGCTGTTAGAGGTGAAGGTACTGACTGAATTGGCGAGCCAGCAGGGAGAAAGCATGTCGGGGCCGTTACATATCGGCTTTATTCCGACTGTCGGCCCGTATTTGTTACCGCATATAATTCCGCAAATAAAATCGAGTTTTCCTGAGCTTGAGCTTTTCTTACACGAAGCACAAACCCATCAGTTGGTTAAGCAGTTGGAAGAAGGAAAACTGGATTGCATCATTTTGGCTGCCGTTGAGGAGACTGAGCCATTCATCGAGTTGCCGCTTTACCACGAGCCGATGGTGCTAGCAGTACCGGAAGATCACCCTTGGTCGTCGCTTGATTGCCTCGACATGCTGGAGCTGAGTGGGGAAACGGTATTGATGCTCGGTGATGGCCATTGTCTGCGTGATCAGGCGATGGGGTTCTGTTTTGCCGCAGGTGCGACTGAAGATGGCAGTTTTAAAGCAACTAGTTTGGAAACGCTGCGCAATATGGTCGCGGCAGGCAGCGGAATTACCTTGTTACCTAAACTGGCTACACCCAAAGAGCGCGAGCGTGACGGGGTATGTTATATCACAGCAGAAAACCCTGTCCCGACGCGATTGATAACCTTGGCTTACCGTCCGGGCTCGCCACTCAAGGCGCGCTATGAAAAACTATCAGAGCTGATCCAACAGCATATTGCTAACATACTGCCAGCTGAAAAAATGCAGTAGTGAGCATACAAAAAGAGCACCTTGCGGTGCTCTTTTAAATACCATGATACTTTTAGAATAATTCGTCAGAACTGTCTTCTGAGAAAATACTTTCCTGAGAGCTTTCACTTGCGGTTTCTGTTGGCTCGGTACCTCTTTCGAAATATTCGAACATTGAAGTGAAATCACTGCGGTTACTCAGTTTTCCGCTTTCACGATCGATCCGCACTCTAACGATATTATCAGGCAGTTGCTTGCGCTGTACTGGCACATCTTCCAGTGCTTTGTCCATAAACCCAACCCATGCAGGTTGTGCGGTTCTTGCACCAGCTTCTCCGCCTGATATCTGGTTTTTGTCGAGGTTGTTGTTCCATGATACTTTACCCAGTTCACGACGGTGGTCATCAAAGCCAACCCAAGCGGTGGCGACAATACCCGGGCCAAAACCTGTATACCATGCATCTTTAGAGCCGTTCGTGGTACCTGTTTTACCGCCGACGTCACGACGTTTTAGGCTCTGGCCTCGCCAACCTGTACCATTCCACCCTGTACCGTTACGCCAATCGCCACCACCCCAGATATTACTTTCCAGCATTTCTCGTACTAAGAAGGCGTTTTGCTCTGAAATGACCTGTGGTGCGTAGCTTTCACTTTGTTGGCCGCTTGCAAGTTGAGTGTTGCCAAGCTCTTGTTCATTAATGGCGATATCGTTGAGCACAGCAGTGCTGGCAGCTACCGCATTGCCTGATTGCTGTTGCTCTCTTTGGCATTCGCTATTACAAACGATGTTTGGCGTCGCTTGATAAACGACTTCACCAGATGAGTCTTCTATGCGTTCAATAAAGTAAGGCTCAACGTAGTACCCACCGTTGGCAAACACCGAGAAGCCTTGTGCCATTTCAAGTGGTGTTAGGCTGCCGGCTCCAAGCGCAATCGCTTCTGCACGCGGTAAATCTTTGCGTTTAAAGCCAAAGCGTGTCAGGTAGCTAATGGTTTCATCGAGGCCTACATTTTGTAGAACGCGTACAGCCATAACGTTTTTCGATTGAGCAAGCCCAATGCGCAGTCGTGTTGGGCCGTTATAGGTGGGCGGTGAGTTTTTAGGTCGCCATGCCGTGCCCATGCTCTGATCCCAGCGATTAATCGGCGCATCGTTCACCAGTGACGCCAGTGTCAGCCCATTATCAATCGCCGCAGAGTAGATAAATGGCTTGATGCTAGACCCTACTTGACGGATGGATTGGGTTGCGCGGTTAAATTTACTGTGGACGAAATTAAACCCACCGACCATGGCTTTCACTGAGCCGTTTTGTGGCGAGACCGCGACAAAAGCGGTATTGGCWTCGGGTACCTGGCTGAGTACCCATTGTTCGTCTTTTTGCTGTACCCACACTTGTTGCCCAACAGCAAAAATATCAGACACACTTTTTGGTGCCGGACCTTGGCGTGTGTCACTAATGAATCGGCGAGCCCATTTCATTCCATCCCATTCTAAGGTTTGCTGTTGTCCCCCTTTGATAGCCACTGATGCCGTTTTACCTTCAGTTGCGATCACAATGGCTGGCAATAACTGACCATAGGTTGGCTGGTTGTTGAGGTGACTGTTGATCTGTTCGGTCGACCAAGCCGGTTGGGTTGGCTCCCAAAGGGTGGCGACGGCACCGCGGAAACCATGGCGCTGATCGTAGCCTAGCAGATTGTCGATGGTCGCTTGCTGCGCGGCGCGTTGTAGCGTTGGGTCAACGGTGGTGTAAATGCGCATACCAGAGGTATAGGCAGCCTCTTCACCGTAACGTTCAACCATCCAAGCGCGGGCCCGCTCAGCAAAATAAGGTGCGCGGAGTTCGATTTCGGCGCTATGGTAGCGAGCCACAATCTCTTCAGATCGTGCTTGGTTGAACTCTGCTTGCGTGATGTAACCTTCTGACAGCATCCGGCCAAGTACAACATTACGGCGTGTCGTTGCACGACGCACTGAGTAAATTGGATTCATGGTTGATGGTGCTTTGGGTAATCCCATAATGACCGCGATTTCACTAAGGGTTAGCTGGCCGACTTCTTTACCAAAGTAGACTTGTGCAGCTGCTCCTACACCATATGAACGGTAGCCGAGGTAAATCTTATTCAGGTATAGCTCGAGGATCTCGTCTTTGGTGAGCAGCTGCTCGATGTGTATCGCGATGAAAATCTCTTTGATTTTTCGCATGATCTTCTTCTCGTTAGAGAGAAAAAAGTTTCGTGCTAGCTGCTGGGTAATTGTACTCGCCCCTTGCTTGGCGGAACCAGACGTTGCAACGACAAAAGCGGCACGGGCAATGCCAATTGGGTCGATACCGGGATGGGTATAGTAACGGCTGTCTTCGGTAGCAATGATCGCATTAATCATTTGTGGGGGGATCTCATCAAGAGAGAGTGGGATCCTGCGTTTTTCGCCAAACTGGGAAATGAGTTTGCCATCAGAACTAAAAACCTGCATAGGTGTTTGTAATTCAACATTTTTCAATGTTGCAACATCTGGCAGTTCTGGCTTCACATAAAGGTAAAAGCCAAAAATAGTACTGACTCCAAGAATTATGCAAATCATTGCAAGTATGAGTAATCGCTTTATGAACTTCACTTGAGAATTCCCGTTACATCAACATTCGAGCGTTCAATATCTACCTGCCGATAGTATAAAGATAACTTCATTAAAATTAACGCCATAACGTGGTGTTTGTTTTTAAACATTTGCTTTTCCGCTTACAAGGGAGCATAGCACGGTATGTTTCGGAACCCACTAACAATTGGGATTGATATTGGCCACCACAGTGTCAAGGCGGTGGTGTTACGACAGAAGAAAACCGAGCTAGAGCTTGTCGCATTTGCAGAGGTCATATTATCAGCATCTGTGATCAATGAGCAGCATAGCGTGAATGCCCCCTCCTTGTTGTCAGCGATACGTAAATTAAAAAAGGCGCTGCCTTTTTGGGCGCGAAAAGTGGTGTTAGCTCTGCCTGATAGCGCGGTGATCAGCAAGGTTATCCAGCTGGATGCCAACCTAAGTGAAGATGAAGCGGTATTTGCCGTGGAACAGGCATTGAGTGCTTCATCTCCTTTCCCCGTTGAAGAGTTGAGAACGGATTTTTTCCCTTTATCTGCGGGATCATTCTCTGAGCCGGCATTGACGCTGCCTTATCAAGTTTTTGCCGCGCGTAAGGAAACGGTTGAAAGCCGGATCAAGGTGCTGCGAAAAGCGGGCTTAAAGCCCCTTGTCGTAGAGCTGCAAACGCACGCTTTGTTATGGCTAGAAGCCCTTGTCACACAACAGCATGATGTTGGTGGGCAGTGGGGCGTTATTGATATTGGTAAGTGCCGAACGGCATTTTGTGCCAGCCCGACAAACAGCGCGGCGTATCACCGTGAACTCGCATTTGGTACAGAGGCATCTGGCAATCAATCTAGTCAGATCGGTATTACCACCGAGGTTACTGCTGAATCATCTGAAGCGCGAGAACTGTTTACCAAGCAGCTCGCCGATAACTTGAAGCGTCAGCTTCAGCTTTATAACTCTACCCATCCTCGTGCTGTTTTGCATGGGTTGTGGGTGAGCGGTGGTGGCCAATCTCTGGTGGTGAAAGAGATGCTTCAGCGCATGCTTGGGTTGGAGGTTCGATGGATGCACCCATTGGCGATATTTGAGCGCAATCAAAAAATTGATGTCGCCATGGAGCAAGGTCAGCTTGGCCAATATGCGGTAGCAGCAGGGCTGGCAGTTCGAGGGAGTACTGCATGATAGCAAAACTGAATTTACTGCCTTGGCGAGAGGAAAGAAAGCGTCACCACAAGCAACGGTTTTATGCCTTACTTTTGGCGGCCACAGGTGCGGTCCTTTGCGGGTTATGGCTTGTTTCGAGTTTTCTCAACCAGCAGCAAAGTGTTCAAGCACAGCGGAATAATCAATTAACGGCAGAAATAAGCGCGTTAGAGCAGCAATTATCGTTGTTACCTCAGATGGATCAACAACGTGAAGCGCTAAATAAGCGTTTAGCGGTGATTACCGACATTCAAAAAGGCCGTAACCACATTACTCGACTACTGAGTTTATTACCGAGTGTTGTGCCGCAAGGTGTTTACCTTAACACACTGGCAATGACGGGAAGCCATACCAGAATTAACGGGGTTGGTGACTCAAACGGCCGGCTAGCAACACTATTATCGAATGCTGAGCAGTCGGAGTGGCTCGGTAGTGTGAACATGCATTCAATCGTATTAATGAAAGAGAAGCAGAACCCAAACCAAGAACAAACAGAGTTTAGGGCTTCCTTTGTGTTGCGGACACCGCAAGAAGCGCTGGTGGTGAGTAATAAAAATCAAGGAGAGCAAGTGAATGACTGATTGGCGTGATCTTGAGCTTGATGAAATTACGGAGTGGCCATTCATCGCCCAATGCGTTGTCGCGGCATTGCTCGCGATGGCCCTGTCGCTTGCTGGATATTGGTATTGGGTCATCCCTTTGCAAGATGAATTGCTGCAAATAAAGCAGACTGAAACCGATCTCCGCCAGCAACTGGTTCGTCGAGCTAATCAAGTCGCAGCCTTACCGAAAGTAAAGCAGCAAATTGAGGTGCTCGAAGGCCGCTACCAGTTTGTGGTCAAACAATTGCCAGAAGAAGACGAACTGGCAAGCTTGTTGGCCAATGTGAATGATATCGGTATACGAAACGGACTTGAATTTCAACGTATTGAATGGGCATCTCGCATTGAGCATGAGCTGTACTACGAGTTTCCTATGAGCATCGTACTTACCGGGAAGTATGAAGATATTGGGCTTTTTGTCGAAGACATTGCCAAGCTCTCACGCATTGTGACCTTAAAAAACATTGAACTGGAAAGGTCGGATCGTAAAGGTCGGCAAGCGCTACTGTCACTCAAAGTCTCTGCGACAACGTACCGATTCAAAGTCTCGGTTAAGGGGCCTGTATGAACCGGCAATTAGGCGTGTTGATGCTGGGGCTACTCGGGTTGGTGGGGTGCCGGGCAAATGATGATTCTGTCGCGCAATTTATTACCTATACCCACCAACAGGCTAAGGCGAGTGTCGAACCATTAGAAGAGCAGCCCGTATTTGCTGCGGAATCGTTTGTGATGACAAGTACCAGAGCCCCATTTTTGCGGCCTCAGCCAGAATTAGGCGAGGCGAGAGAAGGCATGACGCAAGCATGCTGGCAGCCACAGCAACGAGCGCAAAGATCACCGCTTGAGCGTTACCCACTAACCCAACTGAGTATGCGTGGTGTGATGGGGGATAACGAACAGCTATGGGCCCTTATTTATACCCCAGAAGGCAAACTCGTCAAGGTGAGGGAGGGGCATTACTTAGGACTCAATCATGGAAAGATAAAAAGGGTTGATCAGAAAACAGTAGAAATCGAAGAAATTTTGCCTGATGGCGAGGGGTGCTGGTTAAAAAGAGTAACCACGCTTGCCCTTGTTAAGCATGGTTCCGCAGTATAAGAAGAGACAAAACTATGGCAAGGATTGCAGCGAGTCGAACAAAGTGGCAAGCGGTTATGGTTCCCGCTATCAATATAATGAGGTGGATAGGGCTATTGACCTTATGCATGGCGTGGTCTGTACAGGCAGCAGACAACCAAGTGACACAGATCGATTTTAAACGTACAAAACAGAGTCATGGTCTGCTAATGATTGAATTGGCACAAGCCCGTTCGCTGGTGGATATGCGACAGTCAGGGCAGCAGCTTTACATTGATATTCATGACACTGGGATTAGCGATGACATGGTGTATGTATTAGATGTTGCTGACTTTGCGACTCGGGTAAACACCGTGGAGACATTTAAAACCGAGCGAGGTGTACGCTTAGTACTGAAAATGAGTGGCGCCTTTAGTTATGATTATAATAGCGAAGGGAACACCGTTGAAGTTGTCATTCAGGCCGTGAATCCCCCTAAGACTCATGTCGAATCATCGCAGATTTCTTATGACGGCAAGCCAATCTCGATTAATTTCCAAGATGTACCAGTACGTAACGTGTTGCAACTTATCGCGGAATATAATGACTTTAACTTAGTGGTCTCCGATTCAGTCCAAGGTAATTTAACGCTACGCCTGGACGACGTGCCTTGGCAGCAGGTGCTCGATATCATTTTGAAAGCAAAAGGACTCGATAAACGCGAGCAAGGCTCTGTGGTCTTGGTCGCGCCCAAAGAAGAGCTTGCTCAAGGTGAGCGGCATCGCTTGGAAGCCAAACGGCAAGAGGAAGAGTTGGCTTCACTGCGCTCTGAGATTATTCAGGTGAACTATGCAAAAGCGACCGAGCTTGGCGAGTTACTGCGAGGGAGCGATGATGGCGTGAGTATGTTATCGCCCCGAGGTTCATTGCACGTAGATGCAAGAACCAACTCTTTAATTATTAATGATATTCCAGATACGTTGGAGAATATTCGCGATATTGTGTCGGCATTGGATGTGCCAGTTAAGCAAGTGCAGATCGAAGCACGGATCGTGACAGTTAATGAAGGCGATATTGACGAGCTAGGAGTACGCTGGGGAATATTATCGAGTAATGGTAACAATACTGTTGGCGGCTCGATTGAGAGTAATCTTAACTCTGTTGGTTTGCTGGAAGATGAAGCAACCGTTGATGACTTTCTTAATGTAAATTTAGCCGCAACCAAAGCTGGGGCATCCAGTATTGCCTTTCAGGTGGCGAAAATAGGCGATGTATTACTCGATCTTGAATTATCAGCCCTGCAGTCCGAGCAGAAAGCGGAAATTATTTCTAGCCCAAGATTAGTCACAACAAATAAAAAGATGGCCTATATTGAACAGGGTACAGAGATCCCTTACCTCGAAGCCTCATCGAGTGGAGCGGTATCTGTAGGGTTTAAAAAAGCGGTGCTGAGCTTAATGGTAACGCCGCAAATTACACCAGATGGTAAGTTGGTGTTGGACTTGGTGGTAACGCAAGATAAACCTGGCTCCGTCGTCAATACGGGAACCGGTGAAGCTATTGCTATCGATACTCAGCGGATTGGTACTCAAGTACTGGTCGAGAATGGTGAAACGGTTGTGTTAGGGGGAATTTACCAGCACACCATCAATAATTCAGTGCGTAAAGTACCCTTATTAGGGGATTTACCGGTCTTAGGAACGCTTTTTAGCCATAAACTTGAAGAATTAGCGAAGCGTGAGTTGTTGATTTTTGTTACGCCGAAGATTGTTCACCAATAGGGTTAATCGTGCTTTTTTGCCGACGATAGCGACTAAGTTTGGAATGTATACTATTTCAGGCTGACAGCATTGCGACCTGAATGGAATAAATAACGGTTATAGCTATTGCCAAAGGCCGTCTAGACCTGAGATAATTTTCGGTCTTATCACGAATTAAATGTGAGGAAGTTGGCGCCTCGGGCTTATCTAATGAAAGCCTGCGGGCGGTGTCGTTTTATTAACCGCGCGTAAAATTGCTAAAAATGGCTGAAAAACGAAATATTTTCCTGGTCGGCCCAATGGGTGCCGGCAAAAGTACTATTGGTAGACACCTTGCACAGCAACTGCATATGGAGTTCTTTGATTCTGATTCAGTAATCGAAGACCGTACTGGTGCAGATATTAGCTGGGTATTTGATGTTGAAGGTGAAGAAGGTTTCCGTGTTCGTGAAGAACAGGTAATTGACGATCTAACTCAACACCAAGGTATCGTATTGGCGACGGGTGGCGGCTCTGTGAAGAGCAAAGATAACCGCAACCGTCTATCTGCTCGTGGTATCGTTGTATACCTAGAGACGACGATCGAGAAACAACTCGCTCGTACACAGCGCGACAAAAAGCGTCCATTACTGCAAACAGATACACCACGTGAAGTGTTGGTATCTCTTGCTGATGAACGTAATCCACTGTATGAAGAAGTTTCAGACTACGTGGTGCGTACTGATGATCAGAGTGCGAAAGTTGTCGCAAACCAAATCATCAAGATGCTTGAAGAGCGTTAATTTAGAACAGAGAGCTGGCCATGGAACGGATCAACGTCAATCTCGGTGACAGAAGTTACCCAATATCCATCGGCGCCGAGTTATTTAATAACCCGGCGTTATTTTCCTCTGCAATACCAGCAGATCGACGTGTTGTTGTGGTCAGCAATGAAACGGTAGCCCCGCTCTATGCCGAACAGGTTATCGGGACTATCCGTTCATTACCATGCGACGTCGCACTCCTATCTTTGCCTGATGGCGAACAGTACAAAACCCTCGATACGTTCAATCAAATTATGACTTTCCTTCTTGAAGGGAACTATGGCCGCGATGTGGTTATTGTTGCTTTAGGCGGTGGCGTGATTGGCGACGTGGTGGGCTTTGCTGCTTCTTGCTATCAGCGAGGTGTTGATTTTATCCAAGTACCAACTACTTTGCTGTCTCAGGTGGATTCATCTGTCGGCGGTAAAACAGCGGTGAACCACCCCTTGGGTAAAAATATGGTTGGGGCTTTCTACCAGCCTAAAGCAGTGATCATTGATAACCACTGCCTCAACACTTTACCAGAGCGTGAGTTTGCTGCCGGTATGGCGGAAGTGATCAAATACGGGATTATTGCCGACGCTGACTTTTTTAGTTGGCTTGAAAATAATCTTGAGAAGTTACAAGCATTAGATAATGATGCACTGAGCTACGCTATTGCACGCTGTTGCCAGATCAAAGCAGATGTTGTTGCTGCCGATGAAAAAGAAACGGGAGTGAGGGCATTGCTAAACCTTGGTCATACCTTTGGTCATGCGATTGAAGCTGAGATGGGGTATGGCAACTGGTTACACGGTGAAGCCGTTGCGGCTGGTACTGTGCAGGCGGCCTTAACCGCCCACTACCAAGGCTTGATATCACTGCAAGATGTTGAACGTATCACTCAGTTACTTGAAAGGGCAAATTTACCTGTAAAAGGCCCTGAAGGAATGACATTTGAGTGTTATATGAAGCATATGATGCGTGATAAAAAAGTATTGTCAGGTCAACTTCGTCTTATCTTACCAACGGGTATCGGTCAGGCTGAAGTCGTTGCAGGTGTACCCGAAACGGTCTTGCAACGAGTGATCACTGAACAATAATGTAGGCCAAGATGAGCAGTGGCATGCACGTAACGTCATTGGACTTGGATTCTCAAGTCCAACTCCTTTCCCGAATTCAATTTCTTACCCGCTTTAGCTCAAACTTTATCCCTGTTACAGGTGGTGAAGGCGCGGGAAAAACCTGGCTTGCACAGCGCTACCTTGAAGCATGGACAAATGCGGAACAACAGGCACTCGTGTTATGTCATCCTAGTCAAACAGATGCCCAGCATCGGGCGATTATCCTCCAGCAGTTAGCACCTAACGCGGTGTTTAATGAACATGATCCTCTGCTCCAAAGCATTGAGCGGATCTTGAATCAGTACCCTGTTAACCTCTTGCTGGTGATTGATGATGCCCACCTATTAAGTTCGGCGATTATCGCCGAGTTGTGGGCGCTGGTGCAGCATGCTCAGGCAGAGCCTGATTGGCAAGTGAATACATTATTATTCAGCCATACTGGCCGGCTGGATAAATACCTCGCATCGGTTGCCCACGGGAAAGGGCAATTACCACTCGAAGTTGAAATATCACCATTGGCAGAGCAGGAAGTTCAGACTTTTGTTGAGCAGATGTTTGCTGATGAACCGTTAGATGCACAGGGGCGGCGCTTACTTCGAGAAAAAGCGGCTCAGGTTGCACCGTGGCCGGGTGAGTTAGTGAAATTAGAACAGGAAGAGCATATGGATATGTCGAATACAGCCTCAAAGAAGCCATCTCTTTGGATAGTGGCAGCGATATTATCGGTGATCCTTATCGCGGTGATTATCGGTTGGTTATCCCCTTCTAAGCCGGACAATGAGCCATTAGTGAGTGATGGCGTCGATCAAGTACAACTTGAACAGGCGCTGGCTGATGTGGCAGAAGAGCCTACCACGCTAGATCCTGAAGCCAGCGTAGAGAATGAGACTCAAATGGCTGACTCAATATTGTCAGACAAAGCAGATGAGAGCCTTGATGATTCTCAAAACCTCCCTCCAGAAGTTTCAATTGAAGGCTTAACTGTTGGCCGTACCGAAACCGCTCAACGTGTTGTTGTGCCTTCGGATATCGTTGATGCCATGATGTCTGAGCAAAATACCGGAGGCTCCGGTGAACAAGCCATTGAAGCGCAATCGTCAGCAATACAAACTGATGGCATAAATGTGGCCGAAGAAGGTGAATTAGCTCAAGTAAACTCACTTTCTGTACGACCTGAAGATGAGCAACCGCTAAACACGGGAGCCTCTCTCTTGGGTGCAGAGCTAAAACTGATTAATCAAAGCCATTACGCGCTCCAACTAGCAGCGATGAAGTCTTTGGTTGCTGCCAATAAGTTTGTGGCTGAACATGATATTGCTTCACTCTCTAATATTTATGAAACCCGCCGTAATGGTGTGCCATGGTTTATTATTATCACGGGTGATTACCCAAATGTTGTTGCCGCACGCAAGGCAGAAACAGATTTGCCTGAGCAGCTACAAGCGCTTCAACCGTGGGTGAAATCTTATCGTCAGATCCACACTGAAATTGAGCGGGTTAAATAACGTTATTGATAGAGATATTTCCGGGTTAACGGTATCAGTAGCGGTATAAAATGGTGTACAATCCGCCACCTTTCGTTACAAAGTCGGTATTGGTGGTCAGCTGAATGAAAAAGCATCGTGCATTCCTGAAGTGGGCTGGGGGTAAATATTCCCTAGTTGAGGAAATTGAACGTCGCCTACCACCTGCGCGGAAATTGGTTGAGCCATTTGTTGGTGCAGGCTCGGTTTTTCTGAACACTGATTTTGAACAGTACTTGTTAGCAGATATCAATCCTGATCTGATCAACTTGTATAACATTATCAAAAACCAACCTGACCAATATATTAAAGACAGTAAAGCACTGTTCACGCCAGAGTATAATCGTAAAGAAGCGTACTTAGAGATCCGTGAGACCTTTAATCGCACGAATGACCCTTACCTGCGTTCGCTGTATTTCTTGTATATGAATCGACATGGCTTTAATGGCTTGTGTCGCTATAACAAGAAAGGCGGGTTTAATGTGCCATTTGGTTCTTATAAAAAGCCCTATTTTCCTGAAGCAGAAATGTACTACTTTTCTGAAAAAGCCAAGAGAGCTACATTTGTTTGCGAAGGCTATCAGCAAACATTCTCACGCGCACGTAAGGGTTGTGTTGTTTATTGTGATCCACCTTATGCGCCATTATCGACGACCGCTAATTTTACGTCATACGCGGGCAATGGATTTAGCTTAGATGATCAAGCAGCACTGGCTGATATGGCAGAGAAAGCAGCACGTGAACGTGATATTCCGGTTTTGATTTCAAATCATGACACCACATTGACTCGTCGTTTATATCACGGAGCTGATCTATCTGTGGTTAAAGTGAAGCGTACGATTAGCCGTAATGGCAGCGGACGTAATAAAGTCGATGAATTATTAGCGTTATTTCAGGCTGGCAGTGAATAAGTAATTTAGCTTGCCACCCATTGACTGAGCATAACCAGTAACCCAACAAAAAGAAGAATTAATAGAATACCGCCAATGATATAAGGCCAAGGCGTTGCTTGGCTGAAGTCTCGGTGGCGGTTCTGATCCGACTGCACACCAAAAAGCGCTGCTCCTACACTCAGTAATACCTTTCTTTTCTTTGTTTTTTCTGCATGTCCCGCGTTGTCACGTTGACCTTTCATTTATCTCTCCCTGTCGTCGTCACGTCCGTTTTTTAGTTTAGCTAAGACATCACGAATTGGATCGGGTAGAATTGCGCCGATTTACGATAACGTTTTCGTTTGTACCGTTTTGTACCGTATAGAGGCTGAACATGAAGGACTTTTTGATCGCTCCATCTATCCTGTCTGCAGACTTTGCTCGTCTTGGCGAGGATGTTGAGAAAGTATTGGCAGCAGGTGCCGATGTTGTGCACTTTGACGTGATGGATAATCACTACGTACCCAACCTAACCTTTGGCGCGCCAATCTGTAAGGCACTGCGTGACTACGGTATTACAGCACCAATTGATGTTCACCTAATGGTTAAGCCAGTTGATCGCATTATTCCTGATTTTGCGAAGGCGGGTGCAACCATGATTACGTTCCATGCTGAAGCGACAGAACATTTGGATCGTACGCTGCAACTTATCAAAGAGTGTGGTTGTCAGGCTGGGGTCGTTTTCAACCCTGCGACACCGTTACACCATTTAGATTACGTGATGGACAAAATCGACATGATTTTGTTGATGTCGGTGAACCCTGGTTTTGGTGGTCAGTCATTCATTCCAAACACCTTGGATAAGCTACGCGAAGTGCGTAAGCGTATTGATGAGTCTGGCTACGATATCCGCTTGGAAATCGACGGTGGCGTTAAAGTTGATAATATCCGTGAAATTGCCGAAGCGGGTGCAGATATGTTTGTTGCAGGCTCTGCGATTTTCAGCCAACCAGATTATAAAGCCGTGATTGATGAAATGCGTGCTGAACTGGCAAAGGTTGAACGTTAATGAAAGCGTTCAAAGGCATTAAGTTTATTGCATTTGACCTTGATGGCACGCTGCTCGACAGTGTGCCTGATTTAGCGGAAGCAGCAGACAGAACCATGCAGGCGTTGGGACGCCCTCGGGTAACGGTCGAGCAGGTAACGACCTGGATTGGCAATGGCGCTGATATTCTAATTGGCCGTGCCCTTAGCCAGAGTATCGAGGTTGATCCAGAGCTAGACCCAACACTCCATCAGCAGGCTCGTCAGCTTTTTGACCGTTTTTATGAAGAAGGCGGCCACCAAAAAAGCGCACTTTATGATGGGGTAAAAGAGACATTAGCAGCGTTCCATCAAGCTGGGATCCCAATGGCTATTGTAACCAATAAGCCCGCGCAGTTTGTGCCGCACTTGCTTGAGCAGCATGAAATCGCAGACTACTTTGTGGATGTTATTGGTGGCGATACTTTCCCGCTGAAAAAGCCTGATCCTTATGCATTGCATTGGTTGATGGAAAAGCACCAGCTTGCCGCCAGTGAGATGCTAATGGTGGGTGACTCGCGTAATGATATCTTGGCGGCAAAAGCGGCAACATGTTATGTTGTTGGACTGACGTATGGCTACAACTATGGCCAGCCAATCAGTGCAAGTGAACCAGATATTGTGTTGGATCACTTTAGCCTGTTGGCAGAAACCGTTAAACTAGGTAGCTAGTACGGTTAGCCTTGCGCTAACAATCAATTTAATTTCAATCAGCGGCTTAATTGCCGCTGTTTCTTTGAGTGACATAGGAAATTCTCATCATGACTAAACCCATTGTATTGAGCGGCGTCCAGCCTTCTGGCGAATTAAGTATTGGTAACTATTTGGGTGCGCTGCGTCAGTGGGAACAGATGCAGGATGACTATGATTGTCAGTACTGTGTAGTCGACCTTCACGCGATCACCGTTCGCCAAGATGCTAAAGCCCTGCATGAAGCAACGCTGGATGCATTGGCAATTTGTTTGGCTGTGGGCGTAGACCCTAAGAAAAGTACTTTGTTTGTGCAGTCTCATGTACCAGAGCACGCACAGCTAGGCTGGTTGCTTAATTGCTACACCCAGATGGGTGAGCTAAGCCGTATGACCCAGTTTAAAGACAAATCTCAGCGCCATGCAAATGATGTGAATGTTGGGTTGTTTGGTTACCCAGTACTAATGGCTGCCGATATCCTGTTGTATGGTGCACATCAAGTACCTGTGGGTAGCGATCAGAAGCAACACTTAGAATTGGCGCGTGATATTGCCACCCGCTTTAATAATATTTACAGCCCAGAAAGCCCAATCTTTACGGTGCCAGAACCTTATATCCCAACCGTCAATGCGCGTGTTATGAGCTTGCAAGACGCGACGAAGAAAATGTCGAAATCGGATGATAACCGTAAAAATGTGATCACATTGCTGGAAGAGCCGAAGTCTATTCTTAAGAAGATCAATAAGGCGCAAACCGATGCCGAGACACCACCGCGCATTGTTCACGATATTGAGAATAAAGCGGGTATCTCGAATTTGATGGGTCTGTACTCGGCTGCATCAGGTAAGACGTTTGAAGAAATTGAAGCGCAATACCAAGGTGTTGAAATGTACGGGCCATTTAAGAAAGATGTCGGTGAGTCGATTGTTGCGATGCTTGAGCCAATCCAGTCGGAATACAAACGTATTCGTGAAGATCGTACCTACATGGATGCCGTTATGAAAGCCGGTGCCGAGAAAGCATCAGAGCGTGCTGCAGTAACGTTGAAAAAAGCGTTTGAAGCGGTTGGATTTGTGGCTCGCCCATAAGAGCAACACGTCGTGTAACGAAAAGAAGCCGGCTATTAGCCGGTTTTTTTTCGCTATAACTTGCCTTTCTCCCGTCCTGTAGCAAAATAGGCCGCTGAATTTTCAGGGAGCTGATGTACCCATGCTGTTGATGATCGATAATTACGACTCGTTTACCTATAACCTTTACCAGTACTTTAGTGAACTGGGTATTGAGGTGAAGGTCGTCCGCAATGATGAAATCGATATCGCAGGCATTGAAGCACTAGCACCGTCCCATCTCGTGATCTCTCCTGGTCCATGCACCCCGAACGAAGCGGGGATCTCACTAGAGGCCATTCGCTACTTCGCCGGTAAGTTGCCGATTCTAGGGGTTTGCCTCGGCCATCAGTCTATTGCTCAGGTGTTTGGTGGTGATGTTATACGTGCCCGTCAGGTCATGCATGGGAAGACCTCGCCCATCGTACATACTGATAGCGATGTCTTTACAGGGCTTAATAACCCATTGACCGTCACCCGTTACCATTCTTTGGTTGTTAAGACCGAGACCCTGCCTTCATGCTTTGAAGTGACAGCGTGGACGGAAATAGACGGTGAGCGTGATGAAATTATGGGGATCCGCCATAAAACATTGTCGATTGAAGGCGTACAATTCCACCCTGAAAGTATTCTGACTGAGCAAGGTCACCAACTATTGGCTAATTTCCTTCGCCGTAGCTAATAGGTTCAACCGTTTAGCAGCATTTTATGCTGCTTTTTATCATAATCTTCTGATCTTGGTTGGCTGATAACGCTAGCTGTTTACTGCTTCTGGATCCTTTTCCCCCTTCTTTTGTGTCCCTCTCCGCGATCCTAGTCACCTTTTTTAACATTTTTGTATCTTTTTTCGATTTTGCAATTAAGGAAATATTATGCAGCTTTTTTATCAGTCTGACTTTTATTTCCTAGTAGGAAAAACACCTTCCTGTCTTTGGGGGTTAATAAAATTGCCAATGACGCGCATAAATATGTTTTAAACCGATGGTTAACCTAATGCGAATAAGCAATAAAAAATATTATGCTATTGGAATTGGTTAATAAAATGTAAATACTATGCTTAAGGCAATAAACCTAGAAGGAAACGACAATGGCAAAGGAAAACACCGTAGAACGCCAGCTTTTTGATGAGGTCATGGTGCCTTGTTATTCACCGATGCAAGTTATCCCTGTTAAGGGGGACGGTGCCCGAGTGTGGGATCAAGAAGGGCGAGAATATGTCGACTTTGCCGGTGGGATTGCGGTGAGTTGCTTGGGCCACTGTCATCCTGTAATGGTTGATGCGCTCAAAGATCAAGCCGAAAAGTTATGGCATGTAAGTAATGTACTGACCAATGAACCCGCATTACGTCTTGCTAAATTACTGACCGAGCATAGCTTTGCCGATAAAGTTTTCTTTGCCAACTCTGGTGCAGAAGCGAATGAAGCTGCACTGAAATTGGCTCGTCGCTATGCTGTTGACCAATTTGGTCCAGAAAAATCAGAGATCATTGCGTTTCAACAAGGCTTCCACGGCCGGACTTTCTTTACCGTCACGGTTGGTGGACAAGCCGCATATTCCGATGGTTTTGGTCCCAAGCCTGGTGATGTAACCCACCTGGAATACAATGATTTATCGACCCTTGCCGAGCACATGTCAGAACGTACTTGTGCCGTCATGATGGAGCCTCTTCAAGGAGAGGGTGGCATCATTTCACCAACGAGTGAGTTTATCCAAGGTGTCCGCGAGTTGTGTGATAAGCACAACGCGCTGTTGATTTTTGATGAAGTACAAACGGGCAATGGCCGAACGGGTGACTTCTACGCTTACCAAGGTCTAGGTGTTACACCGGATATTTTGAGTACCGCAAAGTCATTAGGGGGTGGTTTCCCAATTGCTGCCATGTTGACAACTTCTGAATTGGCAAATCATTTGAAAGTTGGCACCCATGGTTCGACCTATGGTGGCAACCCACTCGCGTGTGCTGTTGCTGAAGCCGTTGTGAATGAAGTGACTAAACCTGAAGTTTTATCGGGTGTTAAACAACGTGAGCAATGGTTCCGTGAGGCATTAGCAGCCATTAATAGTAAATACCCAATTTTTGACGAAGTTCGTGGTAAGGGATTGCTGTTAGGGGCTGCCTTGAATGATGAATGGCAGGGGCGCGCCCGTGACATTCTGGTTGCTGCGGGTGAAGAAGGGGTGATGGTGTTGGTTGCTGGTACGAATGTGGTTCGTTTCACGCCATCGCTGGTGATCAGTAAGGCTGATATCGATGAAGGCATGGCACGCCTTGAACGCGCGATTGCCAAAATTTACCACTAAGTATCCACTTAAATCATGCAGCAGTTGGCAGGAGCCTGACTGCTGCTTCTGACCTAGTTCAGAATCAGACAGTTAGGGTTGCAGTGTTTTGCTGCAACCTGCATCAGGAGGGAATTCGATGCTGGTTATACGTCCTATTACAGCTGCCGACCTACCGGCACTTATGCAGTGTGCCGAAGAGTCAGGGCATGGCTTTACTTCTTTACCGGTTAATGAAGAGATTTTAACGAATCGGATCAAGCATTCGGAAGAAAGCTTTGCCAAGGCGGTGAACCAAGCTGGCTCTGAGGGGTATCTGATGGTTGCAGAAGATACCAAGACTGGAGAAATCGCAGGGACGACGGCGATAGAGGCGGCAATTGGCCTTGATAACCCTTTTTATACTTACCATCTCAGCACGGTGGTGCATTCCTCTCGACGTTTGAACGTTCATAATGCGGTAAAAGTACTGACCTTTGGTAATGACTACACTGGTGTGAGTGAGCTCTGTACGCTCTTTCTACGGCCTGAATGGCGAGAAGGAGCCAATGGTCGCCTATTATCTAAATGTCGCTTCCTAATGATGGCTGAGCACCCTCAGCGGTTTGATAATACCGTGATTGCCGAAATGCGCGGTGTCTCCGATGACGATGGCAACTCACCGTTTTGGGAATGGCTAAAAGAACACTTTTTTTCAATCGACTTTACCCTTGCGGATTATTTAACGGGGATCGGTAAAAAAGGCTTTATTGCGGATTTAATGCCTAAGCTTCCTATCTACGTTAACTTACTGAGCCCAGAAGCTCAGGCTGTTATCGGTGAAGTACACGAAAAAACACGTCCGGCGTTACGCTTACTTGAGAAAGAAGGGTTTACCTGTCGTGGTTATGTCGACATTTTTGATGCGGGACCGACAGTTGAGTGTGACATCAGAAATATTGAATCGGTTCGTCATTCAAAATTGTGTTACGTGGAAGTGGGCCTGCCTGCGAAAAGTCAGGATTGTATTGTGAGTAATACATCTTTCAGTCAGTTTCGTGCAGTAGCCGGTAAAGTTGGTATTGAGGGCGACAACGCCGTTATCTCAGCTGAAATGGCACAAGCCCTCCAAGTACAACATGGCGATCAAGTTCGCCTGATCACCCAATAAGGAATTCGACAATGACTCAATGGATCGCAGGTGAATGGTTGGCTGGGGAGGGGGCGGTTATGCAATCGTTCAATCCTTTTACCGAAGAGGTTATTTGGCAGGGGCAGGCCGCAACAGGCGTGCAAGTCGCGTCGGCAGTGAAGAGTGCACGTGCTGCGTTGGTTGAATGGCGTCATTGTGATTTTTCCAAGCGACAAGCGATTGTGGAGCGCTTTGCTGAATTGGTAAAAGATAACAGTGAGATGATTGCCAAGGTTATTGCCGAAGAAACCGGTAAGCCATTATGGGAAACGCGTACAGAGGCTGGGGCTATGGCGGGGAAAATTGCCATTTCACTGCGGGCTTATCATGAACGTACTGGCGAGAAACAAAAAGAAGTGGCGGGCAGTCAGGCTATTTTACGTCACCGCCCCCTCGGCGTCATGGCGGTATTTGGACCGTATAACTTCCCGGGGCATCTCCCTAATGGCCATATCGTACCTGCTTTATTGGCTGGCAATACTGTGGTGTTTAAGCCATCGGACCTTACGCCGAAAGTCGCGGAAGAAACCATGAAGCTGTGGCAGCAGGCAGGGTTGCCTGATGGCGTGATAAATTTGGTCCAAGGTGCACGCGAAACGGGAGAGGCATTAGCGGGTGACAGAGGCATCGATGGCCTGCTCTTTACGGGCAGCGCGAATACCGGGCAGATCCTACATCGCCAATTCGCAGGACAGCCAGAGAAGATGCTCGCACTTGAGATGGGGGGGAATAATCCAATGGTTATTTCTCGGCACTATGGCGAGCTTGATGCCACTGTCTACACTATTATTCAGTCAGCGTTTATTAGCGCAGGCCAGCGTTGTACTTGTGCTCGTCGCCTGTATTTACCCAAGGGTGAGGAAGGAGACCGTGTACTTGCTCGCTTAGTTGAGCTTGCATCGGCTATTCGCGTGGGTGGACAGTTTGATGAGCCAGCCCCTTTTATGGGGGCGCAAGTCTCTAATGCAGCAGCAGATAATATTCTTCGAGCCCAGTCTCAGCTTATTGATCTTGGCGGTGAATCATTATTGCTTGCTACCCGAGGTCAAGGGGCAATTGTTACCCCTGGGATCATTGAGGTAAGTACTATCGCAGAATTACCGGATGAGGAATATTTTGGTCCCTTGTTGCAGGTCGTGCGTTATGACGGTTTAACCCAAGCCGTTGAGAAGGCAAATAATACCCGTTATGGCTTATCAGCAGGGCTGATCTCAACTGATGACGGTGAATGGCAGTACTTTATCGACCATATTCGGGCTGGCATTGTGAACCGTAACCGTCAATTGACGGGAGCTAGTGGGGATGCACCTTTTGGTGGACCGGGTGCTTCTGGCAACTTGCGGCCAAGTGCTTATTATGCCGCTGACTATTGTGCGTACCCAATGGCATCAATGGAAGGTGATCAACCTGAATTGCCGGCGCAGTTGTCGCCAGGGATCTGTATATAGGCACATTTTTCAGGTATTCCGTTTTATCGACCAGCTAAGAGGATGTGATATTCATGGAAAGGGTTGTGCAATTATTTGATGGCTTATGGCAAGACTATACTCAGCGTTTATGCCCCTCTGCTGCACAGGTGCATGATTTACTCACAGAAGATGAGCCGTTGCTGAATGACCATATTGCGTTACGGACGTTTAATTTGCCTAAAGTGGGTCTGGATAGGCTAGCGGCACCGTTTATCGCATTGGGTTATAAACCTTGTGGTAAGTATCACTTTGAAGCAAAGAAACTTTATGCTGAGCACTTTGAGCATCCAAATCCAAATGCCCCGAAAGTATTCATCAGTGAATTGCTAGTAGGGCAGTTTAGCTCGTTGCTACAGCAAACCGTACGAGAGCTTGTTGATCAAGTACCAGAAGCGGCGATGCGTGATCCTGCCTTCCTGCATGGTGGGCGGCGTTGGGACCTCGATTATGCCACTTATGAGTTGCTGGTAGCAGAAAGCGAATATGCAGGGTGGTTAGCCGCGCACGGTTTTGGTGCCAACCATTTTACAGTCAGTATTAATCAGCTTGAGCAGTTTACTGAGGTCAAAGAGGTAAATCATTTACTTCGTCATAATGGCTTTTCGATCAATGAGTCGGGGGGCGATGTGAAAGGCAGCCCTGAGGTGATGCTAGAGCAATCGGCAACGATTGCTGATACCGTTGATGTTGGCTTTACCGATGGGGTGTTTAGTATCGCGGGAGGGTTTTATGAATTTGCTAAGCGCTATGCTGCACCTGACGGTGAGTTATATCGTGGCTTTGTTGAAGCCTCGGCGGATAAAATCTTCGAAAGCACCCACGTGAAGAAAGACTGATCCGTAGGCGTTAAAGGTGATTAACCCTATAGCCCACTGTAATGAAATACGGTGGGCTTATCGTATGCGATAAGAGTAAAACGTGTTTGGGGAAGGCTAATGGCACAGGCTATCAAGTGGTGTGATCCCGAATTCATGCTTAGTAAGTTGTCCTTTATGGCATGGTGAAGCCGTTTGTTGTTCACAATAGTGACGATGCCCGCTAAAGCCTGTCATCTCTATTGTTGGGGGAAGAGGAGCAATAACGCTCGTATTGCTTGCCGGTAAGCCATTTGCTGAAAAGCGTTCGAGGTCCATATCGATTTCATCCATGTGAATGACGTATTATCACTTACGCCAGATATGCACAATGTAGCACTTGGTGGTGAGGATACAAGGACGAAAAAGTGAGCAATACGGCAAAAATACCATTTCGGTATGAATTCCCGGATCAAAAAAGCCGCCCGAGGCGGCTTTTTACTATCAATGATGGCACGCGAAATTAACGTGTACCGTATACCACGATAGTTTTACCGTGAGCAGAGATTAGGTTCTGCTCTTCCAGCATTTTCAAAATACGACCAACAGTTTCACGAGAACAACCCACGATCTGGCCAATTTCTTGGCGAGTGATCTTGATTTGCATACCGTCAGGGTGCGTCATCGCATCTGGTTGCTTCGCAAGATTTAGAAGTGTCTGAGCGATACGGCCAGTCACATCTAGGAAAGCAAGATCACCTACTTTCTGGCTTGTAACCTGAAGACGGTTTGCCATTTGAGCAGACAAACGCATCAGAATATCAGGGTTAACTTGAATAAGCTGGCGGAATTTCTTGAAAGAAATCTCTGCGACTTCACAAGGGGTTTTTGCTCGAACCCAAGCGGTACGCTCTTGGCCTTCTTCGAACAAGCCTAATTCACCGATAAAGTCACCCTGGTTTAGGTAAGACAAGATCATTTCCTTGCCTTCTTCATCCTTGATTAGGACAGCCACAGAACCTTTAACAATGTAGTAGAGCGTTTCAGCTTTTTCACCCGCATGAATCAAAGTACTCTTTGACGGGTATTTATGAATGTGGCAATGCGAAAGAAACCACTCTAGAGTTGGATCTGTTTGAGGTTTACCTGGAACCATATTACTAACTTCCTCTGTGTTTGTTGCCCAACAACGACGTCCATCAAAAAAGGGCTGGGCCTATACTTGGTGTTCGTCGCTTAGGATATTCAGTCAACAGCTGGGCTGCAAGCTCACGTGAATAATTAGTTCAAAGTTTATCTTTTTTCAGCATGTATTTCTTGATATTGATCTATCGAGAATGGTCATTTAGTAGTCATAAGTGTGCACATGATCACACAGTTGCTATATTGTCACTAATTACCCTATAAGTAGTAAGGAAAAACAAATGCAATCACGAGTGAAATGGGTCGAGAATATGACCTTTTTAGGACAGTCAAATTCTGGCCATAGTGTGGTTATGGATGGCAATGGGGGAGAAAAAGCACCAAGCCCAATGGAGATGGTATTGATGGCGGCTGGGGGGTGTAGCTCGGTTGATGTGGTTGATGGGTTGAAATCAGCTGGGCAGAAAATTACGGGCTGTGAAGCGCGAATTTCATCTGAGCGCCGTGAGCAAGCCCCCCGTATTTTTACTTCAGCGAACTTGCATTTCGTGGTGACAGGTCATGATCTCGATGAAGCGCTAGTAGCAAAAATTGTTGCTGATTCGCTAGAGAAGTATTGCTCGGTGTGTTTGATGCTTGGTGAAGGTGTTGAAATGACGCACTCTCATGAAGTGATTGGCGCCTAATTCGAAATTGCGGTGAAGAGATCCAAGCCCCTAAAAAGGGGCTTGAGTTTTATCATTTAACCGATTTTTCCTGTTTCGATCAGTTTTTGGATCAACGGGCGCATGATTAGCTCCATGGCAAAGCTCATTTTTCCACCCGGAACCACCAGTGTATTGTGGCGTGACATAAATGATCCTTGGATCATCGATAGCAAATAAGGGAAGTCGACATTTTTGATCCCGCGAAATCGGATCACGACAAAACTCTCATCCAAGCTTGGAATAGCTTTGGCGCTGAATGGGTTTGAGGTATCAACGGTAGGTACGCGCTGAAAGTTAATATGGGTACGAGAAAACTGAGGCGTAATATAATTGAGATAGTCATCCATCGATCGCACAATCGATTCCATTACCGCTTCTCGTGAATGGCCGCGATCGCGGGTATCCCGAACAATCTTTTGAATCCACTCTAAGTTGACGATTGGTACCATGCCAATCAGTAAATCAACATGCTGAGCAACATTGGTTTCACCATCAACAGCCCCACCATGAAGTCCTTCATAGAACAATACGTCGGTGTTTTCTGGTAATTCCTGCCATGGTGTGAATGAACCGGGCATTTGGTTATATGGTACGGCTTCATCAAAGGTATGCAGGTAGCGTCGAAATTGGCCGCTTCCATCATCACCATACTGGCGGAAAAAGGTTTCTAGCTGAGGGAAATCGTTCGCTTGAGGACCAAAGTAACTAATATGTCGCCCTTGATCTTTGGCTTTGCGAATTTCGACATCCATTTCTGGGCGAGTAAAACGGTGAAAGCTATCACCTTCCAGCCAGGCAGCATTAATGCCCATCATATTGAACATTTTGCGAAATGCTTCAGAGGTGGTGGATGTACCCGCCCCTGAAGACCCTGTTACTGCAATTATTGGATGTTTTGCAGACATGACAAACCCTGTCGTTAACATTAACGGAAAGAGTTAGTAACAGGGTGGTGAGGTAAGGTCAAGTCGGGATGCCAAAAATGCTACGTGCGTGCAGTCACCAAAACCGTGTAAATTAGCGCTGTAGGGGACTTATTCCCCCATATTTCGGCGTAATTTGATATCGACAGATTCATGCAGTTCAGAAAAGACGATAACGGCTTCACCCTTATCTAACTGTTGGCGCACTCGCTGTACTTTCTGCTCCATACTGAGCTCTTGTTCACCGTAGTCCGTTCCCTCACGTAACACAAAATGTTCGATTAAGTTGACTAGGGTGTCGGGGTCAATATCACGCCAAGGGATGATCATCGTGGGCTGCTCTTTAATCAAAGATGAAAAGCCAATTATATTGTTATTATTGTTATTTGTAGAGTGGTATGAATTGACCAAACCATTCCGGTACGGTGCGTTCAAGCCAGAAATCAGGTTTATGCCAAGAGCCAGAGACAAAACCCACATGACCGCCATAATGACACAGGTCGTATTCGATATGTGCCGGTAAGGGCTGGGAAGGAATAACATCTTCAGTCATGAAAGGGTCGTCTTTGGCGTGAATGACCCGAAGCGGAATGGTGACGGTAGCTAGCTTGGTTAAGCCACTACACCGTTGGTAATAATCGTTAGCATCGTCAAAGCCGTGTAGGGGGGCTGTGACTTCCTCATCAAATTGCCAAAGAGAACGAATGCTTGCGGCTTGTTCTTGTTTGAGTGGCATGGCTTCAGGTTGTGCGTTAATTTTTTTTCCGAGGTTGCGCTTCATCGATGCCAACAGATATCGCTGGTAGATCTTTGAAAACCCTTGCTGGATACGGCTTGAGCATGCAGCTAAGTCTAGTGGGGGAGAAATCACTTGCGCTGCAGCCAATTCAGACTGGTTTCCTTTTTCAGCGAGGTAATTAACCAGCATATTGCCCCCAAGCGATACCCCGACAGCAAAGAAAGGTTGTGTGGGCAGCTGTTGTCTCAGCCACTGAATAAAAAAATGGGCATCATTGATTTCACCGGAATGGTAACTCCGAGGCTGGCGATTCATTTCACCACTGCAGCCCCGAAAATGCATCATGACCCCGAGCCAACCTTGCTGCTGTGCAGCGTTAAGTAATCCATGTGCATAAGGGCTGTGAAAGCTGCCTTCTAAACCATGAAATAGAATCATGACGGGCTGTTTCTGATGGCTATTTTCTGGTGTGGCAGTCCATGCTAAATCTAAAAAATCGCCGTCAGGGGTTTCTATGCGTTGTGTTATTGGAGTGAACAGCGGCTTACGGCGTAAGAAGCGCGGTAATAAGGTTTGAACATGGGCATTGCGTAAACCGCTTGCGGGTTTAAATGGGGTCATCGAAATTCCTCATGGCACGGTATGGGGGCTATCCCATTAATTACGAAAGGTCATGAGGTTTAGATCCTAGCACAGACAAGATGGCGACGTCGTCGGAGGTCAATTAGCTAGGTGGTTGCTTGTAATTGGCGAAGAAGCGATAGGGGAGCATTAAGGTGACAGCCATAAGTCACGAGGTTATCAGGGCATGGATGAGCGGAAAGCGGACATAGGTTTAGGCTGGTTAATAAATGATGTTGCTGTCGTCGTTCAAGTAGAAGCTCAAAGGCGAGCATTTGCTGATATTGCTCGTTAGTGATAGTGGGTTTGAGTTGCTTACGTAGCACTCTGTAGGGGGTAAGTAACGCATCCGTTTCTGTGAGTGCGTCGAGTAACGCCTTGTACCCATGAGGGGGATCGAGGGTTAACTGATGTAGGTCAAGCCAATGCAGCAATAGGGCAAGGTTAATATTGCCTTGGTAATGATCTTGAAAGGTTAAGCAGGCCGGTTGAACACCAGCCTGTGAGTAGTGGCACAGACAAAATTGCCAGAAGCTTTCACTATCAATGTGTTGCTGCATTAATTGACGTCCTTATCAATGTGCCTAATACGACGAAAGGGCGAAACTAGATATTATGCTCGGCTTCCATAGCCTCAATCTGCTCTTGTAAGTCCATCCATTCCATCTCGACATCTTCTAACTCAGACTTGGCTTTGGCCTGGCGTTGCAGCTGTTCGTTGAGTTGCTTTTTATTATCAGCTTCGTAGATGCTGGCATCGGCAAGATGTGATTCTGCATCGGCAAGGGTGGCACTTAACTTTTCCATTTGCTTGTCGAGCTTGTCGATTTGTTTGCGTAATGGCGCGGTTTTCTTACGGAACTCAGCTTCTAGGCGCTTTTGTTCTTTACGTGATGCCGCACTGTTTTCTTTATTGGTTTCAGGCTTTGCCGCCTGCTGTTCACGGCGCTCGTTACGCTGCTGCTCGGTTAGCCATTTGTGATAATCATTGAGATCACCGTTAAATGGCACCACTTGGCGATCGTGCACTAAGTACAGATCATCCGTCGTAGCACGGAGTAGGTAGCGGTCGTGACTTACGATCACCATAGCCCCTTCATAGGACTGTAGGGCAAATGTCAGAGCTTGGCGCATATCGAGATCAAGGTGGTTGGTTGGTTCATCGAGTAGCAGCAGGTTAGGCCGTTGCCATACGATTAGGGCCAGTACCAGACGAGCCTTTTCACCACCAGAGAATGGGCCGACTTTTTCAAGCGCCTTATCGCCCAGAAAGCCAAAGC
Source organism: Photobacterium makurazakiensis (assembly GCF_050336715.1). NCBI lineage: Bacteria > Pseudomonadati > Pseudomonadota > Gammaproteobacteria > Vibrionales > Vibrionaceae > Photobacterium > Photobacterium makurazakiensis. The sequence continues at coordinate 197,892 of NZ_JAKJSJ010000013.1, forward strand.
TACCTAAGTAGTCACGTAGCTGCTGCTCTGTTGCTTGGGGGGCAATGCGCGCCATGTGCTGAACTGGGGTATCGTCTAAATAGAGGGTTTCTAATTGGTGCTGAGCAAAGTAGCCAATCTTAACGCCTTGAGAGTAAGCAAGTTCACCCGCCTTAGCAGAAAGCTCTCCCGAGAGTAGTTTGATCAATGTAGACTTACCAGCACCGTTTCGCCCCAGCAAGCCAATACGGCTGCCCGGAACCAGGTTTAAGCGAATTTTATCGAGGATCAAATTGTCGTCATAGCCTGCCGCAACCTGATCCATCATTAAGATTGGATTAGGCAGTGCACTCGGCTCTCGAAATTCAAACGTAAATGGATTGTCGAACTGAGCAGGCAGTACTTTCTCCATTTTTTCTAGGGCTTTGATCCGGCTCTGTGCTTGACGGGCTTTACTGGCTTTATAGCGGAAGCGGTCAATATAAGACTGCATATGCGCGACTTGCTTCTGTTGTTTTTGGAACATTGCCTGTTGCAGCACTAACTTTTCGGCACGTTGAGTTTCAAACGATGAGTAGTTACCGGTGTAGCTGTTCATGGTTTGGTTTTCAATATGCACAATACGGTTAATTACCGGATCGAGGAAATCACGGTCATGTGAAATCAGAACCAATGTACCAGGGTAGTTTTGTAGCCACTTTTCAAGCCACATTACAGCATCAAGATCGAGGTGGTTGGTTGGCTCATCGAGTAGCAGCAAGTCAGAACGGCACAGTAGAGCCTGAGCCAAGTTGAGACGCATACGCCAGCCACCAGAGAATTGGTGGAGGTGCCATTGCATTTGCTCTTGTGAAAAGCCCAAGCCATCCAGCAACTCTGCAGCTCTGGCTTGGATACTATAACCGCCAACGGCTTCCAGCTTGCCATGGAGCTCAGCCACGCGATTACCGTTGTCGGCTTGCTCTGCGGCTAATAAATCGGCTTCTAACTGGCGGTATTCACGGTCGCCATCAATTACGTAGTCTAATGCTGCACGTGCGAGTGCAGGGGTTTCCTGTGCAACCCATGCCAGCTCCCAGTTCGCGGGGAATTGACAGTTACCACCATCGACACTGAGTTCATTTTTCAACAAGGCAAATAGGGTTGATTTACCACAGCCATTTTTACCGACTAGGCCGACCTTATCACCAGGGTGAATGGTTGCTGTTGCTTGGTCGAGTAGGACTTTACCGCCTCGAAGAAGTTGGATATCAGAAAACGTGATCATCGACTATGTCGGGGAAGCCCCGCTCCGCAAATACAAAATGCCAGAAACTGTGCGGCAGTCTAACCCAAAGCGACGTTGACTGCTAATGCCGCTAATTGGTAACGAACTCATGACGAATAAACGATCCTATTTACAGCCAGTTATGTATTATGTGCATATACCAGCGTAATAATGTGATGAACAATATCAGCCTATTAGCGATACCTATGGGTTGAAAAGGAATGTTATGACAACAAAAGGATGCCCACGCGTTTTGGTGGTTTATGCTCACCCTGATCCTCTTGAATCAGTGGCTAATCGTGAAATGCTGGTGGAAATTGCCGAACTCCCTCATGTCACCGTGCATGATCTCTATGCCGTCTACCCCGACTTCTTTATTGATGTGGCCGCAGAGCGTCAGCTTGTAAGCCAGCATGATGTCATTGTGTTCCAGCACCCGTTATATATGTATTCGTGTCCTGCCTTGCTAAAGGAGTGGATAGATATGGTGCTGAGCAAAGGTTTTGCTCATGGTGATGGCCGTCACACGCAAGGGAAGTACTGGCGTTCGGTGATCACCACCGGTGGAGCCGCAGAGGCCTATACCCCTGATGGTTATAACCGCTGCTCTATCGATGAAATTTTGAAACCCTTTGAGTTATCAGCGGCTTTGTGCCGTATGGAGTGGTTGAAGCCTTTGGTACTTCACTGGGCGCGTAGGGTACCTCAACAAGAGCGGCAACAGCACGCGAGGGCTTATCGGAAGTGGTTGGAAATGCCGCTACCCTCGCAGGAGGTGATTCATGGCGAATGATGTGTTGTCGGTGAGTGTGGTTTTTCTGGCTGCCGCGGTTGTCGCAGTGCCTATTGCTCAGCGGTTAGGACTTGGTTCGGTATTGGGCTATCTATTAGCAGGCATTGCCATTGGACCGTGGGGCCTGCGTTTAATCTCTGATGTGGATGCGATACTGCACTTTTCGGAATTTGGGGTGGTGCTGCTTTTATTCTTGATTGGTTTAGAGCTTAACCCGAAAAAGCTGTGGCAAATGCGTAAGCCAATTCTCGGATTGGGTGGCGGCCAAGTCGTGATAACGAGTTTGGTTATTTCGGCTGTGGTATTGGCATTCAGTGCTTGGTTTCCTGCTATTACATGGCGCGATGCGCTGGTGGTTGGTATGGGGCTAGCCTTGTCTTCAACCGCTATCGCATTACGGGTTATAGAAGAGCAGAACCTCGATGGCAGTGAAACCGGACAGTCAGGGTTTGCCGTTTTACTTTTCCAGGATATCGCCGTGATCCCGATGTTGGCGATTTTACCTGTATTGGCGGGTGGCGGTGGGGGCAGTTGGCTTGATTTCACTTGGATGATCGGCGGCATTGTGGCTTTACTGGTTGGTGGTCACTTTCTATTACGTCCGCTGTTCCGCTGGGTGGTGTTGAGTGAGGTCCGGGAGCTGTTTAATGTTGCCGCGCTATTATTGGTAATCGGGATAGCGTTAGGCATGCAATCACTGGGTTTATCAATGGCACTTGGCACCTTTTTAGCTGGGGTGTTGTTGGCTGAAAGTGAATACCGCCATGAATTAGAAATTGCGATTGAACCGTTTAAAGGATTATTGCTGGGGTTGTTTTTTATCTCGGTGGGGATGGCGGTTAATCTTGGCTTGTTATTGCAATACCCGCTGCAAATATTAGCTGCGGTACTTGGTTTAATTACGGTTAAAGGCTTGTTGTTGTATGGCCTTGCTCGGGCATTTGGCATCGGTGCTAAATCACGTAGTCAGATGGCGGCGATCTTGAGTCAAGGTGGTGAGTTTGCATTTGTGTTGTTTACTGCTGCGTTAGGCGAAGGCCTACTGGGTAAAGAGTTATCGTCTTTCTTGTTGGTTGTGGTGAGCCTATCAATGATGACGACACCGCTAATTCTGTTGTTACAGGATAAATGGTTTTTACGTACGTTCAGGGCAGAAGCAGACGACGCTTTGGAGAGTGATGTGATTAACCGTGAACCTCGAGTGATCATTACGGGCTTTGGCCGATTTGGTCAGGTGGTTGGGCGGCTGATGTTTGCTAATAAAATCCGCGTTACGATACTTGAGCGAGATCCAAGTCAAATTCAGTTTTTACGTAAGTTTGGCTATAAAGTTTATTATGGAGATGCCACGCAGTTAGATCTACTGCGGGCGGCGGGAGCCGATAAGGCCGAGGCTATCATTATCTGTACCGATGAGCCTGATGAAGTGATGGAAGTGGTTGCTTTGTGCCAACAGTACTTTCCTAAGCTTAAAATATTAGCACGTGCCCGCAGTCGAGTTGAGGCGCATCAGTTGCTTAGCCATGGTGTTGATAATTTCTCGCGTGAAACTTTTGAGGGTGCCCTTGATTTAGGGCGACAAGCCCTTATATCTCTAGGTATGCACCCGTATAAAGCAAAGCGGGCAGAAGCGCATTTTCGAAAGCTTGATACCACAGCACTTCGAGACTTATTACCGCAGCACTCTGAAGATGTACATTTAGCCTCGCGGGCTAAGGAAGCACGCAAGGAGCTGGAAGATATCTTTGACCGTGAAATGCGCGGAGAGCGAGAGCGGCACAATGGCTGGGATTAGCCAATATTCGTGATATCAGGAAATGGCAAGGAGCGAAAATGGCGAAGAAACGTTTTATTGCTGGTGCAATTTGTCCCTCTTGTAAAAAACAAGATACATTGCGCTGGTGGCAAGAAAATGATGTGGAGCGTGTTGAGTGCGTAGCATGTGATCATACTGATGTGCGAGCACCTCAGTCGGTTGAGCAAGCTGAGCAACTTTCGCCACAAACGAAACAACAGGTTATCGGGATCTTCAAGCCTGGCGAATAAGATCGCGACAGAATATTGGCATCGTAGTGCCTTTATCCGGTATCATGCGGGCGAAATCCTTTGATACCCAGTTCAATATTGGAGCAAACATGAAAGTCGCTAAAGACATCGTAGTAAGCCTTGCTTACCAAGTTAAAACAGAAGATGGCGTAGTTGTTGACCAATCAACGATTGAAGCACCTCTTGACTACCTACACGGTCACAACAATTTGATCGTAGGTCTGGAAAATGCACTTGAAGGCCGTGAAGCTGGCGAAAAACTTGAAGTGACTGTTGCTCCTGAAGATGCATACGGCGAACACATGGACGTAATGGTTCAGCGTGTTCCTGCAGACGTATTCCAAGGCGTTGACGAAATTACGGTTGGCATGCGTTTCCTTGCTGATACAGACCAAGGTCCAATCCCTGTTGAAGTAACAGAAGTCGATGGCGACCACGTTGTTGTTGATGGTAACCACATGCTGGCTGGCCAAACGCTAACATTTAACGCTGAAGTTGTTGCAGTACGTGCAGCAACAGAAGAAGAAATTGCTCACGGTCACATTCACCAAGGTGGTGGCTGTTGTGGCGGTGGTAGCTGTGACGACGACCACGGTCATGACCATAAAGAAGAAGGTGGTTGTGGCGAAGGTGGCTGCGGTTGCTCACACTAATCATTGCATTGATTAGTCAAAAAACGGGAAGCTAAGCTTCCCGTTTTTTTATGCCTGAAATTCCACTTATTACCGACCATGATGGCTAGTTAATAATGTGGCGGTGGCGTTTCGTCTGCTTCGCTAGCAAGATTGGATGGTTCGATACCTTTCACTTTCCCAACCATAAACTTCATCTGAGTCTGTACGTTATCCAGAACAAATTGCTGCGCGGTTAACGCTTGGTTTAAATCTTCGATCGTTTGTTCTTGGAATGCTTGCTTCATTTCTAGCTCGTCAATACGAGCCTGTAGTTGTTCGATTTCTGTCATTGTTCTAATCCGTTGTCCACTGTTGGACGATACCAGCTGAAGTACCGGAGGTAACAAGCCCCTCTGGTGTAATGGCCACATCATACACCACCGCAGCGGGTGGTCGAGTATCTTGTTGCGGGGCTGCTTCCCAGCGGCCAATGTTATCACCTGTCTTGCTATCCCATAGTTCGACGCGCCTTGAGGGAGTTCCCGTGACCAGCTGTGTACCATCATCAGAGAATCGAGCGCTGGATAGGTTTTGCTGGCGTAGCCGGATCGCCAGTGAAGATTGTTGTTTTCCTGTGGTTAAATCCCAGATAGTAATGTCATTACCGCCATCTGCAATCATGGCGAGTTTTCCATCACGTTGTAAGCTGACTCGGCTGATCCGACTTTCACGTTCAAAAGTATGGAGTATTTGGCCACTGCGTGTATCCCAAAGGTAAGCAAAATAGTCATTTCCCCCGGATAAGGCATAGCGACCATTGGGTGAAATAGCGACAGAGTTGACTTTTTCTCGGTGTGCAAGGAACTCTAAGCGCCTTCCGCTGCCCAAGTCGATGTACAGCGCTTTGCCATTAGAAAGGGCAAGTAGTACATGCTGGCCATTATTCGCTAAGGCAACATCCCGGATGATACCGTCAGAGATTGACCATAAGCCATCGGATTGGCCCCAAGCTAAATCCCAAATGGCAAAGTTCTGCGCAGTGGCTGTAATCGCATAACGGCTGTTGTCTGAAATCTTGCCATTTAAGACTGTATTGTGATGTGGATCTTGAGAACCGAAGTCAGCTAACTTTTTGTTTTGCTGTAAATCCCAGAGCACGATACCTTGTAAGGCCGAATGGTAGAGCGCAAACCGGCCATCTCGGCTTAAGCTGAGGCTAGTTGCCCCCTCAGGGGCTAAAATCCAACGTTGCTGTTCTGAACCAGAAAAAAAGCAGCCGGTAAGAAGGAGAAGTGCCACAATGCAACAAGGTACGTATCTTTTGGTTTGCATTAAGTTTTAGTTCCGCTTGGTTTTGCTAAAATTGTCGGTATGACTTTATTAATTAGCCTGCTAACGTTAATTAATGAAGTCAGTATTAGTATATTGAATTTAAGCGCTTTTCATAACAGAGATGAAAAGCCAAATAAAAAATGAGGCATTCCTCAGCATATGATGGAGAAATACATGAAACCTGTTCTAAAGATGTCTGTTTTGGCTGCAACAATCTTGCTTGCTGTCGGTTGCCAAGATGAAAAAGTGGCAGAAACACAGCCAGCAGAGCCTGCAAAAGTAGAGCAGGTAGCAGCGGAAGCAGAAGCAGCACCAGTGGCATTTGCTTCTGAAGATGATAAAGCAGCGTATGCAATTGGTGCATCTTTGGCACAATACTTGGCTGCAAACCTTGATCAGCAAAAAGAGCTGGGCTTAGAACTTAATCGTGAACAAGTACTGGCTGGTGTTAGCGATGTATTTGCGGACAAGAGCCGTTTAACGCCAGAAGAAACTCAGCAAGCATTACAAGATCTTGATACGCGTGTATCTGAAATTGTTCAGCAAAAAGCCCAAGCCGATGCCGAAGTAAACATCAAGGCGGGTGATGATTACCGTGCTGAGTTTGAAAAACAAGAAGGTGTTGTTAAAACTGACTCAGGCCTACTGTACCAAGTTGAAACACAAGGTGAAGGCGATAAGCCAGCTGCAACTGATACAGTACAAGTTCATTACAAAGGCATGCTAACTGACGGTACTGAGTTTGACAGCTCTTACAAGCGTAATCAGCCAGCAACTTTCCCACTGAATCAGGTAATTCCTGGTTGGACGGAAGGCGTACAGCTAATGCCTGTAGGTTCGAAATTCACGTTCGTTATTCCACCTGAGCTAGCATATGGCTCGCAAGCTAACCCAAGTATTCCAGCAAACTCGACATTGGTTTTCGAGGTTGAATTACTGGAGATCGTTAAAGCAGAAGAGTCAGCAGAGCAAGACGCTGCCGTACAATAAAAATTGTATTTTTTAGAATTTGACGAGTAGAACTCAAAAAAAATTGAGTTGTTCAGTCTTCGTCAATCGCATGAAAAACCCAGCTTTTGCTGGGTTTTTTTATTTTTTGCGCTCGATATGCAACGAGAAATGTTCTGGCTGTTGTCATTAATCTGATAAACTTGCTATCAAGATTTTAATTTTTATAACGCGCTTAATATTGGCCCTGCTGAGTAACGAGCGATAGCCCATTCTATTTATTTTCAATATTCCCTCTTGAGTGGCTGAAGCTAAATACAATGGGAATGAGCAAGGAAGAAAGACTAGTGGTATCTACAGAAAACTTTGGCTCTGACGTCATGATAGAGAACGATCTGACTAAGCCACGTGCTTTTAGTGAGCATGACTACATTATTTTACGTTCTTATGAAGCTGTCGTAGATGGACTGGCGGCACTGATTGGCCCTTTTTGTGAAATCGTATTGCACTCTTTAGCCGACCTCAACACATCTGCGATTAAAATCGCGAATGGGGAAAATACGGGACGTAAAGTTGGGTCGCCAATTACAGACCTAGCATTGCGTATGTTACGTGATATTGAAGGCTCTGAGCGTAACTTTTCCAGGGCGTATTTTACGCGCGCGAAAGGTGGCGATTTAATGAAGTCGATCACCATTGCCATTCGTAACGGTGACAACGACATTATTGGTTTGTTGTGCATCAACGTAAACCTTGATGCGCCTTTCTCGCAAATATTGCAATCATTCATGCCGACAGATGAGGCTAAGCAAGCTGCATCAACAGTGAATTTCGCAAGTGACGTTGATGAACTCGTCGACCAGACAGTCGAGCGAACAATTGAAGAGATCAACGCTGATAAAAATGTATCGAATAATGCCAAGAATCGCCAGATTGTCATGGAGTTATATGACAAAGGTATTTTTGATATTAAAGATGCGATAAACCGTGTTGCTGACCGTCTGAATATTTCAAAACACACGGTATACCTTTATATCCGTCAGCGTAAAACCGAGGACGGTGAAAAATGAGCTTAAATTACGTGCTGATCATTGAAGGGCCGGCATACGGTGATCAGTCAGCACGTACCGCTTATTTGTTTGCCGAAGCATTACTCGAAGAAGGTCACCGCCTTTCACGTATCTTTTTTTATCAAGATGGTGTTTACAACGGCTCATCGTTAACGGCTCCGGCCTCGGATGAATTCGATTTGGTGGCAGCATGGCAAACATTAGCCAAGCAGCATGACATTGAATTACAAACTTGCGTTGCAGCAGCGCTGCGTCGTGGTGTTGTCAGTGAGCAAGAAGCTGAACAAAATCAATTGTTAGGCCATAACCTTGCCACTGGTTTTGAGCAAGCAGGGCTTGGTGGTTTGGCTGAAGCTATGCTTACCGCAGATCGTGTTATTCAGTTTTAGGGCGTAAGCACTATGAAATCTCTTGGCTTTATTTTTCGTTCTATGCCCCATGGCACCGCCGCTGGGCGTGAAGGTTTAGATGCTGTATTAGCAACCTCCGCCTATAGTGAAGATATTCACGTGTTTTTTATTGGTGATGGTGTATTTCAGTTATTGAAAACACAACAGCCTGCTGAGGTACTATCGCGTGATTATAGTCAGACATTTAAGATGTTCGATTTATACGATATCGAGAATGTCTACGTGTGTTCTAAATCCTTAGAAGAGCGCGGACTAACAGCGTCAGAATTACTGATCGAGGTGACGGTTTGTGATCCCCATACATTTTCACAGCACCTTCATGGTTGCCAACGTGTTCTGACTTTTTGAGGTGATTATGCTCCACATCATTTCCAGCTCTCCTTTTCAAAGCCAAATTTTCCAACAATGCTTACCGTTAATCGCCAAAAATGATGCAATTTTACTGATCCAAGACGCAGTAGTCGCTGCGACCGGACAAAATTCGAGTCTTGATGGAATAAAAAAATCAGGCGTAAAAATTTATTTACTAGTGTCTGATTTATCTGCCAGAGGTTTAGGGGGTAGAATAAATCCTGATGTAGAACCTGTTGATTACAAAGGGTTTGTGGCGTTAACGGTCGAGCATGAAACACAGATGAAATGGGGCTAAATACCCACTTCAATATTAAGAAATTGAGCTAAATTTAGGGTGTCTAAGAAATAATCATTTGATTGATCGTTGCTTACATCTTGACACCCTTGGGTGCGATGCATAAAATTTCGCGTCCTCCTGTTGTTGGGAGGCAGATTTTTCATCTTTACGAAAGTAATATTTCAGGAGCTATTTAATGGCAACTATTAACCAGTTGGTACGTAAGCCACGTGCAAAGCAAGTTGTAAAAAGCAACGTGCCTGCACTAGAAGCGTGCCCACAGAAACGTGGTGTATGTACTCGTGTATATACTACTACTCCTAAGAAACCTAACTCAGCATTACGTAAAGTATGTCGTGTTCGTCTAACAAACGGTTTCGAAGTAACATCATACATCGGCGGTGAAGGTCACAACCTTCAGGAGCACTCAGTTGTTCTTATCCGTGGTGGTCGTGTTAAAGATTTACCAGGTGTGCGTTACCACACCGTTCGTGGTGCACTTGACTGTGCTGGCGTTAACGACCGTAAGAAAGGTCGTTCTAAGTACGGTGTGAAGCGTCCTAAGTCTTAATGGATTCCGTTAAGTAAGGCCAAACACTAAAATTATTTAATTTTGAAGAAACTGTAAAGTTTTGGATAACCTGAAGACACAACGGAGATTTCCATGCCACGTCGTCGCGTAATTGGTCAGCGTAAGATCCTTCCAGATCCTAAGTTCAAATCTGAGCTGCTGGCAAAATTCGTCAACATCCTAATGGTTGACGGTAAAAAATCTACTGCAGAAAAAATTGTTTACTCTGCACTAGAAACTATGGCTGAGCGTTCTGGTGAAGAACACTTGTCTGTATTCGAAAAAGCTCTTGAAAATGTACGTCCAGCGGTAGAAGTTAAATCTCGCCGTGTGGGTGGTTCAACTTACCAGGTGCCTGTAGAAGTACGTCCAGTACGTCGTAATGCACTAGCTATGCGTTGGTTAGTTGAAGCTGCGCGTAAGCGTGGTGAAAAATCTATGGCTCAGCGTCTAGCAGGCGAAATGCTTGATGCGGCTGACAACAAAGGTTCTGCTGTTAAGAAACGTGAAGACGTTCACCGTATGGCAGACGCGAACAAAGCGTTCGCACATTACCGCTGGTAATCACTTACCTCCTGGTAATAAAAAAATCGGCGCAGCGAGCTTTTGGCTTGCTGCGCCAAAACCATACTCTAAGGATCTCCTTAGTAAGAGGATACCGCTGTGGCACGTAAAACGCCTATCGAGCGCTACCGAAATATTGGTATTGTCGCTCACGTTGACGCCGGTAAGACAACGACTTCCGAGCGTATCCTGTTTTATACAGGCTTGTCTCACAAGATCGGTGAAGTTCACGACGGCGCAGCGACCATGGACTGGATGGAGCAGGAGCAAGAGCGTGGTATTACTATCACATCTGCTGCTACTACAACATTCTGGCGTGGTATGGAAGCACAGTTTCCAGAGCACCGCGTAAACATCATTGATACTCCGGGACACGTTGACTTCACTATCGAAGTAGAACGTTCTCTACGTGTACTTGATGGTGCTGTTGTTGTGTTCTGTGGTTCTTCAGGCGTTGAGCCTCAGTCTGAGACTGTATGGCGTCAGGCTGATAAATATGAAGTTCCACGTATGGTTTTCGTCAACAAGATGGACCGAGCTGGTGCCGACTTCCTACGCGTAGTCGACCAGATCAAAAACCGTCTTGGGGCGACTCCAGTACCTATTCAATTGAATATTGGTGCTGAAGAAGATTTTAATGGTGTTGTCGATCTGATCAAGATGAAGGCAATCAACTGGAATGAAGATGATCAGGGTATGTCATTTACCTATGAAGACATTCCAGCTGATATGCAAGAACTGGCAGAAGAATGGCATCAGAACATGGTTGAATCTGCGGCTGAAGCTTCTGAAGAGCTAATGGATAAGTACCTTGAAGAAGGTGAACTGTCTGAAGCAGAGATCAAGAGCGGCCTTCGTCAGCGTACTCTCGCAAACGAAATCGTTGTTGCAACTTGTGGTTCAGCATTTAAGAACAAAGGTGTTCAAGCTGTACTTGATGCAGTGATTGAATTCCTGCCTTCACCAACGGAAGTGAAAGCGATTCGTGGTGAAGACGAAAACGGTAACGAAGTTGAGCGTCATGCAAGCGATGATGAACCATTCTCAGCGCTAGCGTTCAAAATCGCGACCGACCCATTCGTTGGTAGCTTAACCTTCATGCGTGTTTATTCTGGTGTTGTTAATACAGGTGATTCTGTTTACAACTCCGTAAAAGAAAAACGCGAACGTTTCGGGCGTATCGTACAGATGCACTCAAACAAACGTGAAGAAGTTAAAGAAATCCGTGCAGGTGATATCGCAGCTGCAATCGGTTTGAAAAACGTAACTACAGGTGACACTCTGTGTGATCAAGATAACCGCGTTATCCTTGAGCGTATGGAATTCCCTGAGCCAGTTATTCAAATCGCTGTTGAGCCTCGTTCTCTAGCTGACCAAGAAAAAATGGGTATTGCACTAGGTAAACTAGCGGCAGAAGATCCATCATTCCGCGTCGAAACCGACCAGGAATCTGGACAGACTCTGATTTCAGGCATGGGTGAACTTCACCTAGATATCATCGTTGACCGTATGAAGCGCGAATTTAGCGTGGAATGTAACGTGGGTAAACCTCAGGTGGCTTACCGTGAAACTATCCGTGGCAAAACGGAAGTGGAAGGTAAATTTATACGCCAATCTGGTGGTCGCGGACAATATGGTCACGTATGGCTGAAAATCGAACCTTCAGAACCAAATGAAGGCTTCGTGTTTGTGGATGAAATCGTCGGTGGTTCGGTGCCGAAAGAGTACATTGGTGCTGTTTCTAAAGGTATCGAAGAGCAGATGAACAATGGTGTGCTTGCTGGCTATCCTGTATTGGATGTCAAAGCAACATTGTTCGACGGCTCGTACCATGACGTTGACTCCAACGAAATGGCATTTAAGATTGCCGGTTCTATGGCTTTCAGGAAGGGCGCACTTGATGCTAACCCTGTTATCCTAGAGCCAATGATGAAAGTTGAAGTAACGACTCCAGAAGATTGGATGGGTGATGTTGTTGGCGACCTTAACCGTCGTCGCGGCATGATCGAAGGTATGGATGATGGCCCTGCGGGACTGAAAATCATTCGTGCTCAAGTACCACTATCTGTGATGTTTGGCTACGCAACTGACCTACGCTCAGCAACCCAAGGTCGTGCATCATATTCTATGGAGTTCAGTGAATACGCTGAAATTCCGAAGAATATTGCTGACGCGATTATTGCTGAACGCGGTTAATCACTATATCTATATTGCGTCAATTTCGGTTGGCGCATAAAATAGCAACTTCGGACGCGTCCCCTAACCTAGTAGGGGGCGTATCTTAACTAGGAAGGAACACGATTGTGTCTAAAGAAAAATTTGAACGCGTAAAACCGCACGTTAACGTTGGTACTATCGGCCACGTCGATCACGGTAAAACAACTCTAACTGCAGCTATCTGTACTACTCTTGCTAAAGTATACGGCGGTGACGCTAAAGACTTCGCATCTATCGATAACGCTCCAGAAGAGCGCGAGCGTGGTATCACAATCTCTACTTCTCACGTAGAGTACGATACTCCAACTCGTCACTACGCACACGTTGACTGTCCTGGACACGCCGATTATGTTAAAAACATGATCACTGGTGCTGCTCAAATGGATGGTGGTATCCTAGTTGTTGCTGCAACTGATGGTCCTATGCCACAGACTCGTGAGCACATCCTTCTTGGTCGTCAGGTTGGTATTCCTTACATCATCGTATTCATGAACAAATGTGACATGGTTGATGATGAAGAGCTACTTGAACTAGTAGAGATGGAAGTTCGTGAACTTCTTTCTGAGTACGACTTCCCAGGTGATGATTGCCCAGTAATCATGGGTTCTGCTCTAGGCGCGCTAAACGGCGAGCAAGAGTGGGAAGACAAGATTGTTGAACTAGCTGAAGCTCTAGATAACTACATCCCAGAGCCAGAGCGTGCAATCGATCTACCATTCATCCTTCCAATCGAAGATGTATTCTCAATCCAAGGCCGTGGTACTGTTGTAACTGGTCGTGTTGAGCAAGGTATCATCAACGTTGGTGACGAAGTAGAAATCATCGGTATCAAAGACACTACTACAACTACTTGTACTGGTGTTGAGATGTTCCGTAAGCTTCTTGACGAAGGCCGTGCTGGTGAGAACGTTGGTGTTCTTCTACGTGGTACTAAGCGTGACGAAGTTGAGCGTGGCCAAGTTCTTGCTAAGCCAGGTTCAATCACTCCACACACTACTTTCACTTCAGAAATCTATGTT